>CAJQQM010000013.1 GCA_905480485.1 uncultured Aureispira sp.
AGTTCCAGCCAAAATGGAAAAGCAAATTTTGGAATTACTGTCTAATATATGTGTGGCAATACAACCACAAGGTATATTAGTGTTGAATCCCGGCTACGATGCTGTTCGTATGCTATATAGCATTGAAGCATCCCAAAAGAATGCTGTTACTATCAAAGGTATTCCCCTGCATGCAGCCTCCGAAAAAGAATTTGAAATAAGCTGGGATGGCAAAAATATGCTTCTCAAGGGGTTTGGAGATAAAGACGCTGATATTATTTTGTATTTGCAAGCTGTTGAACAAGCCCAAGACTGGCCCAAAAAAGCTTACGATGCTTTGAAGATATACGCCACAGCAGGTGAATTAGAGTATATGGGCGATGCATTTAATCGTTCTTTTTAGTCAACTTAAGCGATCAAGTTAAAGGTCTATGCGCTATCAAGTACCTTTTTTTAACAACCAATGGGACGAGCTTTTATCGGAGCAATTACCCCAAAAGTATTTTCAAAATATTATTGATTGTCTGAACAAAAGTTTGGATGAAAGCCTACAAATTTACCCACCAATAAACCAAACTTTTGCCGCATTAGAAGGCCTAAGACCAGCTGCTATTAAAGTTGTTCTCTTGGGTCAAGACCCTTATCATGGGCCCGGACAAGCGCAGGGTTTGTCGTTTTCTGTTCCGAAAGATCAAAAAATTCCAGCTTCTTTGAGAAATGTGTATAAAGAACTGAATCAGACGATTCCTTCCTTTAAACTACCCAATCACGGCAATCTACAACCTTGGTTTCATCAAGGTGTTTTATTACTCAATTCAATTCTTACGGTCGAACATAAAAAAGCTGCTTCACATCGTAAAATTGGTTGGGAATTATTTACAGATGCAGTCATTCGCATCCTATCGAAAGAATATTCTGGTATTGTGTTTATGTTATGGGGCAAATATGCACAAAAAAAAGAAAGTCTGATTGCATCTAATAAGCACTTAGTATTGAAGGCTGCACATCCGTCTCCCTTGGCCAGAAACGCCTTTTTGGGTTGCAATCACTTTCGATTGGCCAATAACTTTTTAGAAGATAAGGGCCAAATACCTATAAATTGGAATTTAGATTGAATTAATCGACGTGGTCGAGTATCAAAAAATACTCTGTGTGGGTGCCACCTCCTTTTCCAGCACCGCTAATTTTATCGACCGTACCGTAGTATAGGTGTTCTTGTTCATCTTCAGGAACATCTATGCCCGAATAGTAGACAACTGTTTGTTCACCATCGTTAAAATCTATTGTTTGGTGTTTTTCGGGTGCACCGAACGGAGGAGGGTCTTTCATCATGTGTTGCATTGGCTGCTGCGTAATGCGACCTTTAAGCCATATTTTTTGACCCTGATAATCTTCCATATACATATCTTGGTCTAATTCAGAGTAAGCAGATTTGTCCAACGCATCAGACTTTATTTCGGTGGATTCAGTAACTGATTCTGTCTTAACAGCGGTGTTAGCTGACGGATCGTCTTGTTTGGTCTCAGATGTGGGAGTACAAGAAAACAAAAAAAATAGTACAAGCGATAGAAATAGAAATTGCTGAAAGAGGTTCATTATAGTATTTTTGGAGTAAAATGAATTGAATCTAGCCCGAAGGGTATCTGTCATTAAAAGTATCTATTTTTTCTTTAAAAATAACAAAGCAGGGGTTGTTTTTCACAAAATGTAAGTTCCTGGCATTATTATTTTTATAAATGGCTATAAATTACTATCTTCGCATTCGTTTTAAATTAAACAACATTTAATCATTTAAATTTTATTATTGTTATGAGACAATATGAAACTACCTTCATCATCGATCCCACGCTGTCAGGTGATGAAATTGGACAGACGGCTCAAATGTATGTTGATTTCCTCAAAAAAGAAGGATGTGAAATCATACATTTAGACGAAAAAGGAATTATGCAATTAGCATATCCTATTAACAAAAGAACATCAGGTGCTTATTTTTGGCTAGAATACAAAGCTGCTATCGGGTCTGATGCAATTAGTCAAATGGAATTAGCGTTTCGTCGTGATGACAACGTTTTGAGGTATCTTACTGTCAAAGTTGACAAAAATCGCGCTCAGTACAACATCGATAAAAGAGCTGGTAAATTTGCTAAGAAAGCAGAAACAACTGAAGAGACTACTGAGAACTCAGAAAACAAAACTACTAAACCAAGCAAAGAAGCGAAGGTTGAGGGTTAGTATTCATCCATTTTTAAAATTAATGAAAAGCTATAAATCATGGCAACTAGAGAAGATATAAAATTTTTAAGCAATCCTAAAATTGGCCAAAAGCGCAACAAATATTGCCGTTTTCGTCGATTCGGGATTAAATCAATTGATTACACGGATGTAGATTTTTTAATGAATTTCATCAACGACCAAGGTAAGATTTTACCACGTCGTTTGACGGGGAATTCTTTGAAATATCAAAGAAAAGTTGCGACTGCGGTCAAACGTGCACGCCATTTAGCCCTATTGCCTTATGTTGCGGACAACATGAAGTAATCCATCCATTCACATTATTTAAAAATCTTGATAACATTTAATATATCATGGAAATTATATTATTAAAAGATGTTGAGCATGTTGGAATGGCAAAGTCTTTAGTTAAAGTCAAAGCCGGACATGCCCGTAACTATTTAATCCCTCAAGGATTAGCCATCGTTGCTAATAAAGCCAACAAAAACAGCTTGATGCAAGAAATTTCTTTGCAAAAAGAACGTGCAGCTAAATTGCTCGAAGAAGCCAAAGCTTTGGCTGAATCAATGGCTTCTAAAACCATTAAGGTAGCTGCTAAAGCGGGTACTTCCGGCAAAATTTTTGGATCGGTTTCGACGATACAGTTAGCGAAGACGATCAACGAAGCGTTCAATATTGACATCAACAGAAAGCATATCAAATTGCCAGAAGATGTTAAAATGCTTGGTACGTACACAGCCACTGTTCATCTTCACAAAGAAGTTTTGGCTTCTGTGAAATTTGAAGTTTACGACGATAAGAATGATAATGCGGAATAGGTTTTAGTATAAGCATAGCTTGTACACCGATTCTTTCAAAGTCCTTTCTCTTCAAGAGAAAGGACTTTTTTAATGGGTTAAAAATGCCCTCTAAGCGTTACAATAACATTAATACCCGGTGCAGAAACTCCCGAACTATAAGGGCGATAGTGCCAATCTAATAAATTTTCGACGGCTAAATTGATCGAAAACTTTGGATGTAATTTGAGGCTTGCATAAATATTGAAGGTAAACCAAGCCGGTGTACCTTCAGGCAAGGCTTTATCTAAATTTTCTGAACTATTGTCCGAATAATTAGCTAGGCCTTTAGGGCCATTAAAACGGACATTAAAACGAGTTTGGAAAAGTTTACGTTTGTAAGCCAAATCAAATTGCCCGTACAAAGGGGGGATATGCGCAAGTGGTTTGTTGACGGAAGCAGAAATGATTTCGCGACCGCGGATATAATTGATACCCATTTTAAGGAAAATCGCCTCACTGAATTCTATTTTTAGATTGGTACTAAAGCCCCATATAAAGGCTTGGCCTGCATTGCTGTTGGTAAATATTTGACGATAAGAACCATCGTAATACATCGTATCGGCATTGTTTAAACTGCCGGGTTGTTGCAAAATCGCATTGAATAGATGTGTGTAGAAAAAAGTTGAACTCAGCTGAACCTGCTTTTTAAATTGCTTGGCGAGGGTTGCCTCAAAATTCAGGGCTTGTTCTGGTTTAATATTAGGATTAGGAATCGTTATGTTGTCTCCCTTAACGCGTATTTTACCAAAATCATCAATATTAGGTGTCCGATAAGAAGAAGAAATAGCTGTATTGAATCTAAATTGTTGACCTAGGTCGGATGCTAGGGCAATACTTCCGGTCAGGGCGTGGTTGCTAGCGCTAATATTTTTGTATGGAAGACTGTAAAGTATGCTGTCTTCAAAATTAGCCGAAAGATTGGAATAAGCATACCGCATACCGGCTATTATGTTGGCTTTTTTACTAATTTTATGTTTGTAACTTATATAGGCGCCAAAGGTGGACATATTGCTACCTCCATCAGGATAGCGTGTTCCAATACCACGGTTCGAAATACTGCCCGTTTCTATATTTTGTGTTTCTACCAGTGACAAAACTATGTTGTGGGTACCTTCTATGCCATATAAAAGTTTGGATTGTCTTGCCTTTTTTTTGCCAAATTTTTTGATAAAATCGGCATTCAGCGTCATTACATATACATTTTCTTGTTGTATCCGGCGCAAGGGGTCGTTAAACTTGCGGGTAATTCTGTCTTCATCAATTTTTTGAAATGCTGCTGTGATATTAGCATGGTTGAATAATAACAAACTGTCTTGATCAATTTTGGTGGTAAAAGCGGTAAAAAAACGTTGTTGAGGTCCATAAAACCATTCGGCATATTTAAAGGTTTGCTCTGTAATTTGTCCATTAGAGATGGTAACATCTCCGTCGGTCAACTGATCGTAACGCGGAATATTAGAAGTAGTAGAATATTGAAGATTGAATAAAAATTCTAAGCCTTTCTTGGGTACAAATCGAAGTTTCTGAATAGCATCGAGTTGATTGTACCGTGTCCCAACCTGTACATTAGGGTTTTCGTTGGCCGTAACCAAATCAGTGCTGTCGTTTCGGGTAGCATAAAAATAGCGATTAAACGCTAATTTCATATTCGGGCTGCTTTTTAGACGGCCTGCTCTTAAATCTTGAAAAGCGGCATAGGTAATACTTGTAAAGGAGGCTAATTTATCGTTGCCTACATTTAAGTCAGCGTGGACCGTTCCCTCTAAATTGGCGGTAGAAAAACGAGCATAAACATTGGCATCAAGGGGTTTGATATCCTTAGACCTAAGTTTGGGCGTTTTGGTATAATAGTGAACAACTCCCCCCAAAGCATCACTACCGTACATCACCGAACCAGGGCCGTGGTGTATTTCAATGGTTTCTAAAGCTGCATTATCGATGCTTATGGCATTTTGTAGATGACCACTGCGGTAAATGGCATTGTTCATCCGTACTCCATCTACAACCAACAATACTTTGTTGGCTTCAAAACCTCTTATGATAGGACTGCCGCCACCCATTTGACTTTTTTGGAGAAATACCTCCCCACTTTGCATGAGGGCATCGGCGGATGTTTGCGGATTAAGCAATGCAATTTCTTTACGATTGATTACGGTAACTTTGTTTGGGACTTCAGATAAGGGGATTTTTTCGTTCGTGGTGCCTTTGCCGCTTACTTCTATCATAGTGAGGAAGCCTTGCTGCATGATGATTTTACCTTTATTAGCCCGAATCAAATGGATGTTTATTAATTGTTCACGGTATTGTATGCTGCTAATCATTATAGAGGCAGAAAAGGGAACATCTTTGAAGTATATTTCTCCATCGATAGAACTAAATTGGATACTTGAACTGTCGACTTGTCCTGTTTGGTCTACTATATAGGCTGCAGCACCTATTACCACAAAACCATCCTCATCGCTTATTCGAAGGGTATCTGTGTACTGCGCCAGGCTTGTAAAACTAAAGCACAAAATGCAAAGGGCTAAACCGTAATTTAATAAACGAAATGTTTTTGAATATAATTGCATGTATAGAATAGCGTCGTAATGTGAATGAAAGCCTGTGTTTTAGAGAACAGGTAGTTGGATTCTAAAAGTAGTTCCCTCGTCTACCACCGATTTGTGTACAAAAATTTTACCATTGTGGTATTTTTCGATAATTCTTTTGCAAAGGGATAGTCCCAAGCCCCAACCTCTTTTTTTGGTTGAATAGCCTGGTAGAAAGACCGATTTAAATTTATTTTTGGGAATGCCTTTGCCACTGTCGCTAATATCTATAACGATATAGGATTCGAGTTGCAGCACGGATGCTTTTATGGTCCCCTTGCCTTGCATAGAATCTAGGGCATTTTTAAGAAGGTTTTCAATTACCCAATCAAATAATAACGGATTAATCTTGGCTTCAAGATATTGCTTATCCATGTTTGCAGGAAAGTCAAAAACTATTTTTCTAGAAGCTCGTTGCGCCACGTATTGATAATGTTTGGCTAAGTTTTTATATATATTATGGGGCTCTAATTTGGGAATTGTCCCAATTTTCGAAAATCGGTCGGCTACTAATTTCAACAATTCAACATCAATATTCATTTCTTCACACATCATGTTGATTTGTTCATCCTCAGGGTACATGAGTTTGAAATTCTCTATCCATCCCATTAATGAGGTAATCGGGGTACCTAGTTGATGCGCCGTTTCTTTGGCCATGCCCACCCAAACACGTTCTTGTTCTGCTTGTTTGTTAAAACTGAACGTAAAAAAAGAGATTAAAATGAGCATCCCTAAAATAGCAAACTGAAAATAAGGGAACCATTCAAGGCTTGTAATTAAGGAAGATTGACGATAGAAAATATAATTTTTGATGTTTTCATCACCAATTTCAATAGGAACTTGTTTTTGTCTTAATTGCTCGATTTCTTTTTTGAAAAATGAGCTATCGATAATGATATCTTTGTTGTTGTAATTACGGGCATCTAAAATTCGATAATATTCGTCGCACAGTATTACAGGGATGTAACTGTTTTTCTCTTCAATCATAGAATGAAGGGTAAAATCGCAGTATTCATATTCAATATCGGTTGCCTCAACAAACTTTTTTTGGGCATCTGCCCAAAGCTGTATATTCTTTTGTTCGTCTAGTTTGAGCTGATTGGCTACCGTATTGGTATAAGAAATCGATGCAGCAACTACCAATAGAGAAATGATAATTAGCAAATAACGCCATCTAGTTCTTTCGTATAATCGTATGCCTCGCATGCAAATAGGTTTGGGAATTGCGCATTAAGTGGATAGCTTGATGGTATAAATAAAACAGTCAAAAAAGTTGTCTTTTGCCTCCTTAAACACAAAGTTAATATTATTATCGAGGTGAAAAAAAAAAATAGGAACTAAGCCATCAATTAAAAGGTTAATGGTTTGGACTTCAAAAGGACGAATCATTGTAATAATTTTGTTTTTTGTTTATCTTTGCCCTCATTAGGCCAAGGCTTAACTTTAGTAACGCACAAACACCAGGAAAGCTTACACAATGAAATCAAACAATTCGACATTTACAGGAATTATGTTGTTGGTATTACTCTACCTTACTTATAATATAATGACCGCCCCAACGAAAGAAGAGTTGGAACAACAAGAAAAAGAAAAGCAAGCTCAACTAGATCTTTTAAACCAAAAAGATAGCCTAAGCCTGTTAGAGCAAAACAAGCAAAAAAGTTTGTTAGATAGCATTGCGAATGATTCTTCCCTCACAGAAGCTCAAAAAGATAGCTTATCCGCTCTGACGCTCAAAAACAATCAGTCAGAACTTTTCGGGCCATTTGGGTCTGCTGCCCAGGGTCAAACCGGTGTTTCCACCTTAGAAAATGATCAATTCAAAATCTTTTTTAGTCGCAAAGGAGGACATATCTCCAAAGTAGAAATTAAGGGGTTTTTGCAGTACAATCAAAAAACCGAAGACCCTTATGATAAAGAACCTTTAGTGTTGATGGACGATGCCCGCAACAAATTTGAATATTATATTCCAATGACCGGGACTCCTAAGGGCGATATTTCTACAGCTGATTTGTATTTCGAACCAACGTTAAACGACAATACACTAAGCTTAAGAGCCTATTCGGATGACAAAAGTAAATATATCGAGCAAAAGTATATTATTGCCGACAACTATGCCATAGAATACCAACTAAATCTAAAGGGGATCAACACCTTGATGCCAAGAGACAAAAAACTCGTCTTGCGCTGGGACAACTTTTTGAGAAAAATAGAAAAAAACCCCTATTATGAAGCGACGATGAGTACGGTTTATTACAAGAGCACGGATGATGATTTTGATTATTGTGACTGTCGAACTTCTGACAAAGAAGATTTAGAAAATCCAGTAGATTGGATTTCGCAATCACAACAGTTTTTTAATAGTAGTTTATTTTCCAAAGAAGGGACTAAATTTAGTAATGCTAGTTTGATTACTAAAGTGGTAGACGAATCAGAAGATCATCTGAAAGAACTGTATTCAATGGTCACCTTTGAAACAAAAGATAGTGATTTGGCTTCTTATGATATGCAATTTTATATCGGTCCGAATGATTATGATGAATTGGCATCGATGGGTAATTCTTTTGAACGGATTATTCCGTTTGGCTGGAGTATTTTTGGATTTATTAGCCGCTCTGTTATTCGCCCTATTTTTAATTTCTTTGCGTTATTTGTATCGAGTTATGGTCTAATTATTATCCTGCTCACTTTCTTGATTCGTTTGGCATTGTTCCCACTTCAATACAAAATGATTCTGAATGGGGTGAAAATGAGTGTTATTAAACCAGAAATGGAGGTAATGCGCAAAAAACACAAAGACGATCAGGCAGGCATGCAAGCTGCTCAAATGAAAATGTATCAGGAATATGGATTGAATCCTCTAGGTGGTTGCTTGCCGATGCTTCTGACGATGCCTATATGGATTGCCCTATATCGTTTCTTTCCCGCTTCAATTGATTTTAGGCAACAGTCTTTTTTGTGGGCAGACGATTTAGTAAGTTATGATTCTATTTTTGATTTTGGATATATTCCTTTCATCTATAATATATATGGCGATCATGTTAGTTTGTTTACGCTGTTGTGGATGATCTCTATGTTTGCCTTCTTGTGGTATAATTCCAAACACATGGATATGACCGCTAGTGCTGGCCCGAACATGAAAATGATGAAAATAATGCAGTATTCTTTTCCTGTTCTATTCTTCTTTGCCCTAAATAGTTGGGCTGCAGGTTTGACAGCATATATGTTGTTTTCTAATCTTCTTAATATATCTCAAACCTTTATTACCAAAAATATTTTGATTGATAAAGACAAATTGAGGGCCGGGATGCTTGATAATAAAAAGAATTTTAAAGCCAAACCTCAAACAGGGTTTATGGCTAAATATCAACAGATACTCAAAGAACAGCAAGCACAAGAAAAGAAGAAGAAAAATAAATAAGTAAAAAGGCCCGAAGCATTGCTTCGGGCCTTTTTTGTAAGCGGTTTTTAGTTATTTCGTTCGTATCATGTCGCGCACAAACGGTGGTAGGGCATAGGCTGCAAAATGCATTTCAGGACTATAATATTGCAAATGTTGTTGCTGCGAAAAGATTGCGGCTTCGCTTATGTCAAAGTTAGCATAGTTTAGTTCAGTTTCTTTTTGGGCCGTTATAAAGCTCCACATACCCGTAGGATAGGTACTTATATAGGCAAGATAACAGCGCGTAGAGGCAGCCCCAAAAATTGCCTCGGTACACTTGTTTAGGTCAATGAATGCAGAAGTATTGAATAAAGGTCCTTCACTTTGTAAATTTAAAACGCCTCCTTGTTTGAGTACCCTATAACAGTCTTGATAAAAATCAGGACTGAATAAACCTTTAGCGGGGCCTTCAGGGTCGCTTCCGTCAATAATAATTAAATCGAAAGAGGCATCGGCACAATTAGCCATAAATGAGATACCGTCTTCGATGCGTAATTCTAGTTTCGGGTTGTCAAATTCACAGGATAACTGCGGAAGGTGAAGTTTTGAGGCCTCCACTACTTTTTTGTCGATCTCTACCATGACAACATCCTCTATTCCTTTATGTCTAAACAATTCTCTGACGGTACCACCGTCTCCTCCGCCTATTACAAGGGCACGTTGTACCTTACCGTGAATAAACATCGGTACATGAACAATCATTTCGTGGTAGACAAATTCATCCTTTTCGGTACACATGACCATATCATCAATCAAGAGTGTTTTGCCGTAGGCATAACTTTCTAAGACCCTTACCCGTTGATAAGGTGATTGTTCATCATAGAGTAACTGACCGCTATGACGTAAGGATAAAGCAATATTTTCGTCCTTGTCGGTAAACCATACATTTCGTTTAAATTGCGGTTGGTTTTGTAATGCAGATTCTTTTCTATCGGCGCTAAGATATTCAATGTCGATTCTTTCAAGCATTGCTTTTTGCCCTCTTTTTAGTTCCATACAGGATCCATGTGCCGCCTGAAGGGCTTCTTTTAGAAAATCATAGGCCACCCAAGGGTCTACTTCGGTGCCACAGGTAAAGATGTCTACTGCTGCATATTGATATTCGGGCCAAGCATGCACGGCCAAATGGCTTTCTTGAATCACCACAACCCCAGAAACTCCATAAGGAGAAAAGTGGTGAAAGGTAGAGTTAATAACGGTAGCGTGCGCTTTTTTTGCGGCGTCTACCATCGATTTTTCTAATCGAATTACATCATTTAGCATACTTGGCGAACAGCCGAATAGTTCGACCAAAATATGCCGTCCTAGCGAATCGTGCATTGTATTGAATGGTTAGTTATAGCGCCTTATTTGCCACTTCCTTTGAGGATGACTAATACGGTATGAATTAAGATCTTGAGGTCGAGTTTAAGGGTTAGGTTTTCGATATAAATCAAATCCAATTTCAACCGTTCGACCATTTCGTCTACATTAGAGGCATATCCGTATTGAACTTGTCCCCACGAGGTTATTCCAGGGCGCACCTTGTGCAACTTGTGCACATTTGGAGCTTTTTTGGCAATCTGATTTATAAAAAAACGACGTTCGGGACGAGGACCGACCAACGACATGTCTCCTTTGAGGACGTTCCAAAACTGAGGAATTTCATCCAAACGATATTTTCGCATTTTAATGCCCCAGTTTGTTATACGACTATCTCCTGTACTTGATAATTGTGGCCCGCCCTTTTCTGCATCTAAATACATCGACCTAAATTTATAAATCGTAAAGGGGCGACCGTATTTACCAATCCGTTCTTGTTTGTAAAAAACAGGACCTTTTGAAGAAATTTTGACTCGAATAGCAATAAACAAATACAGGGGACTACACAAGATCAACACCAAAAAAGAAGTACTTAAATCCATCATACGTTTGATGATGCGTAGCCAAATTGGAATGAAATGGGTTTTTATTTCTAGCAATCCTGCACCACGCACACTTGGCATATTTACTTTGCCCAACAAAATGCCACGCATATCGGGAATGGCGCGAACTAAGATTTTGTTGCTGTGCCGGTCTAAGGTGCTGATTAGTTTGTTCAGCTTGGTATGTTCTGATTTGTGTAGGGCCAAAATAACCTCCTCAATATTCAAATCGTACAATAATTGATGTAGCTGCTGTAAATCCCCTAGAGCATTCAATTCATTTTCGAGCGGAAAATCATGTTTGCCAGGAATCCGTATATATCCCAATATATTGTAGCCCAACTGTCTTTTTCTGTTTATGATATCATGATAGATAGGGCTTATGTTTTCGTGGCTGCCTATGATTAAGGTATTGAAACTAAATTTACCATTTTGAATACGATAGCTTGCAATGCTCAAAAAGAGCATTCTACTAAAAACAGTACATCCAAATTGAATTGCCCAAAGGCTGGCAAAAGCCAAATAATAGCCTTTGTATCCTCCCATATAATTGACTAAGTCGTCTAGGAGGATGGTAAAAAACAAAAGAAATACTCCAAAAAAAGTGGCAAAGAATGTACGGGCTATTTCTGCAAGACGCGACATACGATACACATTGCGATAGCTGTCAAAAATGATGTGCACCATAATCCATATTACAGGTACCACTAACATACTGTAACGAAAACTATCGTTGTCGAATATTTCATAGCTGAGGGGGCGTGCTTCAAGAATGGTTCTTCGAAACAAAATAAAGATAAACCAAGAAAGCGATGCAATCAGGTAATCGATAAAAAGATAGAATAAAACTCCCTTAGGAAGCCTCCAAGATTTCATTTATTGGTTAAATTTTGTTTCAGACAGAAGCAGGGTAAAGTTACAAAAATTACGCTAAGATGAATGGATTACGCCTTTATTTTATAGATTTAGAAATGCAGTAATTTGATATTATCCAGATAAATAAGTGGTTGTTCGGTATCCGGATATTTGAGTGCCCGCAAAACAACTGCAAATTCATTAGCTGCCGAACTATATACCTCGTCGGTCAGATTAAAATAAATCTTTTTCCAACTATCGTTGGCATTTCCTCCGCCTTTGTAAATAAATTCGCTCGACCCACTCGGGTAATAAGCAATAACACCTATCTGAAAGGGCGTGTTTGTTTTGTAATTGAGTTCTAGATAGACAGGAAATGCTGTACCTGTAGGTTGTAAATTGTAGTAGTGTGTCGATGTTGCAACCGTACAATCAAGGTTGGCAGAGTCGAGTACAATCAGACCAGAATAATTTCCTTCAAAAACGTCTTGGTTTTGGTGAATCAACTCTGTGTTAGAATTGCCATCTTGGTCGTCGGTAAAAAGTAATTGGTTGGGATTTTCAAAATCTTCTAGAACAAGGATGGTTGCACTTGTATCGTAGCGCAAAACAGGCCGAAAAGTATCAATTTTGCCAGCTTCTAGTGTTTTGACCTCGAGATACGGTTCGTAAAATGGATAAATGATACGCGTGTTGCCAATGCCATTTTCTTTGATGCCTGCAGAAATTCTTAAGGCGTTGTTGCTTACATTAGGGTCGAGTATCACCGGAAAGGTAGCCCCTAGATTATTGGCCCCTAAAAGCTGTCCGTCTACACTAGGCCATGCATCTGTAATCGCCGATGAAGAACTACCTTGACCCAAGCTTGTGTCGGCTTCAAAAAAAATATTCTCAATGTGTATATAGGCTGGAATTGATGGAGAATTATCTTTAATACAAGCCGTAAAAAAGATAGAAAGAACTAAAATAAAAAACCAACTAGGATGAATAAGCATAATTTTATCTGAATTTTTTAGACAGTTGGGATTGCTTGCGTATGATCAATAAATTAAGGACCAAAAATAATGCCTTTTTGTGTTAAAATTTAACTTCTAGCCCCAACATACCATTAAAACCAACCTGACGATACAAATACCATCGTTGATTTTGATTGTGTATGATATTGTTTAAATCGGCGAAAACAGCAATGTTTTTAGTCGCTTGGTATCGAACATTAAAACTGAAGTCGTACAAACCTTGTAATAATTTGGTTTCTGAATTCTCATTCAGATAAGGAATGCCTGCATTGACAAATAATTCTCCTCTGAACGAAAGATAGTTACTCACTTTTCTGTCTTTGCTTTTAGTTGTTTGCTTGCCTTTTGGACTTAAGTACAAATCGTATTGCACAAAAAAGTTGCTTTCGAAAGTAGGTAAATGAAAGGCTTTTTCAAACTGCCGTGTTTGGTAAATATTGTAGCCGATTGTTCCGCCGATTAGTAGGTTTTTGATAAGTCTGAAATCAAGATTTCCTCGAACGAAAATAATATTACAGGTATCATAAACGGGCCTGAAACGCGAAAACTGACTTAGACTATCGCGATCATTCATAAAGAAAGGAAGGTCTTGAGTTAGGGTATATCCGGCACGAATATCATAGGTGATTTTTTTGACAGAACCTCTTGCCCCACCAAAAAATTCGAGGTAATTACTATGACGTATATCTGGATTAGAAACAAGAAAAGGATTGTATCGACTTAAGGAACGGAAATTGTTTTGTCGTACTTGCCCGTTTGCCCCCGCATAAATTGTGGCAACGCCTTTAGCTAGGGCATAGGACAATTCTACATCGGGATGAATAAAAAACCGACGATTGTTGACACCTAAATTGACGCCTAAGCGTGCCTTGAAAGCACCCGCATTTACTGTAAAAGTAGGGTGAAAATAAAAAAGTAACAGGTTTTTGCTACTTGTAGTGGTTACACTATCAATCGTGACTGGCAAATCTTTGAAGGATAGGTAGTTTAGTCCGATATCTAGGACCAAAGGATGTTTTTCTTTGCTTTTACCAAACCATTTTTCGAGGCTAAAACTCGGCGTAATACTAAATTCTGAAGAACCAAAGTTGTCGCTGTAAACATAAAAATCAACATCTCCTCGGTAGTTGAGGTCTATTTTAGCCACCTTAGCATTAAAAAGATGGACATTTCCTTGAATATCTAAGAATCGCTGACGCATGCTATCGTCGCTAATCGAGATAGATTCAAGGGAGTCTAAAAAGCCGTAAAATCGATTGGTATTGTAGTTGATTTCAAATCTACCGCCTACGGCTAACGATTTTTTGGTAAAATATGTACCATTAACATCAAATTGAGTTTTGCTAAAACTTTGGTTGGGGAAATAGCCTTGAATAATAGAATGATGTGCAGCATGAACATCCAATTTAAAGGCATCAAATAATGCATTGTACGATATTTCAGCAAGCGGAGATAAAGGGTAGCCTATGGCAGCTTTTGCATAAAAACTATAGGCTTTTTCTTGTTTGGCTTTAGGCATAGCAAGTGGCCGAATCACCGGTGCAGGATATTGTAGACTGAGTAAGTGTGCGGGTACTAAGTATTGCTGATTTTTATTAGAATTGCTGTCGAGTTGAGGCAAATGTGGTTTGCTCTCAAACTTCTTGCTCTTTGCTAGTTTGGCTCGAAACGGTTTTAATAATTCAGTTTCGTTATTGCCTGTTATTTGCGCTTGAATAGTTGTACTTGTACAAGCGATGAATATCAATAATATTATGCAAAATATTTTCATAATGCGTTGTTTAAATAAGGAAAAAGGAGCTTTAAATTGATTAGTTCTCCTCTATCATTTCCATTTCATCATTTGGATTTTCTCTTTTAAGTTTACTTTTATTGGCTTCTGCCTCTTTCACTAGTTTTAGTTTTTGACTGGCTTCATCCATCAATTCCTGATCACCCTTGTAATTGTCAACAATTGACTGCAATGTCGCTTTTGCCTGAAATAAGTTGCCTTTTTCGGCATAGATATCAGCTAGTAGAATAAAACTCTTAACAAGCCAATAAGGATGTGCCGGTATTTCTTTGTTGTTTTGGAAACAAAGGTCCATCGCTTTGTCTAAATCTCGATTTTCGTAGGCAATATAAGCCCTCCAATACCTAGATTCAGCCGATCGAACATCGTCTCCGCTCAATTCGATGTTTTTGTTAAAGGCTGTAAGTGCAGCAGCGTATTGTTGTTGAGCTAATCTCGACTTGCCAATAAAATAGTTAGCTTCTGCATGGTCCTGAGTTGTGGCTCGTTCATTGTTCATGAAGCGTTCTGCAATAGTAGGGAGACTATCTAACTGACCGGCATAAAAACTAGAGCGCATCCCAAATTGTTGCGATTCAAAAAGCATATCGGCAGAAGAGGCTACTTTTTCTAATCGTAAGTAAAAACGCAGGGCCTCTCCAAAATTTTGCGTACTAAAATAACAAATATTAGCGGCCCTGTGATTGGCAATTTCAGCAAAGCTTTGGTTGCCATTGTCGGATATGTATGCGTAATCTAATAAAGCTTCTTCGTAACGTTTTAAGTCAAAAAATGACTCGCCTCTATTAAAATGCGCCTGCAAACTGTGAATTCCTGTCGGGAATTTGGTCAGGTAACTGCTGTACGAAGCTACGGCTAATTCCCAATCGCCGTTATCGAATTGACGTTGTGCAGATTGATACATTAAGGAATCTTTTTCTAATTCATCAATTTCAAAGCCTTGTACCGAATTGATAAATTGAAAGTAGCCATCCGGGTTGCCACTTTCGATGTATATTTCTTTGAGTGCTGCTAAGGCATCGCTGCCTTCCTCGCTTTGTGGATACGAACGAAAAACCTCTTCGTAGTATTGCAAGGCTTTGGCGTTGTTGTTTTGGGCATAGGCTATTAATCCAAGTTTCAACATCGCTTTATTAGCGGTGCTTGAATTGGGATATTTGCGGATCAATTGTTCAAAGGCAAAACTAGCATTATCTTTATCGTTTTTAATTAAATAGGCATTCCCCTTAGCATAAAGGGCATCATCTGCATACAGCGAACTTGGAAAATTATTGATAATTTTGTCGAGTAAAGCAATTTGCAGGGCCGATTTATTTTGAATATTGTGAATTAGACTCAACTGAAACATGGCATAATCTTGATTGGGGTATTTTTTGTTGATTATGGTGTTGTAATATCCTTTTGCTCGACTAAAATCACGAAGGTATAGAAGACAATCCCCTGAACGAATTAACGCATCGGGATACACAAAATCTGTAACGTAAGCATCGTTTATATTGGAGATTCTAGGTTTGATGTATGAAACAGATTGTCCAAAATAGCGGGCTGCGTTTCCAAAATCACCTTTTTTGAGGTAGCCATATCCCAATCCATAATTAGAGACAGCCAAAGTAGAATTAGCAGGAAGCTGCTGCTGTGTTTTGGCCAATAAATTAAATTTGAAGTACTCGCTTATAGAGGCATCGTATTTGGCTAGTTTGAATAAACCTTCTGCTTTCCAGAAATGCGATAGGGCAATAGTTTCTTGGTGAATACCTATATTAATTGACTCATTGAATAATTGAATGGCTTTGCTGTAAGCAGCATTACTGTACCACTGTACGCCTCTAAAATAAGCTATTTTCTGATGCGTTTCTTTCAGTGTTTGTGTTTTGGTTTTCATGTTGCGCAACAAATCGAGCGCCACATCATAATCGCGGGTATTGATCAATACTTTTGCCAACAAATTTTGTGCTTCGTTGTAATAAGCCGAACTTTTGTCGTTGAAATACTCTAGGGCTAGCACTGCATCACTGTCAAAGCCTTGTTCAAAAGATAATTTGGCATAATTAATCATAGCATCCTCTTTCAAGTCTTGATCAAAATCTAGTTGACTTGCTTTTTGAAATGCTTGTCGGGCGGCCGATTTATTGTTGGTTTTGAGCAAACAATCGGCCATACTATAGAGGGCCGATTGACCCATTTGGTTGTTCAAATCATTGAGTTGTCCAAAGTTTTCGAGCGCCTTGTCAAATTTACCTACTTTGTATTGTGTAAAGCCCAATTGGTACAAGGCTTCTTTGCTAACCCTATTGCTTTTGGCTACATAGGTTTCGAGATAGGGTAAGGCCTTGGTATAATTAGCTGTTTCAAAATAGGATTGACCCAATAATTGGGCTATTTGTTGCGCCTCACGTAGGTCTTTTTTGTCGACCAAAGGTTGGCCGTATGCAATAAGTTGTTGGTATTGTTTTTTGGCAAAATATATTTGACAAATATAAGAAGGGACTATTTTTTGATACCGAGAAGAGGCCTGTACTTTCTGAAAACTGCTAAGGGCGTCTACGTAGTTTTTGTCAAAAAATTTGATAATGCCATAATAATAATTGGCCGGGTAATAATAAATGGTTTTGGCTTCTTTGATTTGAAAAAACAAAGCTTCTGCTTGCTTAAATTTTTTCTTGACGAAGTAACAATACGCCAATTTAAATTTATGTTCTATGATTTCTGTATTCGTTAAATCAAGGTAACTTATCTTGCTGAGGAATTTGATGGCTAGGGTATAATTTCGTTGATCATAGTAGTAGTTGCCCATCGCCAATCTCGCTTTATTGGCCACCGAAGAAGGTTCATTTTTTTCGATGAAGTAAATAAGCCGTTTTTGAGCATCTTTTTGTTGTGTATAGAGTGCGGCAAGACCAGCGTGCAATTCGGATGATAAAATAAAAAATGGGACATCCGTATCTTGAAAAAGGTCTTTTTGAGCTACAACTTTGTCTAATTCTTGCAGGGCTGCAGCATATAGTTTTTGCTGATAAAAATGCATCCCTTTTTTGTAGGTCTTTTGGTAGTCGCGGTACAAGGCCGATTCCTGCGCCCAGGAAAAAAGGCTTATACTACATAAAGCTAGGCATAAAATCCAGTTAGTTATCGTACGCATTGGAGTTTCTTTTAGACTAAAAAACAAATTCTGAATTTGATTCTGAGCAATCTAAAGACAAGTATTGTAATGCTTGTCAAAGCTGCTTATTTCATTGTATCAACAAATATACTAATATCTGTAGCATCTGTTAATTTTAATGTAAAGAATATAATTATACGCAAAATCAAACCAGACTATTGCTACTTTAACAAAAATTAATAGAGTTTTTGGACCTTGGGGCTAGAGTTTAGTATCTTGAGTTTCAATATTCGTATTTTTACATCTATTAAGTGTATCCTTATATATATAGATTGCCTTTATGATTTGCCAGATTCAGCACTTGTACATTGTCTTTGTATTCATTTTGTTTTTAACACCAAGGGGGTTAAGGGCTCAATTAGCCGATCCTATAACTGTTGCTCATGCACACAATGATTATGAAAAGGCTAGGCAACCTTTGTATGCCGCACTGCGCAGTGGCTTTGTAAGCATTGAAGTCGATGTTTTCCCGCATCGTTCCGGGCAATTAAAAGTGGCACATATCCCTCTTTTTTTGTCGGCGGCAAACAATTTAGAAACACTTTATTTTAAGCCTCTTCAAGCTTGGTTAGATCAGCATAAAAAGATCTTTAAACGGCCGGAGCAATCGTTGACTTTTATGATAGATATCAAGCAATCCCCCGAGCAAAGCTATGCGCTTCTACGTCAGCTTTGTACCCGATATGCCGATATAATTGAACACTATATACCCGCTCAAGACTCGCTTGTTGCGGGGCCACTAAAAATTATTCTTTCTGGGCGCAAACCCTATCAGGCAGTGTTGCAAGATTCTATACAATATATGGGCTTAGATGGCAGTCCCGAAAGCTTGCAAGACTCGCTGTTTAGCGCTTGGCTAATGCCGCGTATTTCGATGCCTTACCATCGTTTTATGTCTTGGAAAGGACATCGGCCTATACGGCCTGCAGAACTCCAAAAACTAAAAGATTTTATAGGGAAAGTACATAAATATGATAGAAAATTACGATTTTGGGCCTTGCCTGAAAACAATAAAATCTGGAAATTATTATTAGATGAAGGGATAGATTGGATTCAGGTAGATCATCTGCCCCGTTTTCAAAAATTTTACAAACAGTATAAGGATTCAATAAAACACAAACATCATTAGACTATGAAGTACTGGGGTTTAGCGTTCGTTTTGCTTTGGATAACACAAGTATCAATCGCTCAGGACAAAAATGCAATCAAAGAATGTGTCGACTTATTTTATACAGCAATGGAGGCCAAAGATACTGTGGTGCTCGAGCGTATTATGCATCCCGATTGTCAGGTTTTTTCTACCCTTAATAAAGGGGGACAATCTAGGGTTGAAATGTTGCGAAAGGCCTCTCTTTTAGGATTTATGAAACGCGCTATTGACAAAAATTATATCTACAAACAAAAATTATGGACCTACGATATCCAAATAGAAGCTAATTTAGCGACTCTTCGTGCTGAATACACACTTTTTACGGGCAAGGTTCCAAAAGTCAGTCATTGTGGCGTTACCTTGTTTACTTTATTCAGAAAGGCCCCTTTTAATTGGGTCATTTTAAACATCTCTGATACAAGGCACCGTGATAATTGTTTGGAATCGGCCACGGTAAAAGTACAAGAACAATTGGTAGATAGTTTGTTGGACGATTGGCATCAGGCTGCCGAGCTTACCTCTATCGATGCTTATTTAGCTTTGTTTTCAGAAAGTGCCCTTTATTGTCGAGCGGATGCAGGTCAGCGTTACGACAAAAAAGGCCTCGCAAAATATTTATCACTAACGTTTAAACAAGAGGAGAACAAACAGTTTCAGCCCCTACAACGACAAATCTATTTTAGTCCTAATGCCCGCATGCTTTGGTTCGAAGAACATTTGGATACAAAAGAAGGACCCTTTAGGGCTACCGGGATTATGCAAGTAGATGCTGGCAAATGGAAACTAGAATATTATGCATTGTCTAGGTTGCTTCCGCCTTCATTGGTCCCGAAATTGACTAAATTAGTCGAAAAATCACTACAGAAATCAAAGAATTAATTGCTATATTGAACGTATTTGTTGCTGCTAGCATTAGTTTTAATAATTGGCATAATTTTTTGTCTTGTTCAATACATATAACATTTATTTTATCACCATTAACAAAAGCTCTTTAAGGTCATATCAAAAGCGCTTTTTAATTTATCAAATATATATTTTATGAAAAATACCCTTCAATTATTAGCAAGTTTTTGCTTGGTTGCATTTATGGTAAGCCCTGCATTAGCCCAAAAAAGTAAAAATATAAAATCTATAAACGAAGCGCATGTTGTATACAAAATGTCGGCCGAAGGAGGAATGGCTGCTGCACTCGAAGGTTCAACAATGAACATTTATTTTAAACCGGATCGTGTAAAATTATTGGCAAACTTGATGAGTGGCTTGGTGCAAATGGATATACGTATCGATAATAAAGCTAAAAAAGGCGTTATGTTGATGGATATGATGGGTCAGAAAAAAGTAGTTGAAATGGCTTCTGAAGATCTTAACAAGCCCAAAACGAATACTAAGCCATCAGAGGAGGATATTAAATACCTGAATAAGTACAAAAAAATAGCAGGCTACAAATGTCAGGAAGTACAAATTAATATGCAAGGTATGGACGAGCCTGCAACTGTTTACATAACTGAAAAAATTCAACCCCAAAATATGGGAGAGGTTAGTATGATGCAATTTACAGGCCTTAAAGGGTTTCCTTTGATGTGGAAAATTGAACAACAAGGCATGGAAATTACCATGGAAGCAGTAGAGGTTTCTACTACAAAATTACCTAAAGATGCCTTTGATATGAGTATTCCTGAGGGCTATGAGAAAATGGAAATGGACGACCTCAAAAATATGGGTGGGTTTGGATTGTAATTTGTAGTATTAACGACAGGGCCACAGGAATACACAGTACTCTTGTGACCCTTTTAATATCTAGCGTATGTTTCGTATGTGTTTTTGTCTCTTCATTTCGTTGCGTTTGTTTTCAACTGTATCTGCCCAAAGTCAGGTGCATGATTTTTATGTCAACTATTCGGTAGATATAGACAGTGATCAAAGTATGATTTCTCTGTTAAGTATCGGTACTTCTGTTGAAGTAGCTTTCAAAGGTGCTTTTTCTAAAACAAATATCCGTTTGGCTGGTGGCAGTAACAAAATATCGATGGTTGCCGACAACAATGCAGCAATTGCAACCGTTTTGCTCGATATTGTAGAAGGGAAAAAAGCCTTTCAAATGGATGCTAGCAAACGTACTGAAATGGAAACGGCGCTTCAAAAAATTGGGGAGAACCCGATGCGTTACACCGATTCTTACAAAAATATTGCAGGTTATGATTGTCAAAAAGTTTTTATGAAACATTTGGCATCGGGCGCCAATATAATTGTATATCTGAGTCAGCAATTGGCCCCCAAACAAGATGCCGTTTTTCAGGCATTTTACAAACAAATGAAAGGTTTTCCTCTAGGTGTAGTTGTTCGCAAAGACGCCACCACCGTACGTATTATGGCTACTGAAGTGCAAACAAAACTTGGTTCTACGAATGTATTTAGTACGAAGATTCCCGAAGGCTACGAAAAAACCACGCTAGAAGCAATTAGGGACGCAGCAGAAAAAAAATATAGCCCAACCAAATAAAATCTTAGGTTTTTAGCGTTTAACCAAACATTTTTCTATTTAAACAGTATACTATATGTAAATTTAATGTTAACTTAAGCTAACATTTAGTTTACATTACAGTTTGTGTGCCGTCTCAAACTACTTTGTCTGCATAGACTTACAGTAGTTAAATAACCGCGCACCTATACTGTTCGAATCGTACTTTTACGTTTGCCACCTAAAAACAACGCATGAGAAAAATAACGCTATCAATATTTCTGCTTACTTTTTTATTTAGCACTTTGATGTTTGCTCAAAACAAACGAGTAAAGATGCAAGAAGGCAGCATAAGCTATACTATTAAAATGGCTGGAGCGGATGAAATGGCTCAAATTGTCAATAATTCAGTGATGAATTTGTACCTAAAAAACAAGCACAGCCGTATTGACTTCTCGGTAATGGGGGGCTTGGCCACTTTTCAGCTTATTGATAATGACCAGGATGACTGGATGACGGTCTTGATGGATATTCCAAGTTTTTACGAAAAGACAGCTATCAACTTAGATGCTGATACAAAGTTTTTTAGACGTTTTCATCGTGTCAAAACAACCAATCAGTCCCCAACAAAAGGGCTTCAAATTGAGTACTTTAAATCAGTCAGAAAAAGAATTGCCAATTTTCCGTGCTACAAAGCGGTTGTAAAGCTAAGCAATAAAGAATCGGTTGTTTTGTATCTTACAGATCGAATTAAACCCGAAGAAGCTACTGAACTACAAAAGCCTTTTGGAGATTTACAAGGGTTTCCTTTAGCTGCAGAAATGTTGGTAGATGGGGTAATGGTGAAGGTAGAAGCGCAGCGGATACAACGTCAAAAAATTCATTTGGATGCTTTTGAAATTCCAGAAAGCTACAGCCACAAATCGATGGAAGAGTTTTTGGAGGATTTGCAAAAACAAATGGGGGCAGATACTGGCGCTGTGGGCTTGTAAGTTTATTTGCTACTAAAACTGCTTTGGCCAACCAAACGTCCTTTGTTGTATATTTCTATACGGTAAGTGCCGGCCAAAAAATAACTGTTTGGGTAGGCATACCACTGCAGACACATCTGGCGAAGCGCTTTGTTATAGTCAAATATTTTTGAACTACTATAAGCTATTTCTACGTCTTCCTGAAATAGACGAAGTTTTGCCGACCCACGATTGCTGTCAAATAAAACCGTCCCTTTTGGATTGATAATTCGGAGAAAAAATCGATTGGTCCCAGCTTCGCAGATTTCATTGGGAATAAGGTCAAAACAAACATCTAGGACTTCTGCATTTTTAGCCAGAAGTACTTTTTTTTGTTCGCCATTGCCCTTGATTCTCATTAACTGTGTTTGTATCCCCTGAACACGCAGTACTGAAGCGGTGTTAATTTTCTGTTGTAAGAGTTGATTCTCGCTTTGCAACAGCGAGTCTTCTGTTTGTAATCTTCTTTTGGTCTCTAATTCTTGTGTATAAAGTGCATCAAGGATTGCTTTCTCTTTTTTTAGTCGCTTGTTTTCAACCCTAAGTTCTTCTAAGTCTAGGGTTTGGTTGTCTACGTAGTTTTGAAGGTTGTTGAGCTCTAACTGCAAATTTTGGAGTTTGCCACGAATGGTTTTTTGGGCCACTTTATCTCTCTTTGCCTGAGCGATGAGTCGTTTTATTTTGGCATACTGACTTTCTAAGACGGATTCTTTACGCACAATTTGGACATACAAATCTTCATGCTCTTGTTTGTATATAGCAAGGGTGTTTTTGAGTTCATGGTACAAACTATCCGATACCGTTTGAGCCCTTTTTAAATCTAGTTCTTTTTCTTGAAGTTTGTTTTTGCTCAAAAAGTAGCTGCCGCCAACAAATAATAAACTAAGAAACAAAAGTAGACCGATTAATTTTGTTTTTGAGCTAGGCTTTTTCGTTGTAATTTCAACTTGTTCATCGTTAATAGCTGTACTGTCTTCATTTTCTGAAGAAGAAGCTGTGTGTTCGTCATTCATCTAAAAATAATAGCTTTTGAAGTAGATGGCCCAAAATAATGAAATCAAACTAAATTTAAACTAAATTTTCATAATATTTGAATTAAGTCGAAGCGTTGCCCGTGGAATAGAACATCATTTCCTTGTACTAAATAGGATACATCAGCTAAGTTCGGATGTTTTCTTTTGCTTTCTTTGCTAAGGGTATATCGACTTTTGTCGCCTCTGCCAATTGAGTAGACCAAAACGGTTTGGCCTGCAATTGTATACCTACGAACGGTTTGAGGACTCCACAACCTAAAAAAATCGATTTGATAATCTTTATCGATGTTCTTGAAGTCTGTAAATTTAATTTTGGTGGTGTTTTCTACTTTTTTGAGTGTTTCGTACGAAAAATGTACTTCTTTAGAGGCTGTTTCGTAGCCATTTTCGGTGCTTTCTACAAAAAATTTAGCTGCTGTAGTATCGATACGGAGTTTCATTAAGGAACAACTTCGATCGAAGTGACAAATTCCTCTTGATGCAACTATTGCCTCTTCAAATAGCGGTAATTTCTGAGCAACATGAAGAGCCTCTTCAAAAATTCCTTGCATCGTTTTGGCGTATGCTTCATCCAATAAGTCGGTACTACCCAAATCTTTTTCTAAGCGTAGGCTGTCTTGTTCAAGGCGCATTAATCGAACCGTACCTTTCCACCGCACTTCAATGACTTGATTTCCCTGATTCATTTGATCTCCAAATCGCATCATCTGTTGATCGGGTGTCGACAAGTAGCGATTCATTTCAACTTCTATCAAAATGATTTGTCCCATACTACTGCCTAAAGGAAACAAACTGTACTGATAGGCAGCGCTGCATGCGTACACATTATGACTAAATAAAATAAGGACTAAATGGATTGCAGATACAAATTTCATGATGGTGTATTTGATACGCCTAGGGCATTTGAGGGGTTCATTGCTATCGTTCATGCAGCATAATATCCCTAGGTTGCTAATTTACAATTTTTTGAACTTCTTTTTACAATCCCCTATTTTTTATACTTAATTATGGCTATTTTTTAATTAAAAAAGTAGATATTTGAGCTACCAAAAATCAATACCTAGCTTTTTTTAATTTCATTAAATTACTATTAGGAATGCCAGTAGATAAAATCTTGGTCATCGGTTCGGAAGGACAAATTGGTACGGTGTTGAGTCATGCCTTGCGTCAAATACACGGAATTGCCCATGTCGTCACTTCAGATATCAATCCTCCTCGCAACAGTGTGATTGGTTATTTTGAGAAATTGAATATTTTGGACGGTGCAAAACTGCACGAAATAGTCAAAAAGCATAAAATTACCCAAATATATCATTTGGCAGCCCTTCTTTCAGCTAAGGGAGAACAAAATCCTCGCCAAACATGGGATGTTAACATGAACGGTTTGTTTAATGTTTTGGAAGTTGCACGACAAGAAAAAATAGACAAAGTATTTTTTCCAAGTTCTATAGCGGTTTTTGGTGGTTTAAGTTCCAAAATTAATACGCCACAACACGGTATTCTTCAACCCCAAACGATGTATGGTATTACCAAAGAAGTTGGAGAACATTTGGCTGAATACTATTTCAATAAATTTGGATTAGATGTTCGTTCTATTCGCTATCCTGGTTTAATCAGTTATCAGTCTTTGCCTGGAGGCGGGACCACTGATTATGCAGTGGATATATTCCACAAAGCTGTCAAAAATGAGGATTTTAGTTGTTTTCTCAAAAAAGACACTTATTTGCCTATGATGTATATGCCCGATGCCATCCGCGCCACTATAGAGTTGATGCAAGCACCGGTTGAAAATCTTAGTATGCATTACGGATACAACATACATGCTATGCGTTTTTCTCCTGAACAACTGCTAGCAGAAATTCACAAATATTTACCCGAATTTCAAGTAAGTTATCAACCTGATTATCGTCAGGATATTGCTGCATCTTGGGTAGAATCGATGGATGATTCAGCCGCCCGAACCGATTGGGGATGGCAAGAACGCTTTGATTTGGCAGCGATGTGTAAAGATATGATTTCCAATCTCCAAAAAATTAAGCATAACGGGGCATCGGAATACGACGAAAAAATGTTTTTATAATTAACGAATAGATTGAATCAAATATGTATAATACAGTAAAGTCAAGTCTTCAGGGAGAATTAAAGGATATTAAAGATGCAGGACTCTATAAAGAAGAACGCATCATTACCTCTCCACAAGCTGCAGATATTCAAACCGAGGCAGCTGGGTCGGTTATCAATTTTTGTGCGAATAACTACCTAGGTTTATCCTCTCACCCCGAAGTTATACAAGCAGCAAAAGATGCTATTGATAGCCACGGCTATGGTTTGTCTTCGGTGCGTTTTATTTGTGGAACACAAGATATTCACAAAACACTTGAACACAAGCTTTCAGCGTTTTTAGGTATGGAAGATACCATTTTGTATGCTGCAGCTTTTGACGCTAATGGGGGAGTCTTTGAACCAATTCTGCACAAAGAAGATGCAATTATCTCAGATGAATTAAATCATGCCTCTATAATTGATGGAATTCGTTTGTGCAAAGCGGCTAGATTTCGCTATAAGCACAATAATATGGAAGATTTAGAACAGCAATTGCAAGCATCGCAGTCTGCACGTCGTCGATTAATTGTCACGGACGGTTCATTTTCTATGGACGGGACAATTGCGCAACTCCACAAAATTTGTGATTTGGCGGATAAATACGACGCCATGGTGATGATAGACGAATGCCATTCTACTGGGTTTTTGGGCAAGACGGGCAGAGGAGTGCACGAATACAGAGAAGTGATGGGGCGTGTCGATATCATCACAGGTACACTCGGTAAAGCGCTTGGTGGTGCCTCCGGAGGGTTTACAGCCGCCCGCAAAGAAATTGTAGATATGTTACGTCAACGCTCAAGACCCTATCTTTTCTCCAATACGGTGGCACCCTCTATTGTTGGTGCCTCTATCAAGGTATTAGACTTATTAACGGCTAGTACAGCTTTGCGTGATAAGTTAGAACACAATACAAAATATTTCCGTGATGCGATGACAGCCGCTGGCTTTGATATTGTTGCAGGCGATCATCCTATTGTTCCTATAATGTTGTACGATGCTGTTTTGTCACAACAAATGGCATCTAAGTTATTAGAGGAAGGAATTTATGTAATTGGATTTTATTATCCGGTAGTGCCTAAAGATAAAGCCCGAATTCGAGTACAGCTTTCTGCGGCACACGAAAAGGAACACTTAGACAAAGCTATTGCGGCGTTTACCAAAGTAGGTAAGGCCTTAGGGGTTTTGAAAATGGCTTAATCAATTGATTCAAAAAAAAACCGCTGCTTGCAGCGGTTTTTTTTTACTCTTGTATAATCAAACGTGTTTTTTGCAAGCCTCTGTCACTTTGTATTTCTAATAAATAAACTCCTGAGGGATATTTTTGAACGGATAAGTCTACAGATTTGCAGGGTGTTAGTGTTTTTTGCTGAAGAATACGTCCATCAATAGCATAAAGCGTGTACGATTGAAGAAAGCTATCTTGGGTTCTAAGGTGTACTGTTTTTTGGGCGGGGTTCGGGAAACAACGAACAGCTGATTGTTCTTCTACCAAGCTATTAAGGTTAAGAAGACTTATTTCTACAGTTGCTGTTTGTGGATTGCTTCCTACTTCATTATTATCTTGATCGATAATTCGAATGTTTCGAATACTTACAGGAATGACAAGTGTATTGCCAGGGTTGTTCACTTTTCCTATCCATACATCGTCTTTAATTGTAAAATCGACACTTCCTATTCTACCAAATCCTGGTATACTTTGCTGGTCTTTTCTGCTGACAGCTACCTCGATAGCGCCATCAGATCCAAAATTGCGTTGTATATCCATCAAGTCATTGCCAAGCCATGAATTGTTAAACAACACATCAACTGAGCTAGTATCCACTAAAGTGGTATCGTATTCAATCGTAAAGGCAAGTCCATAGACATTGCTTAAGTTGTTGATACTATCTCCTAAAATTATATCCAACTGTACACTATCTCCTAGTGCTGCCGAAGTCGATTCTACATAAAAAGGGGTGGGTCCCCACAAGGAAGTATTTGCTGATTTCAGATACCTTTGACCATAATTTTGCACGATGATTAATTGATCCAAACTGTCGATACGGCCACTACCGTCACAATCAATGTGTTTGTGGTTAGACAATCCCGCAATCGGATTGATTTGCCAATCGAAGGCATTAATAGGGGCCCAGTTGTTATTGCTAATATTTCTTGGAATCCCTTGTTCGTTGTACGCTAATCCAATTGCTAGTAAATCAAAATTATTAGCAACGCCATTGTCATCGGCATCCCCAGGCCATACACAGCCTATTGTTCCAACACTAACAATCCGACTTATACTATTGCCGTTAGCGTCGCTGATTGTAACTATATAGTTGCCTGGGCACAAATTATTTTGAATAGGACCTTGCAGCGTACTATCATTCCAAGTATAAAGATAGGGTAGTGTGCCGCCACTAGTATTTAAAATGATTTGGCCATTACAAACATTGCTTGCACTATCGCAAAAAGTCGCACTGCTAACATTAGCGTTCAAGGTCAAACTATCCTGACAAATACCATTATTGAAATTAAATATTCCGTATTCATATTGTGCAATACAAGCATTCGCATAAGTAAGCCCGTTGCAGCCACAAACAGGACTAAGAATAGTCGGACAACTAAAGCTACTGTCAATTAGGTTTGCATCATAACAAGGCGAAGAACCACTGTTGCAATCTATACTTATAGATTGTTCATACAAGTTACCGTTAGCATCGATAACGGTAACGCTGTATTGTGTGTAGGGGCAAAGGCCTGTAATTGTAGGACCCGCTGTGTATTGGTTATTCCATAAATAAGAGTAAGGTGGGACGGCGGTATTTTGTCCATTGTTGAAAGTAATGCTGTTTATTTGATAAAGGCCGTCGCAAACATTGCAGCTACTACTATTAATAGCCGCTCCATTGATACTGTAATCTAAATAAGCTGAATTGCACCGGTACAGACTATCTTGAACTTGAATAATTACCGGACAGGAATTGGTTTGGTTGTTGATTAGGTCCGTGGTTAGTAGCTGAACGACAGAATATCCTAAGTGACTGCAGTCGAGTTGTAATTGTTGCTGAAATTGTCCTTGATTATCAATTATAAAGGCCGCTGTAGTGTCCGGGTTTATTAAATTTGAACTTAAATCTTGTGGTAAAACACGTGCTTGTCCGTTGAGATCGAGGTGCAGCGTCAACGATTGATTGCAAGTAGTAATTGGGCTTGTATAATTAGTGCAGCCAACCTCAAAACTAATGCTTTGAGTAGCACCAAGCGAATCGGTGGCTAATACAAAATAGTTGCCAGGACAGAGTCCGTTTTGGAAAGATAGTGTAGTGTTGCTATCGACAAAACCGTTACTCCATTCAAAGGTAAAATTACTGTTAGGATTGATGATGTTCAACACTGCTGTTCCATTGCAATTAGGACAATTAGAAGCATCATTTAATGAATCAATACTAATAAAACTGTTAGAGACGCTTGGACTCGAAAAACAGGCATTAAAAAAGCTTAATGTATAGACTGCTTGATTGCCATCGATACAGCTAGCCGTATAAAATGAATCTGGGAGGTTGGATAAATCAAAACTTTCTAATGCCAGGGCATTGTTGTTTTGGTATTGTTGCCCGACACTAAATAAATAGGGTGGATAATTACTTAGAATATTGTTATTGGTGTCGGTCAACGATAAAAACAAGGTGCAATTGCTATCAATCAAAAAGTTTAGGTTTTGATTTTGCGCTTTGGTAAGGGTCGGAGTACTAACAATTAATACAAAGGCGATGCTTAGGGCCTTATAAAAAGCAATCCATTGATTGTTCATGTTAATTTTTTTTGATTTGAGCTAATATTGTCAGTATGTTTTAGATCTAAATAGTTGATGTGGATTTCGATATTACAAAAATCAATTAATTATTTTTATATTCACAATACAAAATTTATAAATTATTTTATAATTGCAAAATAATAATATTTGTATTTAATTTCTTATCAAAAGTTTAATATTAAATTTAGTATATTTAATTATAAGTACAATTAAGTTAATCAGAAGCATATTCTTGAATAATATTGCCTGAATCTGGCGTAAAAAGCAGCAAAAAATTAAACATTTCATTTTAATTGTTGGGGTTTCTTTGTTGCCTTCATACTAGTTGATTTTAGCAAGCTAAAGGCAATTTAACGCTGCCGTCTTTCGATTAATGTATCTACAATATGCAAGATAAATGGTTAGCGTTTAATTTATACAGAACGCAGCTTATTTAACTAGTATTAAATTTAAATTAGTATGCAACGTTCAAAACTTATTACCTTATTAAAGCATCTAGATAGTCGAGAATGTACCCGTTTTGTCGATTATGTGCATTCTCCATTTTACAACAAACACCGTGAAGTAAAGGAATTAAGTGTTTATCTTTTAAAATACCTTAAAGACCCCAAAAAGCAACACCGTTTGGATAAACAAAAGATTTTGAAATTCCTTTATCCGACGGGTAATCCTCAACTTAGTCAACTGCATGCTGTAGCGAACAAGTTGTTGACTTTATTGCAAGATTTTTTGGTCGTAACGGCTCAAGAAGTAAAAAAGAATACACATTATATTCGAGTCTTAGCAGAATTAAGAAAGCGTAAACAATATAAAGATTACGAGGCTATTTTAAGAAAAATATACAGCAAAAACGTAGATGTATACGAAGTTTCTGAGGATTTATTTTGGGAAAAATTTAATTATCATCGCGAATTAGATACCAATTTTATTACGAAAGGAGGTCGAAGCTATAACGAAAATTTACAACTAAAAAATGATTATTTAGAGTTGTTTTTTATCGCTAAAAAATTAAAAATAGCCTGTGATATGCTTAACAGAAACCGCATTTTAGGGTCTGATTATAAAATAAGATTAATCGATGAATTATTTGTATACCTAAACCAAACAGATATTCGCTACAAAGAAGAACCAATCATTCAGATTTACAGCGCTATCTTGAATATGCTATTAAAAAAAGATGATGATATAGAATATCAAAAAGTAAAAGAGCTTTTGTCCCTCAATAGTGCTATTTTTTCGAGCAATGAAATAAAAACGATTTATGATTATCTTGAAAATTATTGTATCCTTCAGTACAAAAAAAACACGGCGGATGATCGCTACCTAAGGGAAATGCTTAATATTTATAAATATTTGGTTCAACATCAAATCAATTATATTGATGGTTTTTTGCCGGAGTCGGATTATAAGAACATAGGTACTACCGCTATAAATTTAAATGATTTTGAATGGGCTAAATCATTTATTGAAGACTATCAAAGCCATATACAGAGTAGCAATCGAAACAGCGTTTATGCTTATTTGATGGCATTTTTAAATTATGCTATTAAAGATTATGAAGCCTCTTTGGTATTTTTGCAAGATGTAAATTTTACACATTGGACCTATCATTGCGGGGCCAAACTTCTACAAATGCGCATTTATTACGAAACACAAGCCTACGAATCTTTATTGTCTTTGGCCGATGCTTTTCGCAATTATCTCAAGCGCAATCAGCATATGATAGAAAAACACCAATTACCTTATCTTAATTTTATTAAAGTTACGCGTAAACTAACTCGATTGGTCGAATTAGCCGATTATGTCAGTGCTTCTAAATACAAAATAGAATACGATAAACTCTATGCAATTTATGCAGCATCATCCACCTTAGCAAGCAAACAATGGTTGCAAGAGGTAATACAAGGGTTAGAACCTTAATTTAATCACGCGTTTGTACACCATTGTCGATGCTGTCAATAACCCACATGATAATGTCAAGCAATCCATTAATAAAGGTACGGACGGTATAAATGGTAATTGGGTAATTATAATATTCGCTCGATTCCGGTGCTTTGTGATTGATAGCAATGCTTTGTGTGCTATAAATTACATAAGTTAAAAAAGAAATGTGCAAAGGTGCTAGTTTTTTGTTTTTGATGTGGTCAATTAGGTCTTTACCACGGCTTGGGGTATCTTTTCCCTGACCAAACATAATAGGATCAATTTTTAGGCATTCACGACAATATACATTGAGAATTGATTCTTCTAGACGGCGTATAAAACTCAGTCGGTTCATCAAGTTTTCACGGCTATTAGAGCGCATGGGCTGCAGTATGCTCAACAAAAATGCATTGTCCTCATCGTCGAGGTATTGTTCTGCAAAATCAAATACAGCGGGATGTTGTAATTTTATTTGTGTACTCTCTTTTTGATTGATTTGTAGATGCAGGTAATCGAACATTGCTTCCATAATCGAATCATCGGTTGAGGTTTTCTTTTTGTCAAACAAAGTTGCACGGCCCCTCAGGCTTGGTTCGAGTTGCACATGCCAAGCGGTATGCACACAAAATGGGAGGGGGCGCTTGTGCAGTATTTCTAACTCTTTCAATTTCATAATCGATTCGTGCACAAAATTCTCAGCTTCTGTACCTTTAGGCTGTTCTTTATTCATGGGGGCTTTGCCGTCTAAAATTACAGCTTGGTATTTTTGATTGCTTTCCAATTCTTTAAAACCATCTTTGAAATTGGTCGCACAGGTAATGATAACGTGGTACCGTCGAGCTCTATTTTTGATAGACGCCGAAAGTGCTTCATCGTCGTCAATCATCAATACCTGTATCGGTCGTCGGCGATTTTTATTTTTAGACATACTCCTTTTTTTTCTAATGATACAAAAAAATCATCATAACCAAATAGACGTAGAACTGATTTATTTCTTTTTCAATAGCTATTTTTAATAAAAAACAGGGGCCCGCATCTGTTGTATTAGGGTATAGATGTCTATTTTATTTATTTTTGCGTTTTGTTATTTGGGAATAGTTGTTAATTTTGAAGGGTCAAATGATTACCTTTTGTGCTACACTTAATTTTATTCATGAAAAAAGCTTTGTTTTTAGATCGGGATGGCGTCATTAATCAACGAATTGTTGGTGCCTATGTTCGAAATATGCAAGAATTTCGATTTTTGGATGGTGTTTTGGATGCTTTAGCTATTTTGGCACGAAAATTTGATTATTGTTTTGTAGTAACGAATCAGCAAGGGGTTGCGAAAGGCCTAATGCATGAAACAGATTTGATTCAATTGCATGCACAAATGTTGCAAACTATTCATCAACATGGCGGTAGCATCGACAAGGCCTATTATTGTACCTTGCACGAACGAGATAATCCTCCTTGTCGCAAGCCTAATACGGGTATGGGACTGCAAGCTAAGACGGATTTCCCTTCGGTTCATTTCGAACATTCTGTGATGGTGGGTGATTCGATGTCTGACATTGAATTTGGATTAAATTTAGGGATGCAAACGGTTTTGATTGAAACAAAGAAGGACATTGATGTAGCTGCATTAGAACGGCTTAATTCCAAAATAGACCATCGTTTTGCTTCTTTATTAGAATACGCACAAACTTTATAAACTTATTTTTTTGAAACCATTTATTTACATACTGTTTGTACTGTTATCCTACGTTGAGGGGCTGTGGGGTCAAAACAAAACGACGCTACCTTCTACCTACGAACCTTTGTGCTTTTTCACCATTAAGCAAGCTAATTTTTCGGCCTTTACCGAAATCGCTGAAGCCCTCGAAAAGAAAGATTATTTTCCAGTATTTCAGCGTATTAAGCAAATGCGTAATCAACTCAAAAAATTCAAACCCGAACAGGTCGACCGTGGCTTTGAATTGTGGTATATTGGTAATTATTCGGACTTCAACGAACAAGCAAATGTTGCTAAAGTCAGTACGTTAAATTTGCTCAAAAATTATGAGAACAGACTTCGGCTAGACCAAGCGCTGTATTATGAACACCGGCATTTTTTAGAATTGTATTTGGCTTATGCTACCGAAGCATTTTATCCTGAGTATTGGTTTATGTCGCAAGAACGCTATTTTTCAAAAAAAGCGGTGCAACGTCTTATCGATAACAATCAAGACGGTGACAAGCTATTTCAATATTCTAGTTTTTATGCGCAGTTTGAACCCTTGAATGCTTTGTCGGAAAACGAACATCAAGCCACAGCAGATTACCTTGATTTGGATAAAAAAACAGCCCAAAAAAGCAATTTTATTCCCTATAGTTATTGGTCTATCAATCCTAAGAATGCACAGTTTTTATTAAATAATTTTAAGTGGAACGACAGTAGTTTGGATATTGATGTGAATCGAGAAATAAGAGCTATCGTCCAATTTTTGGAAGCAGCTCAAAAACAAGAAATTTTCTTGGTAGCTCGATTTAATATGTTACAACTGCCTGCGCTTAAAAGAAAGTAATAACCCTTGCTTAAAGAAAATGTATACCCAAGACAATAACATTATTTTAACGAGAAATGTGTCTAAATTTATGCTTATTAAGCTTACCTTGTAAGCGTTTTGTACCCACAATTGATTAGTGAATTAAACTATTAAAATTAGAACAATGCGACAGTTTTCCATTCTTTTTTCTACGTTATTTTTGCTTTCGGCATTCAATAACAATGCCACTGCCCAAGAAGGCTACAAAATTACCGTACACATAGACGGTTATCAAAATGACACTTGTATTTTGGGGTACCGCCTGGGCAAACAAACCTTTGTAAAAGATACGCTCTCAAAAAAGAATAAGAAAGGAGATTTTGTTTTTGAAGGAGATGAAAATCTCAAAGGAGGTATCTACTTAATCCTGACTAAGCCCGACAACAAATACCTAGAGTTTTTGGTGCCGAATGATGTCGACCAAAAGAATATGCGTATAAGCACGCGCTTGGATGCCTCTAATGACTTAAGTAAAAACCTGCAAATTGAGGGTTCACCCGATAATGCTCAATTTTTGAAATACCTTAAGTTTCTGGCCGATGTACGTGCTAGTGACAACAAGCTAGCCGAAAAGATCGATAAAGAGGAAAGTGATACAGAAAAGAAAAATATCAATCTTGAGCGAGAAAAATTAGGCAAAAAAGTAAAAGAGTATCAACTCAAAATGATCAGTGATTATCCAGATTACCTTTCTTCTTCTTTAATTGCTGCATCCCTTCAGCCCGAAGTTCCACAAGGTTTGTCTAGGGCAGACGGATATTATTATTATCGCAATCATTACTGGGATAACTTTAATTGGGGGGATGCCCGCCTCATTCGGACGCCAATTTTTAAAAGCAAACTTGAATATTGGACCGATAAACTTTCGATTCAAATGCCCGATTCTGTTATCGCTAGCATCGATTACATTATGCAAGCAATACAAAAAGCCGGCAATAAGGATGTCTTTCAGTATGTTGCAGCTGAAATGTTGAATAAGTATGCCAAAACCAAAGTAATTTGCATGGATGCTGTCTATGTTTTCTTGGGCGAAAAATACTATTGTTCCGGGCAGGCCGATTGGGTTGATTCTGCTCAACTCGTCAAGATTTGTGAAAATGTGAAATCTTTAAAACCCTTGCGTTGTGGATTGTATGCACCGAATATACGCCTCAAAAAAATGGACGGTACGCCTATCAATTTATTCGAAGTGAAAGCCAAGTTTACGGCGCTGTATTTTTGGGACCCTGATTGTGGAAACTGTTCTAAAACAACCGATAAGTTAGTGCCCGTGTACAACAAATGGAAAGATAAAGGCTTTGAGGTTTTTGGGGTTTGTAGCAAAAGTTGGAAAGAAATTGATAAATGCAAGAAGAAAGTAGAGGATAAGGCCATGGATTTTATCAACACTTCTGACGAGGCTTATCCCTTGGCTGTTGCCAAAAAAATCTACGATATCAAAGTTAATCCATTTTTGATTTTACTCGATGAGGATAAAAAAATTATGTTTAAACGCATCGACCCTAACCAATTGGATGATATTCTAAAAAGAGAGTTTGGAGAAGACCAAGGGTCTACACAAGAAAAACCTTAAGTTTAATTTTTTGACCTATTCCTTTAATGATGTTGATAAAGATTATAGTGGCCGGCATTCTTGCCTGTATGTTTTGCCTAGATGTTTCGGCACAATACAAAATTACCGTTTCGATCGATGGTTATCAGAACGATACCTGTATCCTAGGATATCAAGTAGGCGGAACGACTTATGTATCGAATGCAGTTTATGAAAGAAACCAAAAAGGTGCTTTTGTATTTGAGGGAGAAACTACCTTGCTTGGAGGTTTGTATTCGGTATTAATCAAGCCTGACAATAAATATTTTCAGTTTATTATTTCGTCGGACGAAGCCCAAAAGGACCTAATCCTAAAGACCAAAATCACGGATAATGCTGCAGTAGAATTAACGGCTAATTTAAAGGTCGAAAACTCTAAAGATAATGAAGTATTTATGGCTTTTAAGTCTTTTCTAGGTCAGATGCGCCAAAAATCACAAAGTTTAGGCCGCCGTCGTAGTTCTGCTGAAGCCCAAAATGATACTGCTTTAATCCGTCAGCTTAGCGCTAAGTTTCTTGCACTAGATCAAGAAGTTGCTAGTTATCAAGATCAACTATTATTGGATTATCCCGATTTATTAAGCCCTAAAATTATCAATGGTTCACGGCCACCTGTAGTGCCCGATACGATCAAAGACCGGGCGGCTGTTTTTAATTATTACAAAGCTCATTTTTGGGATAATTTTGATTGGTCAGATGCTCGACTTATTCGAACGCCTATCCTTAAGCAAAAAATGGATACCTACCTAGAGAAACTGACAATGCAAACGCTTGATTCGGTGGCTGCAGCTTGTGTTTATATGATAGACCAGTCTCTCAAGTACAAAAGCAAAGAAATGTTTCAGTATGTTGCAGTACAATTACTCAATCAGTACGCCAAGCAAGAGGTCATTTGTATGGATGGAGTGTACGTAACGATTGCTCAAAAATACTACTGTTCCGGTTTGGCCTATTGGCTGGATTCGGCCAAAACAGCAAGTATTTGCGCGGACGCGCAACGTATGGCCCCCTTACGCTGTGGCAAAAATGCCCCGGAAGCAAGGCTTAAGAACATCAATGATTCCTCATATGTGAGTCTTTACAGCATTCGCAAGCCTTTTGTGGCGGTCTATTTTTGGGACCCTACCTGTGGCAACTGCTCCAAAATGTCTAAAAAGTTAGTGCCGGTGTACAACAAGTGGAAAGACAAAGGATTCGAAATATATGGGGTGTGTAGCAAGCCCTGGAAAGAAGTAGAAATGTGTCGCAAAAAGGTAGAAGACGCCTCGATAGAATGGCTAAATACCACCGATGACCCTTATCCCTTGGCTTGGGTCAAAAAATATTATGATTTAAGATCGAATCCTTATCTTTATTTACTCAATGAAGATAAAGAAATTATATATAAAAGGCTTTCGGCAGATCAATTGGATGGGATTTTAGAAAGAGAATTTAATCGGCTAGAACAATTGAAAAACAAAAATAAATAAGTATAATTGTAGCAAAACTAAGGTGCATGAAACAATTATTCTTTTTTTTATTCCTGTTCGTAATTTGTGGCTGTAAGCCCTCTACCGAACCAGCTTCATCTAGCCAAGTATCTTCTATCAATTGAACCCTTTACCTGATACGTCATGCCAAATCGAGTCATGCAGATACTATATTAAGCGATTTTGATCGTCCTTTGATTAAAAAAGGAAAAATGGCATCAAAGGTAATGGGGCAGCAACTTATGCATCGAGGAATTCTACTCGACAAAATGCTAATTAGTCCTGCTAAGCGCTGCAAATCAACCGCCAAACGAATCGCCAAAGCCCTTAGTTTCGAAAAAGACAGTATTGTTAAAGATACTAGCTTGTATAAGTGTAAAACACAACAATTAATCACGACCATTCGGCAATTGCCCCCTCAGTATAAATCAGTAGCGATTGTGGCACACAACCCCTCTCTTATTCAAACTGCCAATCATTTTCAGAAAGACACCATTTTTACCGCTGTCCCTACAGCTGGGATAATCGCCTTAGAATTTAAGGCTGATAGTTGGCAAAATTTAGGACATAAACAAGGTGTTTTTTTGTTTTTTGACTATCCGAAACGTCATAAAAATCAATTAGATGATTTTTGACGCTTTCATAGGGCTCAATTTATTGCATCATTCTATTACTAAATTTTCGTATATACATGAAATATTCAGCCATCAATTCAACATTATTCTCCGAAAATCGGCGACGTTTTATCGCGCAAATGAAACCTAATTCAATAGCCATTTTTCATTCTAACGATCGGATGTCTAGAAATGGAGATTGTCATCATGCTTACCGTCAACATTCTGATTTATTTTATCTTTGTGGACTTGACCAAGAAGAAGTCGTTTTGGTGCTTTATCCAAATTGTCCGAAGGGAAATAATTTTCAAGAGATTATATTTACCAAACAAACCAACGAACACATCGCTGTTTGGGAGGGGTACAAATATACCAAAGAAGACGCTGCGGCAACATCAGGAGTTGATTCGGTGTATTGGCTAAACGAGCAGCAACCACTGCTTAATGAATTGATTTTATTAGCCGACACGATCTATGTAAACAGCAACGAAAATGATCGGGCAGACGAGGATTATCCATCAAGAGATGTTCGTTATGCACTACAAATGAAACAGCAATATCCCGGTCATGGATTCGAGCGATCTCAAAAAATTATGAAATCGTTGCGCATGATTAAATCGGATATTGAAATTGCCTTGATGCAAAAAGCTTGTGATATCACGAATGTGGCATTTCGTAAAGTATTAGCGACCACCAAAGCTGCTATGATGGAATATGAAGTCGAGGCTCATATTATTTACGAATTTATGCGTCAAGGAGCTAGTGGGCATGCTTACACTCCAATTGTTGCCGGTGGTGGGAATGCTTGTGTTTTGCATTATATCAGTAATAACGCGCCGCTTGTTCAGGGTGATTTATTGCTGATGGATTTTGGGGCAGAATATGCCAATTATGCAGCAGATTTGAGCCGAACTATTCCGGTGAGTGGTCAGTTTAGCCCAAGGCAAAAAGCGGTTTATCAAGCCGTTTTGAATGTAAAAAAGGCTGCTGAAATGCTTTTAGTACCTGGCAATAATTTAGCAGATTATCACAAAGAAGTAGGGAAGTTGATGGAAGTAGAACTGATTGGACTCGGCTTGTTGAATGCAGATGAGGTGCGTAAACAAGATTCCGCTAAACCTTTGTATAAGCAATACTTTATGCATGGTACTTCTCATCATTTGGGCTTGGATGTGCACGATTTGTGTGACCGATACAGCCCGCTTGCAGAAGGAATGGTCTTTACCTGTGAACCCGGCATTTATATTCCTGAAGAACAAATTGGGGTCCGGTTAGAAGATGATTTAGTCGTTCGTTCGGGGCAGGCATTAAACCTTATGAGGGATATACCCATCGAAGTAGATGAAATAGAAACCTTGATGCAAGCTCGATAACCAATAATAAGTACCAATTTTATAATGCCTTTCAGCTTGTTTTAGCGGTTGTTCTATTGCTCGTTTAGAATCAGTTGACAGGCTTTATCGAAGCGTGCGCGGTCTTCTGTATTGAGTTTGTAAAATCTCCACTGTTCTTCTTGACGAATATCTTTGTAACAGAATTCATTGAGGTATTCTAAGTAGCTTTCAGCGGCCTCTTTTTCGTCAACATCAAGCATCAAAAACGTGATGTACTTGACCAAATAATGTGGGTCGTCCATGTAGACAGAAAAAGCACGTTTCCATAATTTTGTAGCTTCCTTAGGTTGATTAAAAACAGCTGCACCGTGCAACTCAGCAAGTGCTGCCAAGGCATAAAAATCATTGGGATTGTATTCTAAAATCTCTTCGTATAAAGTTTTGGCTGTTTTGGGGTCATAAAGTTGGTTTTTGCAGGTATAGGCCCTTGCTGATAAGGCTTCGTAGTAATAGCTGTTTCCTTGGGTATATTTTTGTAAGTTAGTATAGGCTTGTTGCACGCGTTGAAGGTCGGGCAGGTAGGTACTCAAAACCTGTTGAAGCAAAATAATTGAATCCTTAATTGGGGCATCTGCTTTTTGATGTAAATAGGCGAGGCCTGCTGTTGGGTTTTGAAAAAAGTCATTTTGCAGCAAAGCAACACCGGTCAAGGCTTCTTCGTGACAAGGGTCTATTTGCAACATCTTTTCAAAATAAAATTGAGCTTTAGCGGCATCAAGTAGGTCATGATAATAAAAATTGGCCGTTAAGAATAAATTATTAAGATTAGTAGGGGCGTGGCTTATCAGCATTTCCATGTATTTAGCGGCCCAATCCATTTTCTTGCGGTAATAGTTGCAAATACATTGTGCTAAATGATAGTAACGCTGTACATAAATTTTTTGGTTTAGGATAGATTTCATAAAGTAGATACGCTCCGGTTCGTGTTGTTCGAACAAATGCCAATGACTCTCAAGCGTCGATTTATCGTACAAATCATAAGCAATTTCAAATAATTCAAAACTTGTATCCCAGTGTTCTATCTGTGGATTAGAACAAAACTGAACGAGGCAATCATAAGCCTTTTGTCGTAGGTCTGTATCCTCGTGCAAGTAGGCAATTAGAACAATTTCGTTTTGCAGTGCTTGGGGCAATGAATTTCGTTGCTTGCTAAGTAGCAACCCTAGTTGAATACTTTTGAATTGACTACTTTGTAGCAATGAAATTAAATTGGAATCAGGATTGGACAATTTAGACATACCGTAAAAAAATATGGGCGTAGTTAGATAAAGGCAAGATACACAATCGCTATTAGAATGTTAGATAGTCTATGAAAATTTTTGAGCGATAAATGGGTTGGTGTTAATGTTATATTTCATTTAAAAATTGAAATAGAATCGAATCTCTAATGGCTTTTTAGTATATTTATCTTATTACCTAATCAATCGTATTTATTATGAAAAAATTGGTTTTTGCGAACTTAATATTTAGTCTTATTGTGTTGTGCGTGGCTTGTAGCCACCCTAATGAAGATAATACGATTAATTATTTGTCCAAACAGGAATTAAGACAAAATGCAGTTAGCTTGCAGCGGGCCCAAAATATGGTCAATCCTGGCAAAATATACATACAGGAGGATATGCTATTGGTCAATGAAATGGGTAAGGGGATTCATCTAATTTATAATCAGAACCCTACTAAGCCACAAAAGCTAGGTTTTGTCAAAATACCTGGAAACATCGATATGGCGATGAAAGGGTCGATATTATTTGCCGATAATTACATGGATTTATTAGCGATTAATACAACGACAGGCGCGGTAAAACGGGTCAAAAATGCCTTCAAAAACTTTGAAAAAGAACGTCGTGCACAATTAGCAGCCCTCAATAATGGTTTTGAATCGATGGGCATGCGCGGCACACAATTCCAGGCTGTTTCTCATGGAACCGCAACCTCAGGGGGCAATCCTGTTGGCGTTGCAGGGTCGATGGCTCGATTTGCTATTGTTGAAAATACCCTATACGTCTTGGATGGTAATAATTTGATTGTGTACGATATAACCGATGCAAGTAATCCGCAAGAGGTGAAAGAGATTCCGTTAGATTTTTCAGTAGAAACAATATTTCCGCACGAAGGACAACTCTTTATAGGTGGTACTGAAGGTATGTATATTTACGACAAAACGGATCCGCACAATCCACAGTTTTTGAGTAAATTTGAGCACGCTGTCGCTTGTGACCCCGTGGTAGTGGACAAAAACTACGCCTACATAACCCTAAGAAGTGGAGGTCCTTGTGACCGAGCCATAAATCAACTCGAGGTGGTTGATGTGTCTGATCTTAGTCAACCTAGCTTGGTTCAGGCATTCGATATGCATCATCCACATGGATTAGCTGTTTCAGACAATAATTTATACCTCTGTGATGGTAATCAAGGGCTTAAAGTATTTAATTTAACGGACAAAAAAAATATATTAGATCATCTCAGCTTCAAAGATCGAGATGTTCGTAAAGCTTATGATGTATTGCCTAATCCCTATAATAATACATTAATAGTCGTGGGGGCAGATGGTATTTACCAATATGATACCATGGACCCTGAGCAGATTGAACGTATTAGTTTAATTGAAAAAGATGTTTAATTAATAAAAAAAATTTACTTTTTGACCTTGATTAATTTGTGCTGAATTCGAGTTTTAGTTGTTAAAGTAGACTATTTATTTTACTTTTTCTTCTGTCTAAACGTTTACTAAAAGTAACGATTAATTAATAAAACTAAACAACTATGCGTTTTTTATCTCTTGTTACTGCTGTTTCCTTTCTTTTTTTGCTAAATTCTTGCGTTAAAGATCAATGCAGCAAAGTGATGACTTATATCAAGTATGAACCGGTCTATATTAGTCAAGAAGCTATTCGAGCTGAACCTGTCATGCAAATTGCTCAGACACTTAAACAGCCCGGTAAAATATACCTCTATGGTTCCACCTTATTAATTAATGAAATTAACGAAGGAATTCATTTTTATGATAATACAGATCCTTCTAATCCCCTGCCACTTGGCTTTCTTAGCATACCGGGCAATAAAGAGATGGCAGTTGTCGCTAATATACTTTATGCCGATAATTACACCGATTTAATAGCGATCGATATTAGTGATGTTCAAAATATCCGTTTCAGAAAAAGAATAGAAAACGTTTATAGCTATTTTGATACAGATCCTGATAAAGGATTGGTTGTTCGCTACGAGGAAAAGGAAGTCACAGAAGAGGTTGATTGCAACTTTTTTCCGGATGATCAGAATTTTATAGCTGCCAATAATAGTATGAATTTTAATAATACAAGTTCTACTGCTTCCGGTGGAGGCGGTTCAAGAGAGCTAGTTGGTGTAGGAGGTTCTATGGCTAGATTTGCGATCAATGGAGCTAATTTGTATGTAGTAGATCATAGTAATCTTCAAGTTTTCGATCTTAGCACTCCCGACAACCCTGTGAGTGTTTACCAAACTATGATCGGGGTGAATATCGAAACCATTTTTCCTTACAGTAATCAGTTATTTATAGGGTCGGCCATTGGAATGTATATATATGATGTCTCTAATCCGCATTTGCCTGTATTCAGGAGTGTATTTGAACATGCCGAGGTATGTGACCCTGTTTTTGTAGACGGACAGTATGCCTACGTTACATTACGTTCAGGAACAGAATGTAACGGTTTCGTCAATCAACTAGATATTCTGGATGTTTCAAATTTGTCGCAGCCGGTCTTGTTGAGTAGTACAACTATGCAAAACCCGCATGGACTAACCGTTTATGACAACACCTTGTTTTTGTGCGAGGGGGCATCAGGCCTTAAAGTTTTTGATGTCAACAACAAGATAATAGGACCGCAGCAAAGCCTTTTTAACGATCCTTCCTTTTTTGCTTTCGATGCCTTAAAAATACCTGGAAAAGATGTTGTTATCGTGGTTGGCGAAGATGGGTTATATCAATACGATACCCAAACACCGAATGCGCTTTCATTACTAAGTCGTATTGAGATTCAGCCTTAAGCAGGATTTGTTCTAATTATTGATTGTTTTAACCTAAAAATAATGCAATTGCTTTTCAAATATAGTTGCTTTATGTTTTTTTTGTGCCTTTCCTTTTGTTTGAAGGCTCAATCGCAACAACAAGATATTGTTTATCTAAAAAATGGTTCGGTTGTCAAAGGGACTATACTGTTATTTAAACCTCAAGGCCTTCTCAAAATTGAAATTTTGGGCGGTTCAATTTTGGTGTACCCTGTTGCTGATGTACTAAAAATAGCCAAAGAAACCGTTCCAAATACTAGTGTCAAATTAATCAAACGTCCTAACCATCGTTTTTCTGGTCAAGGTATTACGCATCGGCTTTCTATTGAAAATATGCTTGGACGCGGTACCTATGGAGTAGTACCTGGATTCGGACATCATTATCAATGTAATTATCATGTTCATCGATTGCTTGGTATAGGGGCAGGGGTAGGGATAAATACCTTTATAGACCTTTCCTTTATACCTTTATACGCCAATTTGAAAGGTTATTTTATGAAAACTACAGCCTCCTTGTACTACGACCTTAACATTGGATATGGCTTTGTTTTGCCAAGCTATCACTTAAATTCTCAAGGGGGGCTTTATTTGCGCCCTGCACTCGGGGTCCGTTTTCCATCTACTCGTGCTGCCCATTTATTTTTAGATTTTGGGTTTAATGTCCAATTTGCAACTGCTGAAACTATGGATTGGAATAACAATATTTCTACCTATAAGTACGTATTTCTCAGGCCTTCATTACGTTTTGGTATATCTTTCTAAGGGGCCTATGGTTTTGTCAATTCAATTATTTTTATCTTTTTTATTCTAAAAGTTTGCAGAACAATAAAAATGCTCTTATCTTTGAGGCCGGAGTTGGAGATATATGGCAAGCTCCTACCAAATCCCCCAGGTGTGAAAGCAAGCAAGGGTAGGTAGTCGTAGCAGCTAGTGTGTTTCTGCTCCTTTTTTTTTGCTATAATTGTGTTTTAATAGCCTATCAACCATAAAAAAGGGCTTTGCAAATATGCAAAGCCCTTTTTTATAGCGCGTATTTTATTTTTTGGAAATTTGATGGGTATATATGATTTTTTTATTAGTTCGAATCTGTAAGAAATAGTTGGCAGCAGTATAAGACGATAGATTTATCCTAAGGGTTGAATTATTCACTTTCGTTTGTTGAAGCATTATCCCTTTTGCATTGAAGAGGGTACACATTAAGTTCTTGTGCGGTAGGGGTATTGTTATATCTACATAATCGCAACTTGGATTTGGGAAAACCTTAACCTTGATATCGAAGGCTAGCTTTGAAACCTTGGTAGCTATTGTTTTTTTTAGTATTACTCCATTACTACCAGCTACATATATAGCTTGGTTAGCTACTCCGCTTACAACCGAAAAATAGCTATAGTTAACAATATCATACGACCAAGTAGCCCCGCCATCTATGCTTGTATAGATTTGGTTGTCGTAGCCTACCGCATAGCCTTGCATTTCATTCAAAAAATAGATGGAATTAAGGTTGATAGAATTGCTGCTATCTAAGGAGTGCCAACTAAGGCCACCATTGTTGGTGCCAGCAAATGCGCTTAAATACCAACCGCCTATAAATCCTTTTTGAGCTGTGGTAAAATAAACCGTTTGTATATTACTCCATCCACTAATAGGCTGTATTGTGTCCAATGTCCATGTTTGACCTGCATCTACTGTTTTGAGAAAGGACCAGTTATACCCAGTTTGTACCGCATACCCTGTGTCGGGATGAGGAAACTGAATACTGCTAATATCATCTGTTGCAGGGGTATTGATTAGTTGCCAATTAAATCCTCCATCGGTCGTCTTAAGTAATATCCCTGCATTAGCGGCTGCAAATCCGATTTGTGCATCCACAAAGTAAATATCATTAAGTACTACCGTGGGGCTTATTGTAATTGTTGACCAATTTATTCCTCCATCTTGTGTATGTAACATACTATTTTGTCCTACAACAAATCCATCTAAATTATTTTTAAAATAAACTGATTTAAGGTCAGCCGATGTTGGTACACTAAGGCTAATCCATTGTTGTCCCGCATTGACTGTTTTTAGGATAGTCGCTTGCTGTCCTACAGCATAACCTGTATCTATAGAACTAAAGTGAATATCATTTATTGTTTGATTGGTGCCACTATTGAGTTTCATCCATTGTGCATATCCAGCAGAGTAGAGAAAAAGTGCCATTGTTATTAATAAGAATTTTAACATACATTGTTTTTGTTGGTTCGCTACAAATGTACAACAAGATTCAGTTCTAGTACCTACAAAAAATAGTTGTTTAGATGCAAAAAATTCAAATTGCCTCAATTTCGTAGGATTTTTAAATGGATTAGTATTGAAGCACCTCATTTATAATCGAATCCATCAAGATTTATTGCATTAAAAAGCGTTGGTTTAGAGACTATAATCAAAAAAGCACTATGCCTTAGTAGGCATAGTGCTTTTTAATTTGAGGTATTGAGCAGTTATTTTTTAATGATTTTTTTATGAATTATATTCGTCCCATGTTCGAATTGAAGCCAATAAGCACCCGAAGCAAGACGTTCGCCAAGGTCAAGGTTTAGGTTGTGATTTCCAGCTGTCAATATCTGATGTAGACGATAGACCACTTTGCCGATTGAATTGTAAATGATGATGTTGACATCTTCTTCGATTAGTGCATCAAATTTGACTTCTATATTGGCATCAAAAGGATTTGGAAGCACCCGTAAATTGCCGTAATCACCTGCAAAGCTTACTACCTGTGTAATGGTATAGTCAATGTGACCACTCAATTCCTCCATCGCAAGGCGGTAATAATTGTTGCCCATCAAAGGACTTGCATCTATGAATGAATAGGCAACGGATTGATTAAGGCCTCCCGTAGGATAAACGATACCAATTCGTTCAAATTCGATACCATCAGAACTTCTTTCTATATGAAAACCCAACATATTTTCTTCGCGTTCTGTACTCCATCCAACAAGAGCCTTTGTTTGTTCGTGTTTTTTGACACTAAAACTAGTTAGACTAACATCCAAGAAGGCAGCACGAGAGACATTGATAGCGACACTTCCTCCAGAGAAATTACTAATATTTTCAATTTCGACATAATTTGTTCCATTATTTGCTGTCAACCCATCTTGTGCGTCGTCAGTTTTGTCTATAATACCGTAAAGGTTGCTCGGGCTGACGACCACTGCAGGGTCATAGACCGTTCCATTGGTTTTGAACCAAAGTGCATCACTTAGTCCAATTTCGTTTGGAGCATAGTTATAGGTGTTCATCCAAGCAGTAGCGGCCGAGTTGATAGCTGCTAGTTCCGAATCTTGGTAATAAAAACGAACTTTAACAGGATCAACAAGTGTTCCAGAGGTGGTAACGTTCCAATGTCTTCCCATAACAAAATTAGCTTCTTGGTTACTAGGGTCTTCCGCTTTATATATGCCTGTATTGAAGTTGTTGGGGTTGCTAGCATCGTTTTGTACATGAATATCAACAGTAGCTGTAAAGTTATTATTTCCTAAATTGTTCGGGTCATGGGCAATAGCAAACAATAAATCTTCTGGATTTGTACTGCTGTAATAATAAGTCCAATCAACGCCATTTTCGTTCACAACACAACTAGCATCTGACGTACTTGTAGACCCTGCTGCAGCATAACTAGGCTCGGATATAGAAGCATTCACAGCTGTACGATTACTGTTGCAATTGCCATAATAAAGCTCTACTCGACCAATAGACCCTGAGTTTTCGGTAAACAGAGCTTGTGCATTGCTATTAATTAGATTGGATTGCATGCCTAGTCGTTGTAGGGTGATAGGATTTCCATAAATGTTGCTGGCGAAAGAGGTAGTTCCATAGGATGTTGCTGCGTTGCTGCCTCGCCCACCTAATACACCAATAACGTCCCCTTTTGTTACCGAAATTTGGCAAGGAATAATATTGTCGCCCGGTTCATTAGCAACCCTCAATAAAGAAGTGAAACTATTGCTCGTCGTAGGATAATTTTGAGGACTGTTTCCACTGGAAAATCGTACAATTTCTACCGATTGATTATCGGTAGATGCATCTGTAGGTACCCGTACGCCCGACAAGACAAAATCACAAGGTGCTGTGAACCAATATCCCCTTGATAATGAACTCGCAAATACTGAATTGGCAGTACTCATCGCCACTTGCTGACCCCCAAATTGTTCAACCCAATAGGTTTGATTGCTATTGAGTGTGCAATCGTAAGATGTACCCGTGTGCACCATATTGCCGCCACTTGCAGCATCATACCAATTCAACAAAGCTCCACTACTTCCGCTAGCGTTAAGAGTGGTTACAGATCCGGCGCAGCTCGAATTATCTGAGGTTTGAGGGGCATTTTGGTATGGGCTAATTTCAAAACTTATAGCCTGACGCAAACTTTTGCAGGCATTATTATCCGCTTCTTCAACCCAATAATTAGTGGTACTACTCGGTGTACTACTAAGACTATTGCCGGTTTGAACTAAATTACCGCCTGTTGCAGCATCGTACCAGTTAAGGGTACCTCCATTCAAAGAGTTGACCGTTATAGTACCGGATTCGCCTTGGCATAAATAGGCACTTGTTGTTTCTGGGCTATTATTGCGAAGGGCAAGACAAGGGTCGTTAATAATACTGATATCATCCAATAGGATATCATTAAAGTAATCGTCTGTAGCACCGCTACTTTCAGCACGAAAACGGAGCCTAACGGTATTACTGTTGTATCCAAAAGTGGCAAGATCATATCGGTATACTGTCCAGCCTCCATTGTCTTCAGACAAATAGGCTAATTGTCCCCAAGTAGCACCGTCCCAGTATTCAATAAACAAATCGTTCAGAGTAGATGAATTGGTGTTGTTGCTATACATATAAAATTCTAAATAAGGATCTGATAAAGCACTAATATCTACATCGGGCATTTGAATAATAGTACCAACGTCAGTACTCGAAAAGTCAATACAAGCAAAGTTATTGCCGCTGCCAGTAGTGTTATCTAATACATTTTGAACACCCCATCCTGGAGTTCCTGGAAATTCCCAACCAGAGCCACTCGTGGTAGTTTGTGTCCAGCAAGTTGGTAAACTACCATTTCCAAAATCTTCGGAAAGAGGAGCGGCTAATGTGCTGCATAGCGTGGTAAAGGAGGAAGGGCCTGCCCAAGATGAGCTTTGCCCAGAACAATTTGTCTGTACATAGAATTCGTAAGTAGTAGATGCTGCTAAGCCGCCTAAATTATAGGGACTAGTTACATTATTTATGGTAGTACCGCTTCCTTGACTAAATCCACTAGGACCGTATTCAATGTTGTAGTTGATAGCTGCAGCAGCAGCGGTCCAGCTAAGAGCGGCCGATGTGGTTGAATTAGCAGTAGCAACCAAATTGGTAGGTGCACTACAAGCAGCAGGACAATTTATGGTGATGCTACCACTTGATGCGGTTGTGTTTTCGTCGTCAAGCATAATGAGATAAGTCACCCCTGCTGTTAGGTTGATGATGTTGGTTGCTGAAGTGGTAATATCGTCTACAAAAATCCATCCTGTTGAACTACAACTTCCTGTTTTGTAAAACAAATCAACATAATAATTATTGTTGGTTACAACAACAGAATGATTGCCTGAATTGGTGGCCGTAAATCGGTACAGTACTTCTTCTCCAGGAGTTCCATAAGGTCCGTTAGACCAGCTGCCTGCCGAAGATGCCATGCTAAATGATGTAGAACTGCCACAGCTAATATTTGCAATAGAGTTGCAAGGGTCTGCCGTAGGGGTGCCGGTACTCACTAAGGTAGCGTTTAGGGTCATACAAGAGCTTTGGCTAGAACAATTATATTTGTCAATTAAAACACGTACTGAATTTCCGTTAGAGGTAAAAGTAACTTTTGATTGTGTGCCACAAAAATCATCATTGTACCCGATGTAAGCTCCCGTTACATTATCATATATTGTTATTTGAGTATCAAAGTCAGTGTCTCCGCAAGTTTCAAAGCTGTATTGATAGCCAGAAACTAAATTATTGATTAGGCGATACTCACCGCCGTACAAACAAGAAGACATAGTAACCAAGCTACCAACGGAACTAGGAGCAATTGAACTGCTATATTGCGTATTATCGTTTGGGCACTGTGCATGGCTTTGGCCGATACTAAATATTAAAAATGCGAATAAGTGGACTGTGTAAATTTTTAGTTTCATTTTGATTAGGTTTTGACGAGGGAGTAAAATATTAATTAGATTATATCGAATACTATTCCATTTGTAAAAACTTGATAATCAGTGGTGTTTAGATTTAATGGCGGTAATATTATTCTAATTTATGAATTTATTCCATTAATTAGACGGCCTCCACAAATTGGTCACCTGAGTTATTTGCCAACAAATAGGCTAAATATTTAGGCTATTCTTCCTCTTTAGAATAATGGTTTTGTTACGGTAGGGCAATAATTTTAATTTTATTGATTAAATTTATTATCCCGTACGTTGAATATTTTGCTTTTAGGCAAAGTGTTGTATATTTGTTGTCCTGTATTAAGTAAAATCAAGCGAATTTATGTCTATCATCACGAAAAAATCTGAGCAGTTTCTAGAAAGCTATTTAAACAATTTTTCTCCTACCGGATTTGAAACTCCTGGTCAAAAATTGTGGCTTGAGTACATCAAACCTTACATTGATACTTATAAAGTTGACAATTACGGAACCGTTTATGGTATCATCAACCCCGAAGCTAAATATAAGGTGGTTATTGAAGCGCATGCAGATGAAATTTCTTGGTTTGTACGCTATATTAGTAAAGAAGGATACATCAAAGTAATACGAAATGGAGGTTCTGACCACATCATAGCGCCCTCTAAACGTGTTAACATTCACACTGGAAAAGGAATAGTACGAGGCGTTTTTGGCTGGCCTGCCATTCATACGCGTCGTGGAGAAAATTCAAAATTAAGCCCAAAACTCGATAATATTTTTATTGATGTAGGAGCCGATTCAAAAGAAGAGGTACTAGAAATGGGTATACATCCAGGATGTGTGATTACCTATCCCGACAAATTTGAAGTACTCAACAATCGATACTATGTAGGTAGAGCACTCGATAATCGTATCGGTGGATTTTGTATTGCTGAAGTAGCACGTTTGTTGCACGAAAACAAACAAAAACTTCCCTTTGGTTTGTATATTGTCAATGCAGTTCAGGAAGAAGTAGGTTTGAATGGTGCCAAAATGATTACGCAAACTATCAAACCAAATGTTGCTATTGTAACTGATGTGTCACACAATACAAGTACGCCCTTGGTTTCGGCAGAAAAACATGGTGATATTCAAGGTGGAAAAGGTCCTGATCTTACTTTTGGTCCTGCTGTTCACAACAACCTACTAAAATTAATTCGCAAATCTGCCCATGAAAATGAGATTCCTTATCAATTGTCGGCCACTTCACGTGTCACCGGAACCGATACGGATGCCTTCGCTTATTCAAATGGAGGAGTGCCCTCAGCCTTGATTTCGCTGCCACTAAAGTATATGCATACAACCGTTGAGATGGCACACAAGAAGGATGTGGAGGGAGTTATTAAGTTGATCTATCATTCCTTATTGAATATTGAAAATAACCACGATTTTAGGTACTTTGTATAATTAAGTTCGTGTACAAGTAGAATACTGTATACATGATTAAATGCCTAAATATTTTACTGTACAGCAATATATATATTGCTTGTTGTGCGGTGGCTATGACATTGCAAACCATTCTACTTTTGCAATTAAATCAGGCATGGCTTTCGCCTTTAGTGGGTTTAGTATTTTGTGCTACGCTAATTGTGTATGCCCTGCATCGCCTCATAAGCCTAAGCAAAATTTCTTCTAAGCTCGGTGGGACGCGTTTTGAACAAATAGCTTTGTATCAAAACAGTTTGAAGTGGTTGCTGTTTGTTGCCCTTTTGTTAGCTGCAGCCTTTGCTTATTTTCTTAGTCCTGGAGTACATTTAATTTTAGTGCCTGCTGCTTGTATCTCTTTTGCTTATGTGCTGCCTTTTATTGGTACACACAAAAAGAGACTGCGCGATATTGCTTATCTCAAAATTTTTCTGATTGCTTTCGTATGGTCGTTTGTTACGGTGGCCTTGCCAATTATAAATGCTGAACAAACCTTTGGTCGACAGGAATTCTTAATGTTGTTGGAACGGTTTCTTTTCATTTTTACGATAACCTTACCTTTTGATATTAGAGATTTAGCAATAGATAACAGCAATGCAGTGCGCACGATTCCGACACTTATTGGCACTGCTGCAACCCTAAATCTTGGCTATATCAGCCTTTTTGCTTGGTTAGCCCTTGTCTTATTTACATATGGTATTACATTATTTGTTCCTTTCTGCCTGACAGCGTCTATTTGCTTTTTCTTGCTTAGAAAATCCACTACCCATCAACACGATTATTTTTTTACGGCAGGAGTCGATGGTCTTATGTTGATTCAATTTTTACTAGTTTATGGTTGGCTACTAACCTAAAATATTTAAAGATTAATAAGGTAATTTTTGGCTATTTGGTTGTTCTTAAATTTGGTCATTTTTTGTGCTTAAAAATATTTATAAACTTTAAAGTAGAATTTTAAATGTTTACCAATTATTGCGAAATGCTAGTAAAAAGGTTTGGATGCAGTATATGTAGAATATCAAACTTGTACCGATACCGATAAGGATGGTTTTTATGAGGATACAACGGATAGTAGGCATGATTTCACAATCAAAGAAAATATCAACAAAGATGGTTATAGAGTCGGCCTTGAATTCGTAACAGAGGAATCTAAATATAGTAAATGCAAGACAGCTATTGGTGGCGGAAGATTTAGCTATGAATCTAAGACAATTACCCTTGAATAAAATATAGTTAACAAAATTAAACGTTGTACAAAAGGCCTGATGTTTTGAAAAACATCAGGCCTTTTTTGGGGCGATGAACAAATAGGTCAATCGTCAATGAATTGAATGCTTGGTATAATACACACTAAAGAACCGATTCAACCAAAAAAAGGGATTCTTATTGTCAAGAGTCCCTTTCATAAATATGCTAAGTTCAAATTTTACATCAAGCCCAAAGGTTTGGCAAATTTGGTCATTTCTGTTAAGTTACTAATTTTAAGTTTTCCAAACATAACAGCCGTCATTGGATTTTGGTCTCCTTTTATGATATCCATTAACACTTGGTCTGTTGAAGAGATAACACATTTAGGGTCTCCTTCGAGGCCTTCTACAACATTAAATTTGCCACCTTCAGCTGTAGCAGTAAACTCTCCACCATGGTCTCCAGAAATTTTAAAATGAAAACAAGTATCTCCTTTACCTTCAAGGGCTTCTGGATTAACTCTTTCGGGAAACCCCATTATAAATTCTTTGGCTGTCATAATTAATTTATTTGTATAATTAAATAGTTTGTTAGTGCAAATTGGTTTCAGATAGTAGAAACACCTAAATATAAACAATCTCTATAGTTTTTGCAATATCCATTGGTAAATATATTCCAAGACTTCCATTTTTTCAGGTTCGTTGTGCAGTTCATGAAATAATCCTTCCCATATTTTCAATTGTACATCTCCGCTGGCTTTTTGCGCAAACTTTTCGGAGGCAAGATGCGAGGTTAGACCGTCTTTGTCACCGTGTGTAATTAATAAAGGAATATTGATTTTGTTGACCGTACGCAAACTGTTTTCTCCCGAACTTAACATACCAATAGCTGTCTCAGAAGTGATTTTGCTATGAACCAAAGGGTCTTTACTGTAGGCCTCTACTACCAATTCGTCTCTTGATATTTGCTGCAGGTCCAATTGATTGTTTTGTGAAAAGCCAGGGTAAATAGAACGCATTATTTTGCCGATAAACAATAAGACAGACGGTGGTTTGAATGCAGGTTCGAGTAGTGGGCCGGTAACAATAGCACCTTTGAGGCCGCTGTGTTTTTTGTGTAATATATAATCGAGTACAATCCCTCCGCCCATACTGTGTCCGTACAAAAAGACGGGTACGTTAGAATGCCTACGACTAGCTTCTGAATGTAGTTTGACAATATCATCAAAAACATATTCATATTTAGCAATATGACCTCTTTTGCCACCCGATTTACCGTGTCCCGAACGATCACAAGCTAATACGGCAAAATTATAATGGGTAAAAAATTCAGCTACATGTTGATATCGAGCGGAGTGTTCTCCTAATCCGTGCATCAGTAAAATGATGCCTTTAAGTGGTTTGTTGTTTTGAGGCTCAGGCCACCATCCTTGTGCGTAAATAGCTGTTTTAGCAGGGTTTTTCCATCCAAATTCGGTATGTTTCATCGTTTTATGTGTGTTGTGAGGCCATGAGATAATAATGTCTAATATAGTTAATTTTGTGCCTATCCAAAATAATTAACAAAAAAAACAGTCCGAAGACTGCTTTAATATTATTAGATTTTGCTGTTCCCTAAAAAATGGCCTTTATTCTTTTGACTCGTATATGCTTGATGTATCTTGCCCCCTTCGCCTGTAGTATGATTCGATAGCTACCTCTAGTATCAAGGGCAAGGGGCAGTTCAAATGAATGGGCTTGCTCACCACTAATCTTTTTTAATGTTTTTAGTTCAATAGTTTTGTCCTCTTTGACGGTCATCCCATCGGCTATACGGATAATTTCTATACTAATATCTTGTTTTTTGGGCACATTAAACCGAACATCAAGTTTTCGTCTGTTTTTGCTGCTGCTAAAAACTACAGCATCTACATCAAACTTATCATTGCTTATTTCCTTTAGGTATTCCAAATCTTTAAGTATCCAATTACTAGGATCAAATTCAAGACTTGATAAAGCTCCTTCTAATTCAATTTCAAAGTTTTGTTCTGCTTTGTTGCACACCAAGGTTTGTTTGCGCAGTCGACCGTCTTGCATCTTGATTTGAACTTGAATCGGCATAGTAAAAAAGTTGGGGAGAGAGGTACGTACTTTTTGCTTGACATTCAATTGCAGTTGATTGGCATTTACGGTGTAACTCACTTGGTATACCGGAAAAAATTCACCTTTAATCCATTGTTCAAAAAAATAACTGTAATCTTGGTCGATATTTTCGCTAGCATAATATTCACATATCTGCTGAAAACGTTTGGTACTCAAAAGGTATTTATCTTCTGGATTTTTGAGGCGTTTGCCGGCAACAATCGCACGTAGGGTTTCGAAAAAATACACATCTGACATAATGCCTCTGAGCATGTGAATGGCATACATACCTTTCTTATTAAGGCGTTCTTTAGAGTAATCTTCTGCTTTATCCAAAAATAATTTCCCACCGTCAAAATACTCTTTTTCATCTAGAATGATTTGATAGACTGTCAATCCTCGCTTGTATTCTTGCCACATACCCTCTGCATATGCTGCCAAGGCTTCTGTAATCCAGGCATCTTGCCAATTTTTGGGACTAATAAAATTGCCAAACCACATTGAAGCCATTTCATGCACTACTTTGTACATATTAGTTGCTTTCATGTCTTCTAACAATACGTTTGATTGAGTCGGCATTCCGGCAAGGCCCATAGGAATCCCAACTTGTGTAACGTTAAACCCTTCTTTTCGATAAGGGTAGGGCCCAAAAGTATTGGTTAAACATGCCATGATTTCGGGGATGCGTCGAATCATTGATTTGGATTTTTTTAGATTTTGGGGCAATACATAAAAATTAAGAGGAAAGGAATAGCCCTTGCCCTTAAAGCTAGATTCAGCTTTAACAAAATTAGAAATAGCAATTAGCACATGTTGCGGTGCGATAGGGTAGCGATGCCTCCACAAGTATTGTTTTTGGGCGTCTATTTTCTTGATACCCTCTAGCATTCCATTGGAGACAGCTATAACTGACATGCTTTTGCGGCTTTGTTCTTTTGTTTTAGGGTCGACAAAAAGCTGTTCTACTTTGCGGTCATCGATACGAATATCGATGTATACCGAATCGCTTTTGTCTTGCAACGACTCTTTGCAAGGAAACCACAAATAGGCACCTTTGGGATGACAAACACTGGCAATCACCGGATGTTTTTCGGCACTGTGATGACTGTATACAAGTCCTGTTTGCAAACCGTCGGTGGTTGTTATTGTAGGAGGGATTCCCTCATAATAAATTATTAGACGCTGTTTGTCTCCTATATTAAGGCCATTTTCAAGTTCGATATTGAGCTTGTTGCCGGATTGTTCAAAGGACTCGGCGCCTTCTACTTTAGCTACTTTATAGGCCTTATGTAATTCTAATTGTACTTTTTTTGAGCCCTCTTTTAGGACCGTAAAATCAAAGATAACTTTTCCTTTGATGTAAGGATTGTCTAAGGATATCTCGACATCTATATGATAAAAGCCGACATCAATATTGTCGCTAGCTTGAATGGATTGACTGCAAAAAAAGAAAACGATTAATAGATAAAAAATCATGCTTAGTATATAGTTAATATGATTAATAGAGGTACAAAATAATGTATTTCATTGAATCTTACAATAGCTAAATAGGCAATATTCCAAAACGATGCCATTCTATTAATTGGAAGATGCATCTCGTTCAAAAAAGCAAAGGCATACTCAGAAAGCGTCCGTTTAATACACAAAAGGAATCAAGGCTTTTCGGTTTTTGGGATATTGTTCAAATTTTTGTAAATACCACCGGTGGTGTGCTACGGCCCTAGGACCTAAATTAGCAAATGTCCACAAGGCAAAGCTAAACGCCGGCATCGACCAAGTTAACAGGGCAAAGCCTACCCATTCCATTATTTCTCCTAACAGATTTGGGCAAGATACCAAGGAGAATAGGCCTCCTTGCGGTATTTTATACCCCTTCTCTCCGGGTTTTCGCAAATTTAATAATAGGTTATCTGATTGAATATTGATGATCATACCGCTAATAAAAACAACCATTCCTATCCAAAAATTGGCCTGAAGATGCCAGTCTGTTTGGTATATTTCGGCGTAATTACCCAAAAAGTAACCGTTCAAAAAACCGTTCATAAAATTAAACAGAATGGCAAAAAACATAATTAAAATGGGCATCTTTTTTTGATGGTCCCGTTGTCGGAGTGGGTAAATGATACTGCGATTAAAATAATGTACCATCCAAAGACCAAAGAATAAATAGGTCATGAAATTTGGGACTGATGAACCGCTTAAGAAAAAATAGGCAAAAAACAATGGTGAAGCTAATTCCATAATAACCCAAGCCAGACGGGCATTAATCATAGGTCCCCAATTGGTAGAGGTATGTCTGCCAAAAGGCGCTTTTACAAAAAATAACAAGAAAAAAACAAGAACCGCTAGCAGGGTCCAGCTATTTAAAATATAATGGTAATAGGTTTCGGACATTTTTTAAGAATTAGGATAGCGTATAATCCTACAATATTAATATTTTTCTATGACGCTACGTACTATTTTGTCATAATATCCAGCATAAGGATACCAAGGATAGGCTTCAGGATTGGTAAAACCACGCATCCATGCATCAAAATTATCGGGTAAATAACAAAACCATTTTTGTGGGTCGGTTTTAATTCCTTTTGATTCACAAAAGGGTAACCAAACGGTTTGGTAAAACTGTGCCAACGATTGGCCTGCCTTGTATTCTAATCGTGCGAATTGCCGAATGTACGCTGCTTTGCTACATCGACCGTTTATGACATCATTTTCGATGCGTTCAAATTCTGATGCATTCCGAATATTAAACAATTCAAAAATTAAGCCCGACCAGAGTTTTTCGGGATGTTTACTATTGGCTACCCAAATTTTTGCTTCCTGCCGATCAGAGGGATAAGCGTGTACAGCATTTACACCTAAGGGAATCTTGAATCGGGGTCCTTCTTGCGATTGCCAATATATTCGAGAACCTATTTCTTTGCCGGCTAACTGCAGGGCGACCCAATGCCAGATACTATCGTTTGGCTGAACAATTTCGAGTATTTGAGGCCTATCTTTGGCAATTTTAGCTAATTCAAGATGACCGTAACGAATATCTGACTTGTTCAGAATAGTGGTATTGCGTTCTATCTGTATGAGTTGATTGTTTTTCCAGGTACCTTTCAAGACGGCACCGTGAGGATAGTACAAAACGCCTCGACCATTTCGTTTGCCGGCCTTCCATTGACCTACGTATTTATAGGTGCGCGACCAATAAAAAATTCCCAACCCGTGCATTTTACCTGCCTCAAAATTGCCCAAATAGCGTTGCCCATTAGCCCATTGATAGTCGCCATAGCCCTGATAACAATTGCCCGACGAACAAAAGCTTTTTTGACAAAGCAATTGTTGACCTCCAAATATGCAAGAAATAAACAGGATTATGAAGCTAAGCATAGGGGCTTTGAACGATTTTTTATAAATTAATGTAATTGAATATCGACTTATTGAAGCATGTAAGATAGAAGATGTGCTAAAATACACAAAGTTAATGCTTATGAAAAAAACAAATGCTTTAAGATGGCTAGACCTTCACAATATAAACTATACAACAATTTCTTATCAATATAATTCCAACGATTTGAATGTTCTACATATTGCCAAGCAAAATAATTTAGATGCTTCTACCTTGTACAAAACCTTAGCCTTGCAAGGGACTCATTCGATTTGCTTAGCGGTAATTAATGCGCAAGAGCGTTTGTCGCTCAAAAAAATAGCTAGTTTGATGCAGCAGAAAAAAGTAGAAATGATTCCGGCTGCTCACCTCTTAAACAAAATTGGCTATCAACGAGGTGCCTGTAGTCCGGTGGGTATCAAAAAAACGTGTAAGGTTTATATTTCAACAGAGGCAAAAAAATTAGAAAGTATCTGTGTAAATGCCGGCAAACGAGGTTTGTTGATGCAAATCAAAGTAGCGGATTTATTAAGGGCGTGTTCAGGGCAGTGGGCCGACATTTGTCTTTGATGTATAGCCATAAAAAAAGCACTTATCACAAGGATAAGTGCTAATGCTTTCAATGGGTGCCTGATGGGGTTCGAACCCACGACCCTCGGTACCACAAACCGATGCTCTAACCAACTGAGCTACAAGCACCATTTTTAAAGCGATGTAAATATATAAACTTTGTCATGAATAAAAAAGTTCAACCCACGTTTTTTTTATTTTTTTTTGGATGCCATTGCTTATTTGCTTAGCAATCAGCTCCGTACTTTTTTTATCTTTTTTATCAAAATATTAAAAGGCAAAATCTCTAGCTTTTTAGTACCTTGTAGGATTACTAAAAAAATGTGCATCGATGGAAAATATAAAAACAATTGTAATTAGTGGCGCTAATTCGGGTATCGGAAAAGCTACTGCTTTAGACCTTGCAAAATTAGGGCATCGCCTTCTTTTGATTTGTCGTTCCGAACAACGAGGTAAAGCGGCTGTAGAATCGATAATACATGATTCTAAAAATAATGCCATCGAATTATTTTTATGCGATTTGTCTAATCAAGCATCGATTGCAGCCTGTGGTCAAGCTATTCGTGCCAAATACGATGCTATCGATATACTTATCAACAATGCAGGGGCTATATTTGGACAACATCAGCTTAACAACAGTGGATTAGAGCAAACCTTTGCCCTCAATCATATGGGTTATTTTTTGTTAACACACGAACTTTTGGGGCTAATTAAACAAGGATCTGGAAAACGGATTGTAAATGTGGCGTCAATTGCGCACAAGTTTACCCGTAAAATTCCTTGGGGTGATTTACAATTGCAGCACCTAAAATACAAACAAATGAAGGCCTATTCATTGTCTAAACTATACAATATATATTTTACAAGGGTGTTAGCCGAGCGCCTCAAATCGGATAATATAACGGTCAATTGTTTTCATCCGGGCACTATTTACTCTGGCTTTGGCGCATCGGGTAGCGAATTCTTTGCCAAATTAGTGCAAGTGGGTGGGCCCTTGTTGTCTAAACCAAGTTTAGGCGCCAAAACAGCCGTCTATTTAGCAATATCTCCTAAGGTCGCAACACAAAGTGGGCAGTATTTTGCACATCGTAGAAAAGCACATTCGAGTCGCCTTTCCAAAAACAAACAACAAGCAGAGCGATTGTGGGATAGCAGTATGTCTTATGCACAACTTCGGGAATACGGAAAAGTTTAGCAAAGCTTCGAAGGTCTTTACGACTTTAAATTGTTTTTGGGTATCCAAGCCCATGTCATTGTTGCAGCTATCACTTCGGTCCCTACAGCGTCTTTGATAATTACAGGGATAACAACTGTGCCTTTGTCGTCCTCTATAATACGTTTTAAGTCAGCTTCGGCCAAGCTAGCATGGGCGGTTTGCTCGCCCTGACTGCGCTTGACATAATCGATATGTAGGGTTTTGAGCAAGGGTATTTTGTGGTCGGGTAAGTGTATACCCAACATCAATCCGGTGGCTGTCTCGGCCAATAAGGCCGTTGCTGCAGCGTGTATTTGTCCTATATGATTTTGTACCTTAGAGCGGTTGTGCAGTCGAAGAATCACTTCCTTTGCGTTGAGCTCGATGTATTGTATACCGGCTGTACCTGCAAATTTAACGGCGTTCCCTATGCTATAATACAGGGCTATTTTTCTTAGAAAAGGAGGTAACTTATCTAAGGTTTTAAGGAGTTTCGATAATTTATTCATAAGGTTTAAAATCTACTTCAATATGATATTCTTCTTGGGGCGAAAATCGAACTTTTTGCAACTTTTTTATGCTGTAATTAAGTCCGGGGCTATAGCTTAGGATATGTTGAGTTTCATAAACAGGATTGCTTACTTTATTCAAAATCAAAATAGAAACTAGGCTTTCTTCCAATAATTCTATGTCTATGAGTTGGGTGTAGAGTGCTTTGTCTTTAGCTTCTATGTGAATCAACAAACGACCGTTGTCATAGTAGCTGCTATCGACAGTGTATTGATCCTTGTATTTATCGTCGTTAATAGCACTTTTTTCAAACAACAGTAATTCTTTATTCCAGTTGGTAATTTTTTTCTTTTTTTGTTGAAGGCTGTCGTTTTGGTATATTTTTTTGAGCACCATCGGATTGGCTTGTTGCAAACGCTGCGCTTCCTGATTGAAATAATTCGCTAGGTCAAAAAATGGAGCCTTGACCTGTAGCGAATGCTCAGAATCAGAAGTCTGACAAGCCATGAAGCCTAATAAAAAACTAGTATATAGTAGTAGCTGTGCCGTTTTTTTCATTGCTGATACTTTCATTGCTGCAATAATGCTTGACTAATTTATGGTTAATGTTGCTAAGATGAAAAGCTTTTACAATTTTTGCGGCTTTTTATTTGTAAACTTGCAATTATTTAACGAATTTCTGTTTCAAGCTTCTATATTTTAGTCAATATTACCTATGCAGTCGTCCGAAAACCAACCTTTTTATGCTACCTTTCCACTCTTATTTAGAGTGCTATTATTATCTGTTCTAATTTTATCCATTAGTTTTCTGTTTCCAGACAATATAGATTTTGATTATGATATTCAACAAGGCAAGCGATGGCAAGAAGCCGATTTGATAGCTCCTTTTGATTTTCCCATTCTTAAATCCAAAGAACAATTAAACGAAGAAAAGTCAGCGATTGAGGCCACATTAGTGCCCTTTTATAGGTGGGATAAGAATTGCCTGAGCAATCAACAGGCGCTATTTGTGCAAGGTTTTACCACCAATTATCCATTGCAGGCACAAGCCATTAAGCCCGCAGATTCTCTTTTTAGTCTGCAGCTAGGTCTTGGGCTTATAGAAGCGGTATATAAGCAAAAATTAATTCTACCTAAGGGGAATCAAGCCTCTTTTAACCTGGTGTTGTTGGATGCTAACCTTGATTTAGGAACGTTTAATAGTCAAGACTTTTATAGTCCTCAAACAGCTTTACAGTTTGTAGTGGATACACTAAGCGATTTGAAAAATGAACTCGCTAATTCAGAATGGCTACTCGAATTGCTACAGACGAGTCTAGAACGGCCAAATGTACAATATGATAGCGTCTTTAATGCTAAAAGTCTTCTAG
>CAJQQM010000014.1 GCA_905480485.1 uncultured Aureispira sp.
GGGGGGGGGGGGCGATGGTGTTGGCGGTGGCCACATCGGCAGTGGTGTGGTAGCAGCAGCGGCGAGAGTGTTGGCAACAGGAGAATGGTGGCCAGTGGCCGGTTGGTGCTCGGTAGTGCCAGGCGGGCTGATGGTCCGACCTCCCTCACCTTGCCCACACTGCACCGCTGCACGCTGGGGGACACCTACACACCCTTGTTGCTGCCCTTCCTCGCGTTGCACAGGTGGCGCTGGCTCTTCAGGTTCGAACACGAGTTTGAAGGTGGCTTTCTGAACTGGCTCTCCGCCCTGACAGGCCTGGTCGGTCACACAAGAACCCTTGAAGGACTCACACAAGATGGCCGAAAGTAGTGGCTGGCTTCGCGACTGATCGCATGATATGAGCAAAATCGTAACATGCTAGCATGTTATGTGGGTCGACAGCTCGTGGCGTACGCGTGGGGCTGGAGCGTCGAGCGTGCGTGGGTCCGATCCGCCCTGCTCCCCAGCCCTGCACGCCCTTGCCTGCTCGGTGGCTGCTCCGAAGCGGTTGGCTACAACAAAAGCGACCACTCGCGGTACCGGTACGAGGACGATCACGATCACGACCACGATCACGATCACGATCACGATCATGACCACGACCACGAATCTACCGGAGACGGTGTCCACTTTGGAGCTTCAATTGATGCCGAAAAGGCTGTGCAATTAGCGGATGCACTTAATCGGATAGAAAACGGAGAGGATGCATACGATCTTGACCTTGGTGAAGGGAATATGGTGCAAGCCGTTGCCATGAAAGTAGAAGGTCAGGTGTCAGAAGTATGTCAAAAGGCTGGTTGTTGGTTGCGCATTCAAACCGAAGATGGGCAAAGTCTTTTTATTACCACTAATCACGAATTTTTTGTACCTGTTGACATTTCTGGCAAAACAGTTGTCGTGGAAGGTGCGGGATACAAAGCGGTCACTCCAGTAGAAGAGTTGAAACATTATGCTGAAGATGAAGGAGCTACAGCTGCCGAAATCGCGGCGATTACAGCCCCCGAAGAAGAGTTTAGGTTCGAAGCAAAAGGGTTGCTAATCAAGTAAGTGAAACCTGTTGTCTGTGCATGCTTGATTATGTCAATATCTTTAAGTCTAATTATGACAATAAAATCTATCAAAATTTTTCAGAAAAATTTGCCAAGTATAAAAATAGTTTTATATTTGCAACCGCTATAATGATAGCGTATTTTAATACAGGTTGATTCCGTAGCTCAGTTGGTAGAGCATTTGACTTTTAATCAAAGGGTCCTGGGTTCGAATCCCAGCGGGATCACATTAGCCTCTTTTGTCTTCAAAAGAGGCTTTTTTTATGATTAATTTTCAAGCTAATAGTTTTAGTAACTGGTTTATAAGCAGTGCTTTTTAGAATAAAAATTGCTGCCGAAAGCTAGCGAGAGCTGTTCGTTGTTGGCTTGATCTATTTTTTATCCCTTTTTAGAGGATTTTGTCCCTATTTGATTGTTATTTAAGGATAAAACAAGCTATCTTTGTGACAATAATAAGTTAATATATTTTTAAGGTGCCAATCTTGCTCAATTTTGAACTAGTTTTTGTACTTTGACAGTCTATAAGTTTAATTTTAAAAATTTACAAAAAGCCAATATCAATGCAGTTAGGTCCACATATTGTCGTGCTTTTGATGCTTTGCTTCTCTTTTCAGTTGTCGGCACAATCAACCGATGCACTTATAAATAAAGCTCAAAAACTCCAAAAAAATCTAGCGTTTCAAGAAGCCATAGATTTGTACGAACAAGTCCTTAGCAAAGAAACAAAACCAGAAGCATTATTTGCATTACCCGAATGCTACCGTTTGGTAGGCAATCATCTCAAAGCAGGAGAATGGTATGCCAAAGCTGCCGAACATCCCGAAGCACCTTCTGAAATTTTCTTTTATCATGGTTTAATGCTAATGTCAAACGATAAGTTTGAAGATGCAGGTGCTCAGTTTGCCAAGTTTAAAGAAAAAGACAACGCTCAGTTGAGAGGTCTAAATCTCGTAAAAGCATGTCAACCGGATGTTCGCAAGGACCTTTTGAATGCCGGTGCTTTGTTTGACGTGTCGCTTGTCCCAAATGTTAATACTCGCTTTGATGATTTTGGAGCTTCTTTTTTTGGAGATAACCTTTTGTATAGTTCAGACAGAGACACGGCTAAAGTAACTGGTCATAGAGGTTCATGGTTGTACAAGCCTTACATTCAAACCTACATGGTTGAACGTACACTCGTTGACAAGGATACTCGTAGTTACAAATACGGACGCCCAACAAGTAATGTTCCTTTTGATATGAACTATCACGACGGTCCTTTACGGTTTGATGGTCTCGAACAAACGGTGTATTATACGATGTTCGGAACCAACGATAAAAAGTCGAACCGTACTTCGAATGCCCTAAATTCTCAAATTGCTTCAAGTAAGCGCGTGGGGGAACAATGGACAAAACCAACGATTAAATTAAGCATGAACAGCAGAGAATATTCTGTGTTGCATCCTTGTGTCGTGCCTGATGGTGATAAAATGTTTTTTGCTTCAGATATAGCCGGTGGTTTTGGAGGCTTTGATTTATATGTTTGTTACCTCGAGAATGGGGAATGGTCAAAAGCGGTCAACTTAGGGCCGGAAATTAATACTGAAGGGGATGAAATTTATCCTTTTTACTCTTTGGATGAACACTTATACTTTTCTTCAGATGGACAAACTGGATTAGGTGGCTTTGATATTTATTTTTCTAAATCGAAACGTGGTATTTGGGCACCCGCGGTTAATCTAGGGGCACCGCTTAATTCACCTAAAGACGAAATTGCCATTGTAATGGATTCTTCTTGTTCGTTTGGTTATTTTTCTTCCAATCGTGTGCAAGGGATGAACATGGATATCTACAACTTCAAACGCGTTGCCTTAGAGTCTCAAATTTTGGTTTTTGACAAATCAACGGGTCAGGGCGTCAGTGATGTCTTAATTACTAGTGAGTGCCTTCCAAAAGACATCAAGTATATTACCAATGTTGACGGTAAGATTTTTGCTCCACTGCCTTTGGAAAGAAGTTGTAAACTCGTGCTTCAGTCAGATGCATTTACCGCCACCGAAAAAGACGTTTCAACCTTGGGGTATGTGCCCGGTTCTGAGTTGTTTATCACGATCCCTCTTCAGCTTAAAGAAGCTGTTTTTAAATTATCAGGATCGATAAAAGATGCTAACAGCAATGCTACTATTTCAGATGCAAGCCTTACCCTAATCAACGGCTGCGGACTTGAACAAATGAGCGTCCCCTTAGACAATCAAGGAGGTTTTTCAGTTACGCTTTCCAAAGATTGTTCCTACGTTTTGAAAATCGAAAAAGATGGATACTTTACAAGTACTGAGACCTTTTCAACTAGAGGTTTGAGATTGTCCAAAACTTTCAGTAAAAACATAATGATGCCCCGTTCAACTAGTTCGACCTATTAAAAAACGTCGGCTGTTGAAGCTAAAACATCAGCAAGCTTACAGTCATCCCTAGCAATTGCTTTGTGGATGACTTTTTTTTAAACAATCATTAAGAATTGCTCCGAAACATTTTGAGTTTGTGCGCGTAAATGATTTAAAAATAATTACCCTTAAATTACACCCAAAAAACAGGATAGAAGCGTTTAGATACGCCAAAAAAGACTATTCATGATGAAAAAAAGATACCACCTGTGTTCCATTTTGCTGTTCCTAACTTTTTCTGTCTATGCTCAGCAAAATGAATTAGCACAAGCAAATACTCAATTTAAGTCTTATTATTTCAAAGAGGCGATTCCATTGTATGAAAAAGCACTCTCGACGGACCCCTTCATGGGGGATGCTATGGTTAATTTAGCCTTTTGCTACTATTATACGAATGATACCAAAAAGGCGGAATTATGGTTTGCTAAAATTGTCCGCTACGATGGCTACAAACAATATGCATTTGAATATGCACAAGTTCTTAAAATGAACCAAAAATACGATGAAGCTAAAAAATGGTTTCTTCAGTATGCTAAAATTGATTATTCAAAGGGAGTTCACTTTGCAAATTCCTGTGACTTTGCCAACAAAACAGCTTCATTGCTAAGCAATACGTATACGGTAAACAACATGGAGGCACTGAATTCAAAAAGTGCTGATTTTGCCCCTACATTCTATTATAACGACTTGATTTTTGCTTCTGCCAAATCAGTAGCTATTCAAAAGCAATCTGAAATTGCGTGGACAAATGATGCCTTTAATCAGCATTATATTGCTCAGAAAGATAACTATAACAAAATTATAGGGCATCGTACCTTGCGTAACTTTATTGGCAATGATATCAATGATGCACCGATGAGTTATGTGCCTGGGCAAGAAGTTGTGGCTATTACTTCCAATAATTTTATGGATGGAATACGTCATATTGCCGGGACGGGCTTGATGATGGATATTTATACTTATACCATTAAGTCTAAAAATGAATGGCAAGCTGAGAGTGAGTCTTTTTTTAGTTTTAATGCCTCTAAGGATACAAAAGCTCCTTTTTCGACTGGGCAACCTTGCTTAACCAACAATGGAACAACCTTGTACTTCTCATCAAATCGTCCTGGAGGGGCCGGAGGATATGATATCTATGTTAGTTATCGGACTGCGAATGGCTGGACAATGCCCAAAAATGTTGGGGCGCCAATCAATACCCCTGGTAACGAGATGTCTCCCTATGTTGATGGGAATGGCCGCATTTATTTTTCTTCTGATTGGCATTTTGGCTACGGAGGCCTTGATGTTTTTACCGCAGAATCCTTCTCTTTCGGATGGGGAAATGTTGAAAACATGGGGAATCGAATCAATTCACCCGCCGATGATTCTTACTTTGTTTTTAACAGCCAACAACAAGTCGGCTATTTTAGCTCGAACCGAAAAACAGGAATGGGTAATGAAGATATTTACAAAGCTGTTCAAAAACAAGCAATACCAAGTAGAAAGTCTATGCCACTGACGATTGGAGAAAAATTTGTTTTGGACGATCGATATTTCAGACCCGGTGATGGAAGCATCCAAAATACCAACAGTCGTCAGTTGTTTGATATATTAAGAAGATTGATCGATAACGAAGATGTCGTAATCCGAATAAATGGCTACACAGATGCGGTCGGGACTGCATCAAACAACTTAATACTATCTCAAAATAGGTCCGCCTCTTTGGCCAATTATTTTGTTTCAAAAGGTATAAATCGCAACCGAATTATTCATGCAGGATATGGCGAAAACTTTTTAGTGAACAAATGCAAAGACAATGTTCCTTGCAGCTCTAAAGAATACGCTCAAAATAGAAGAATTGAAATTTTTACGGTGGGAACAATGGCGCAAGATGGGCATATAAACATTAGCTATAATGCTATACCGGCGCCGAATGCCGATCAAATTGTTGCACAATCCATAGTAAGTTCTAAACAGGAAGCCCCAAGCGCAACAGTCAACCGTAAACCTAAGCGAAAATCGCATTATGCCATCGGAGATGTTATTGATGTGGCTAGTATTTATTATGAACATGGCAAATCAAGAATAGATGAGCGCAAGTCACCGGGCTTGAAACAATTAATCGAAATACTAAAAGACCACAGCCATGTTGTTATCGAAATTGGAGCTCATACAGATGCAACAGGCCCTTCTAAGTACAACAAAGAGTTGTCAGAACAAAGAGCATTATCGGTCAAACGGTATTTAGAGAAAAATGGAGTTACCGCCACTCGATTGGTTTCTAAAGGATATGGAGAAGATAAAATACTCAATCGCTGCAAAGAAGGTGTGCGATGCTCGAGTAGTGAACACGCCCAAAATAGGCGCACAGAGTTCAAAGTTGTTGCACAAAAAGGATTTAAAGTTGGTGATGTTATAAAAGTAGATAATATCAACTACGAGCTCAACAAGTCTAAATTGGACATGAAAAACTCGAGGGGGTTAAAAGAAGTAATACAATTACTAAAAGACAATAAAATTAGTGTAGAAATTCGTTCACATACTGACTCTAAAGGTTCCTCTAAATACAATGCTGAACTATCTCAACAAAGAGCACAATCAATATACGACTATTTGGTAGCTAACGGTGTCAACAAATACCGCCTTAAATACAAGGGGTACGGAGAGACGATGCTTAGCAACAAGTGCAAGGATGGAGTGTCTTGTTCGGATAGTCAACATGGAGAAAACAGACGAACAGATTTTAAAGTCATAGGACTTCGATAAGGATATCTGTCGAAAATATTTAAGCTCTATTGGCTTCTAAGGGGTAATTTAAAGGTGATTTTGAATGTTTTAATTAAAAAAAGTTAAAAAAACTACTAGTTGTGCAACAATTGTTGTAATAGAGGCGTTTTTTATTAGTAGTTACTTCTAAATAATTTTTTTAAATCACATTCCCAAATGAAGCATCACTTTACTCAAGAAGATTTAATTCGTGATTTATACAACGAGTCCACTTATCTAGAAAAGATGGCTATTCAACAAGCCAAAAAGCAAAACTCTACTTTAGATTACGAATACAAATCACTCCAAAAAGCACAGGCACTTATCAATAAGGCTACAATACAGCCTCCTGATTTTGTCGTTCAAAACATCTTAGATTACAGCAAAAGTTCTAAATTTGAAACAGAAGCTGGATAAAAAAAGGCTAACATCAAACTGATGTTAGCCTTTTTCTTTTTTTAGCGATAGAATTAAAGATCATTTAGTAGCGTATCAATTTTTTTGACCAATACTTTCAAGTCCTCCTTATTTTGAACATGCACAGTACTGTCTTTATTCGTCTTATTCTCTTCTACTGCCTCCTCGATACGTTCTTTTTCATTAATCAGCTCTTCAAGCTCTTTCTTTTGGTTTTTATTTTCCATTTTTTCACCCAAATCTTTGAGTAAAGAACCGACTTTCTCTAATGAATCGTCGTAGGCGCCTGCTTGAAACTTATCGTTTTCGTGTTGGAAAATACTAAAAACACTTTGAATGGTTTTTTTTCCATTGGATATCACTTCCTGTCCTATTTGTTGTTCTTTTTCGGTACCATAAAATTGGGTATAAACAAGCCACCCAACTACTAACAGAAATACAAAACTTATTAATCTACGTATCATTCTATTTTTATTATTGTTGTTTACAATCTATTTGACTAAAGTCTTCCTTTAGGGGCTTCTTTCTGTTGACGCTTCTTTCTCTTTTTCTTTTTCCTGGCCGGAGCAAACAAATAACTACGGTCATCTTCACTAATAAACGGGACAACAATTGAAATATTAAACCCAAAATGAGAAAGATTATCCTCGATAGCGTTTTTAGCTACATTAGGCGTTTGGTTCAATTGAGTTTCAAAGTTCCCAATCCCTATTTTACGTTGAACTTGATAATAAGGTCGGATTCTAAACAAGTAAAAGAAGTCTTTTCGTTGCGACTTTTTGAGCAGGAACCGTATTTTAATGGCATAGTCTATATAAAATTCAGCTCCAATTAGGTATTGATTTACTGGAGTTTTGTAATCACCACCAAAAGAATAACGGATGCGCTGTGCGCCTAATTGCATGGCGGCACCAAAAGTAAAAAACTCTTTGGGAAATGGTTTAATACCGAACCGACCGCTTGCAGACATATAATTAACCACTACTTCAGCACTTTCTTTGAGCTGATTAGGGTTCGAACTTTTTTGACTAGCTATTAGGTTGCCAAAATCTAATTCCATAAGGGTGTGACGGCTGTATTTACCCATTCCAACACGATAACCATGAAAATTATTAGATAATGTGCCAATAGAATGGTTCTCTCTTACATTAAACTCCTGTACAATAGAATTGGCCCCTTTCATATTTATGGCAGCATAATTATAGCCACCAAACATGTAGTATTGTGCATGACAACATGAATAAGCAGCAATTAGAACTAGTAATAAGGGAAACCGCATAATATAATTTTTGAAAAATAGTAGAGATCAAAAAAGGTAAGATGGTTTTGAAACAACCAAAATACCGCTTTCTAATACTAATATCGACAACTTTAGCCGTTTATAAAATTCTTTTGGATAAAATTTATTGATGCGTTGCGGCTAATACCTTTGTTGAGGACTACCCTTGCTTAAGGCATTCGGCTAACAAACGATGAAAATGATGAACACCTTGTTCTTTAGTGGGAGAAAAGCGACCGTACTGATAGAGCCTTGATTGTAAGCCTTTGTGTACTCGTTCTACTACCTCTTCGTCTTCTAGTTCGGTGTCGTGTATGTCTTTCTTGGAAAAAGTATCAGCTCTTTCATCTTTAAATAAATAGGTCAAAAACCGTACGCGAGTTTTGTTTGTATTGATGGCTTCGACAATATTTACAGAAACTCCCCAGGTATAAAAATTAAACATCATATTGGGGAAAACCCACCAATAATAAGCAAATACGTTCTTGCCATAATCAACAGCATCATCTGGCAAATCAAATGTCGGGGCTCCGTCGCTAGCAATACCTAATTGCAAGTTACAATAATCAAACAATTCAGTGTCGTATTCTTTATAATCTAGGGCTTGGTTGAGCCCCGGGTGCACAAATGGTACATGAAAGCCCTCAAGATAATTGTCACAATAGAGCGACCAATGTGTATTAATGAAGTAGTCTTCCGAACCTGACTCGCTGTAGCTAAGTTGGTCAAAATCAAACCAATGCATTCGTTTTAACATCGGGCCAAAAACCTGTTCAAACGATACCGAAGCCTTGATTGAGGTAAATAAAAAATTTCCTAGTTGGTGCAAGGGGAGTTTAGGTAGGTCGTCCATCTCGGTGGGGAAGTTCTCGGTCTCGCTAAATTCGGGCATAGAACGGAAACTACCATCTAAATTGAAACATCTACCATGATATTTACACGACAACAAACGATACTTGCCCGGCTTGTCAATCAAAAACATCCCACGATGCGTACAAACATTAGACAAACAGGCCAATTGATTAGATTTGTCTTTTACAAGCACCAAGGGTTCGTTAAGACTATCTTCTAGCAACATAAAAGGATGGGCATAAGACGGATGAGGTACAAGGTTTGTGTCGCCTACAAAGTGCCAAAAGGGTACTAAAGCTTTTTCTATTAAAGCCTCAAAAACAGTAGGGTCTTTATAAAAAGAGGCTGCTAAGGTTTTTGCTTTGCGAATGTCTTTGTCAATCGAATAATCCATATTGCTATATTTTGAGGCAATATTAGATTTTTTTTTAGCAACCTACAACTTATTTATAGCTTTTTTGGAAGAATAAAAAGCGTTTTAAACAATAATTTTGTACACCTATTAGACGAATAGACCCGTCTTGAACGGTTGTTTTTAGCAAAAAAAGTGGCTTCTAAGCTTTTTTAGCTAGCGTCCACTTCATCGATATCTTCTTCAATAACTTGGATAACAGGATTAGATTTGTTGGCAGGGTCTTGTTTGTAGATGTTCATAAAATAATTATAGACTTTCGGCAATTGTTCTTGCAAGGCAACAGGGCATTGAAAGAAATGTTCGGTACACATTTCAAATATTTCCATATTCGGCAGGCCAGTATAAATAAATTGGTAGCCAATTTTGAAGTCTCTTATGTGGTGTAATTTTACCAATAACTCTTTTTTGTCATCACAAGGAATGGCATCATCAGAATATCCATTGTCTAACTTGAATACTTTGGCCATGCCGTGCAATCCAGAATTATAATAATTTTCAACATTTTTGATGCCCTTACTAAACATATCTATCGACAACAACAGGCAATCAAAAATATCCTTATTTACTTCAACATGATGTAATTGTGTGTTGATATCAGGCGTAATGAATTCTCTTGGAAATAAAACAATCATGCCTAAGGAATTTAAATATTCCTTTTTATTACCCATTCCCATAGTAAGCTGAACACCTGTAGCACAAACCAATAAATGCAAATCTCCGGGTATTTTTTCGAGTAAGCGCATCTGGAATTTCTTCTGAATACGAAAAACACTCACCCTATCTTCAAATATTTTTTTGTTGGGTAGGCTTAGACGGCGATAATAAGGAAAAAAGCGGGCTAGGATGTTTTTTTCGAAAGCAGTTAGCCCGGGAGGGTTTTTGACGGCCCACCACTCGTTAAGTCCATCTCGAATAATATAGGCACCTATCCCAATCGAAAGCGGGAAAATACCCAACCACTTAAAATAAATCATATAATCGGCGTAGGCCAAATAGAATAAAATTGCAGCTAAGATAAGGTTGGGAACAAAGATTAGACCTGCAAACATATAGTATGGATTAGAAGATGAATTATTTTTTGAGGCTAGGGGATTGGATAAATGCCCCTTATATTCAACGTAATATTATAAAAAAGATACTATAAATGTGGGTATTTTTTATCAAAAAAAACCGCCTTTAGCAATAATTTTACTAAATTTCTAATCTATTGATATCTCCTTTCTAACGCTTTAGCTTTTAACTATTCTTTATGAAACCGACGCGACTATTCGAAATTCCTTATTTGCAACTATCTGACAATCCTTTAGCCGCCTCAATTGGTGGCAAACATATCGAAGGACATCAGTATAGTTTTAGTACACAGCAGTTTGTAGATATGGCGAATCAGGTAAGTCTAGGCTTGCTTCAAATGGGCGTAAAGCCTGGCGACAGAATTGCGTTGATTTCTCATAATAATCGTCCTGAATGGAATATTATGGATATAGGAATGGCGCAGATTGGGGCGATTAATGTGCCGGTTTACCCAACTATCAGCCCTAAAGATTATATATATATATTCAACGACGCCTCTGTTAAGTACTGTTTTGTTGGGCATGGTGATTTGTTGGATAAAGTACGTAAAGCTCAAAAGGAAGTTCCTTCGCTTCAAGGTATCTTTACCTTCGATAAAATTAACGATTGCAAAGATGCAAAGGGTACAGATGTTAATCATTGGGAAACTATTTTAACAAAAGGCGATTTGGCACTTGTTGAGAAAGTGAAAAGAACCATTGACCCACACGATTTAGCTACCCTAATTTACACCTCAGGTACAACAGGTAATCCTAAAGGGGTTATGTTGACACACAATAATATATTAAGTAATTTACACGCTGTAGCCCCACTTGTGCCGGTTGAAAAGGGAAATGTTGCGCTTAGTTTTTTGCCCCTGTGTCATATATTCGAACGCGTCGTTACTTATGCATACATGTATTTAGGGGTTAGTATTATGTATGCACAGAGTATTGATACACTAGGAGAATCGCTCAAAGAAGTGCGGCCCCATTTTTTTACAACGGTCCCGCGATTACTAGAGAAAGTTTACGAAAAAATAGTAACCAAGGCCAAAGGAGGGAGTAACCTAAAAAAGAAATTATTTTTTTGGGCAGAAGGATTGACCAATCAATATAGTTTTGGATATACGCCAAAAGGCTTTGAATCCCTAAAGTGGAAGCTAGCGGATACGATAGTTTTTTCGAAAGTACGGGCCAATCTTGGAGGACGCGTTAAAGGTATTTTGACCGGAGCAGCAGCCTGCCCTCGCAAAATGGCACAATTCTTTTCGGCAATTGGGATAGATGTACGCGAAGGCTATGGTATGACTGAAACCTCTCCTGCGATTGCTGTAAGTGGGTTTGAGCCACATTTAGCCTTGCTAGGGACAGTGGGGCCTATTATTCCAGGAATTGAAGTAAAAATCGCAATCGATGAAAAGGCCTATGGTCCTGATGCTGGTGAAATCATGGTTAAAGGTCCGAATGTAATGAAAGGATACCTTAATCAGCCCGAAAAAACTGCCGAAGTGTTTAACGAAGATGGCTGGTTTTTGACGGGAGATGTTGGGCGAATGATTCGGAAAAATGGTATTGACTTTTTGAAAATAACGGATAGAAAAAAAGAATTGCTCAAAACTTCTGGAGGAAAGTATGTAGCTCCTGCTCCTATTGAAGCAAAATTCAGAGAAAATTTTCTAATAGAACAGATGATGGTCGTCGGGGATAATAAGAAGTTTGTATCGGCGATAATACTACCCGCTTTTGAGCTACTGAAACAATGGTGCCAAGAGAATGGCGTAGCGCATGGTAGCCCAGCCGAAATGATCCAAGATTCTAAAGTAAATGCGTATTTTACCCGATTGGTTAGCGAGTTAAATCCCAATTTTTCTAAAGTGGAACAAATTAAGAAGTTTTACTTGGTAGAAGATGCTTGGGATGTAGATTCGGGCGAACTGACTCCAACTATGAAATTAAAAAGAAGGGTTATTCTCCAAAAATACAAAAAGCAGATAGAAAATCTTTATGCTTAAAGTTTCTAGCTGCTTTTTGATTGGTATAAGGTAGCTCTCTTAGCTATAGTTTTTCGCAAATATGAATGAAGGCAGGGGGTACATTTAACATCACAAAATCAATTTCAATGTTGTTAAAAATACGTTCATAACGTTTTTTGGCCACTAAAGAATAGTGAAGCTGAACGTACTTGCCACCTTTTTTGAGACATCGGTGCGATTCCTCTATGATGTCATCTTCAGGTATAATAACAAAAGGAATAGCAGAAACAACAGCGTCTGCCTCTTTGAACCCGGCTTCTCGTATGTAATGACCCATTTTTTGGGCATCGTCGTTTATAATCTGTATGCGTTTGTCTTTACCGAATTGTCTTCTTAAATCTTCGCTAAATTTTTCGTTTATTTCGAAACATAGAAGTATAGCGTCCGGGGCCATTTTATTCAAGATTTGTTTCGTGATTGGTCCATCTCCTGCGCCCAATTCTACAATGCATTTAGCCGTACTAAAGTCAATGTGTTTGTCTTTTGTGATTGTTTTACCAACAAAATGAGAAGACCTAGAAAAAGTACCTACTTCTTTGAAGTTTTTAATACCTTGAATGAAAAATTTAATCGCACCCATAAATAAGTTTTTCAATGATAGAATGTGTCACAGGCCCTAGCCGTAACCATATTTTATGTATTTATGCTCAATAGGCAAACCTCAGAAAACTAGAGGATTGTCAAAAAAAATAGATTCAATTTCAAATCTTTATACAATGCAAAAGTAAGGTATAATTTTACTTTTAAATAAAAAATAGACTTTTTATTTGACAATTGTTTGAAATAAGTAAAGCTTAAATTAATTTTGGGCGTCCGAATATCAAGTAAAAGCAAATCGAACATCGTTCATTAATCAAACCAAAGGATGAAAAAAATAGAACACTTAGGAATTGCCGTTAAAGATCTAAAAGTAAGTAATGAGTTATTCTCAAAATTATTAGGAACGGCTCCTTACAAAGAAGAAAAAGTAGCGTCTGAAGGCGTTGCTACCTCATTTTTTCAATGTGGAGAAACTAAAGTAGAACTACTAGAAGCGACCAATCCTGATAGTCCAATTGCTAAATTTATTAATAAAAAAGGCGAAGGGATTCATCATATTGCCTTTGAAGTCGATGATATAAATGCAGAGATGCAGCGACTTGAAAAGGAGGGGTTTGTTCTGATCAATAAGGTGCCTAAGCGTGGCGCAGACAATAAAATGGTTTGTTTTCTTCACCCCAAATCAACTAATTCTGTCTTGATTGAATTGTGTCAGGAGATATCTGAATAGTTGTTTCTAAGTGTATTGATTTAATTCTTGATATATATATATATTTGAAACCTTACTACATTTGAGGCGTAGAATAAGGCCAGATTAACCCTAATTTTAATGACCATTTATTTTCTAATCGTACTTTGTGGGATTTTTGCTGGATTTATTGGCACGCTTGCGGGCTTAGGGGCTGTGCTATCTTTATATTTACTCATCGATGTAGTGGAATTAGACGCAACAATTGCCAATGGCACCAATCGCTTGGGTGTTTTGGCTATGGCTTTGATGGCCTTGCCAACCTTCAAAAAAAACGGACACCTTAACTTAGAAAAGAGCAAATTTATTATATCCTGTATCGTTATAGGCGCTATAGGTGGTTTTGCCGTAGCAATCTATGCTCAAGAACAAGCAATTAAGCAATTTTTTAAATATTTACTCCCCTTTTTATTGCTTGTTATACTATCCAACCCCAAAAAATGGATGCGGGAAACAGAGCAAGATTTTCGGATGAATCCCTTGCTAAGCTTGCCCTTGTTTTTGGCAATAGGCTTTTATGCTGGTTTTATTCAAGCCGGGACCGGTGTTTTGTTGGTGGTCGTTCTTACCTTGTTTGCTCGCTATAGCCTAATAGATGCAAATGGCGTCAAATTATCAGCTTTTGCTATCTATACAGGTTTAGGTATCTTAGTATTTGCTTTGAACGGCAAAGTTGACTGGGTATATGGAGGTTTTTTGGCCTTAGGGCAGGGGATTGGCGGGTATACTGCGGCTCAATTTGCTACCTCTTATCCTGGCGCAAATCAGTTGGTGCGCTACCTACTGATCATGGTATTAGTCGCGGCTATATTTAGGATGTTTGAATGCTACCAATATTTTGTGTAGGGCGTTCGCGATAAGATTAACTGTTAAAATTAAAGAATGCAACCGTTGTGGAACAATCCTTGTTTTGTAACAGGTATAAATTAATTTGGTTTTTACAAAAAGAAATGTCTGACAGGCCCTACCTGTCAGACATTCTTTATATTGGATATTTTTGATGCTTATTTTACCAGTTCATTGTCTTCTTTTTTAACAAAAAGAGCAGAAATAGAACGGTACTCATGTACATTACGAATGGCTCTAGAAAATAGTTTGGCCACAGGTACTACTTTGATTTTTGAACAAGCCTGTTTGAGTGGGATCGTATCCGTAACAACCATTTCTGTTAGTTGAGAATCCTCTATACGTTGGTAGGCAGGCCCTGATAAAACAGGATGTGTAATGAATGCACGTACGCTTTTTGCACCGTCTTCGATTAGAATCTCGGCAGCACGGCATAAAGTCCCCGCAGTGTCAACGATATCATCCACCAAGATTACATCTTTTCCTATTACATCACCAATTACGGTCATCTCAGCAACCTCATTGGCTTTTTTACGGTATTTGTCACAAATCACCAGGCCTGTTCCAAAGTGTTGCGCATAGGCTCTAGCTCTTTTGGTCGACCCAACATCAGGAGAGGCAAAAATTACATTAGAAGTATCTTGCTTTTCTAGGTAATTAAAGAAGATGGCTTCAGATTTTAAGTGATCTACAGGGATGTCGAAGAAGCCCTGTATTTGATCTGCGTGTAAATCCATCGTCATTATTCGGTCGGCACCTGCTGCAATCAACAAATTTGCGAGTAATTTGGCGCCTATCGCTACTCTAGGACGATCTTTTCTGTCTTGTCTAGCATAACCAAAATAAGGAATAACGGCAGTGATGTATCCTGCAGAGGCTCTTTTTGCAGCATCAATCATCAACAATAACTCCATGATATTGTCAGAGGGTGCAAAGGTTGATTGTATAAAAAAAACATATTTGCCTCTAACCGACTCCTGTATATTTGTTTGCATTTCACCATCGCTGAATTGCTGCAACATAATTTTACCAAGGGCTTGGCCATAATAGTCAGCAATTTTTTCAGATAGATAGCGCGTATTCGTTCCCGAGAATAGTATTGTTTCTGTCATGATTGGTTTTCTGCTTGTGAAAAGATAGTTAGGATACAATACAAATGTAGATAGATTAAATTATCCTTACAAATAAAGTGACTAGTTTAGGAACGTTTTTCACAAAAAAGAAGATGATTGAATTTTTTGGAGCTGTAAATGAGCTATTTAAGCTTGTTAGTTGTGCCAACAGGTTTCAGGATTTTAAAATAAATTTAATAGTAGCGCCAAAAGAAATCATCGATTGTAATTAGGGGCGAATTTGTAATGCTTTGAACAAGGAAGAAAAAGGAAGCCCCTTAGTAGACGATTTATTTAATACTTCCAGGTTTGTTTGGAATAACCTTTTTTTGCCAGAAAATACAGGCCAAATTCCAAGTAGGGTACGCCCATACCTATTGTTAAAACTGTTCGTTTAGCTGGCCCATTTTACCGTCCTGAAAGTCAGCAATTGCTTGTTGAAGTTCATCGGCCTTGTTCATCACAAAAGGCCCGTATGTAGCCACGGCTTCTCCTATCGGTTGGCCTGATAACAGAATAAACCGACTGTTTTCTTTAACCGTCAAATTTATTTGCTGACCATCATTTTTGAACCATAGCATCTCTCCTGCCTTAGCTATACTGTCTTGTGATTTTAGCTGTCCGTCAAGTAAGTATACCAACGCGTTGTAGTTGTCTGGAATTTCTAATGGTATCGTTGCACCTGCTTCGGCTTCAATACGTAAAAGAAGCTGAGGACTGTATGTTTTTGCAGGCCCCTCTACCGATTCATAGCTTCCTGCCACTACCTGAATTTGGTGTTTCTCTCTTTGAATAGTAGGGGTTTGTTCGGCCGATATTGCTAGGTATGATGGGGACTGCATTTTGAAACGGGCAGGGCTATTGACCCAAAATTGAATAATTTCGTTTTCACCTCCTTTTTCTACCATCGACTTACTCGGACGTTCGCTATGTACTATCCCACTGCCGGCATGCATCCACTGCGTACCTCCTGCACCTACTACGGCGTTGTTTCCTAATGAATCTTGATGCTGTACTTCACCTTTAAATACAAAGGTGACGGGAGAAAAACCCCGATGCGGATGTGGACCAACTCCTGTATCTTGTTGTTTTTTGTGATTGCCAACGGGTAAGGAACCGTGATGTATCAGCAAAAACGGATCAATATGGTTTATGTTTTGATTGGGAAGCGCTTGTAACAAATGAATCCCTCCCATATTAACTTTATGTGCGGCAAAGATTTGTTGAACCGTTCTGTTTTTCATTTTAATGCAGCCTATATTAGTGAATTTAGATGTTTAATCTTCTAAATTTAGTTGAATTTCTAAAGTGAATATATCATAAATAGCTTTATCTCCCAAGCTGTCAAAAAAGGAGGTAGACCCATAGCGTACGTCAAATTTAGAACGATCAATTTGCAGTGTACTGTTCAATGTATTATTGGTTTTAGTCGCCTCAAATTCGATACTTTGTGTTTTGTTTTTGATCGTTAATTGTGCCGTAACCGTTGCTTTGTTTTGCTTGAATCGAGTCGATTTTTTGATCGTTAATTTTGCTGTAGGATAGTTCTCGACACCAAAAAAATCATCAGATTTAAGGTGCCCCACTAATTGCTTGTTATAGCCTTCGTCTTGAAGGTCTGTACAGCTAATTGAACGCATGTCAATTAAAAACTCACCGGATTGTATTTGATTATCTTCGATGCTTATCCACCCCTTTTGTAGCTTTACAAAACCTTCGTGTTGACCAAGTACTTTTTTGCCGGTCCATTTAATACTAGATTTTTTAACATTAATTTTTTTTGATTGTGCAGAAATAGCTGCTACTGAAAAAGAAAGTGTAAGTGTAAGAATTATGGTTAGATACTTCATGCTATTATATATTATTGTTGAATGAATCAATTAGTAAGAATAGATTGGTAATTTTCTTTATGTAAATAGAAAAGGGTACTATTCATCGCAATTGCCACTGTTGCACCCGCTATTCCTGAAAAATCAAGGAACAAGTGAAAAAGAAAAGCATTGACTAAGATGGGAAAAATTAGCACAAGGGCCAAGGCAGTAAATCGATTGAACAGTAAGAGGAGGCCGCAAACGATTTGAACAATCGCAACCACTGTCATGATATAACCGCTATCGATAAAAGCTTGCATAAGGTTCGTTGCTGCTTCCGAAAGTGGCGGTAAGGGCATGAATTGCAGAAATCTATTCAAGCCGAAAACGAATAAAAAAAGACCGAAAAAAAGTCGGAGACTGGTTTTGAATGGAGGCATAGTACTGATTTTTTGTTTTTAAAATATAAAACAAATGTCCGTAAGAAAAAGTTAGCAACCATTCATCTAGATTAACAAATGACGTATTGATTACGATTTTTTGGCCAATCGTCCTCTTATAGTACTTAGGGCTTGTGGCGTAACGCCCAAATAAGAAGCAATCATACGTTGAGGTACACGGTTAGGAAGCTTGGGAAAGGTTTCTAAAAAATGTTGATACCGTTCTTGGGCAGAGGCACTCATCAACATGATTACCCTACGCTGAAGTACCGCTGTTCTCCTAGCTAATAGGTGGGCGTTCTTCTTGAGTTGCGGCACCGACAGATTCGCAATTTTAAAGCAAGAACGGTTAAAAATAATTAGCTCGCTATTCTCCAAGCAATCAATAAATAATTCGGCTGCTTGCTCAAATTCCTGCGATTCAATATCTGCAATCAACCAACCTTCAGAAGCAAACATAAAGATATGTTCTTTGCCTTTACTGTCAATAGTATAACTTCGAAGCAATCCTTTTTTGACATAAAAAGCTCGGTTGCTTTGTGCGCCTGCTGTTTGAAGTGTACTGCCCTTAGCGGCATTTACATGCTTGCCATTGTTGTCGAGACTCAGTATTTCTTCTAGATTATCCATTTGACTATTGTTCAATAGGGTGTTCTTATCTTTTTGACTAAAAAGCCCTTGTTATTTCCAAAGATATTCTCTCCATTCATTGTATTCTTCGATAATCTCTAACAATTGCTTTTTTTTGTATTTTTTCTCTGTTATTTTTTTAGAAAGCTCTTTACAATCTTTAAATACCTCGGCCATTTGTTTACGAAACTTAGCGTAGTTAACTTCAGTAATCTTTAAGTCTTTTTCTAAAAAGGTTTGTGTATAACCCATATCCCCACTCGTATTGTAATATTCAAATAAATGTGCTTTGCCTCGTTCAGGGGTTAAACGCTTCATAAATACCGAATAAGACCGCGTTTCGTCTACCGTATATACCTTAGAGACAAATACTTGTTCTCCAACACTCCACTGTTTTATTTTGTCAGGGCGGTACTGTTCAAAGCTAGTTTCGTTGTTTGACTTAAATCGAATCATACTCGAATTGATGGCGGGCGTATTAAGTTTAATGGTACCTAATATTTTACGATCATTAATGTCGACAATATAGTCGTTGCCCTGTGCTAAAATAAAGTTAGAACAAATCCCTATGAACAGAAAGAGGATGAATTTCATGAATATGCGTTAAGGTATAAGAAAGCAAAAAAAGGAAAATTGCTCCGAATCAATTAATTTAATTTTTTATTACTTTTTTGTTCAAAATCGTGCCATCTTCAAAAATGACACTAATCAAATATAACCCTTTAGGCAGTGTATTGGAGGGTAATTTAAAACTATTTTCTCCAGCGTAAACTGTTTTGGAAGCTTCGTAAAATCGTTGCCCGGCAAGGGTGCTAAATAAAACAGTCACCGCCTGTTCTTGCTGGCTAAAAATAGAGAAGTTTAGGCTGTTTTCGAATGGATTTGGAAATGCTTCTATCCGTTGTTGGTTAGATTCAATGGTCTTTTTATTGGTGGGAGTAACAATATTTACGCAGTAATCCTCTGTTTCTCCATAGTTGGAATTGTCACAAGGCCCTAAATTATTCGTCCCCCATTTGAGCGCTACACGCAATCTAGTTCTGCTTAAATCGGCGCTTGCAGGGATGTTGATAGTTCCGGTGTGTACGGTAGTAGAGGTCGAAATTTGACCCGCATCATAAACCAATTCGGTCGCATCATCCAACAATTCATCTTGATTGAAATCAATCCATGCTTTTAGTTTCCAGTTGGTAGCCCAGGGGCCTGTATTAAACCCAATCTCAATAGAAAAAGGATAGGTGCCGCCTTGAGTGAGGTCAGTGGTAGGGCCCCCGTTAACAAACGAAATGTAGCCACCATCGTCTCCTGTTGTGTTGTTGATGTTTTCAAGTGTCACATTTTCAATCCAGTCATCTACAGAGTTAGCACCTGTAGAAGCACAATAGTCGGTGGATGTACAATTACCACAACCATCAGTTTCAAAATCAATAATCGAAGAATAGAGGTTATTGACATTTACTGGGCAGGTAGAAATAATTCTCATCTCGTATAAAGAACAACTATCCAAGTTGCTTAGTAGAAGATTTCCGCTTGTAGTAGAATCGCTCGACCATACAGTGGCAGATTGTAATTTATATTCTACAATATATTGATTGACAAAACTATCTGCAGCCCATGAGAAACTAGCAAAATTGATTCCACTACTATCTAAGTTTATACTTGAGGGAGCATTGCAGCAATCGCCCGTTTTGAAACTAAAGACACTTGAGTATACGGTGCTATCGCAGTTGGCAGCTACTTGGAATTCGTAATCACTGCAGGCAATTAAACCGGCAATATTTACAAAGGTATCGGGAACACTAATCAATACCCAACTCCCACCAATAGGGCGGTAGCGCGTGTAATACAATGTCGTTGAATCAACCGCATCCCAATTGAGGGTGGCATTGTTGCCATCTGCACTTATGAGGGCCGAATTGTAAGGCTCATGACAGCCCGACAAAGAACAACCGATATCCATTAGAGAGTCTAGTGCATTTTTCATGTTCAAAACCCCTTCGCTGACCGTGATGCCCGTCAAGGTACTATTAGGGACCGATGAATTTAGGAGGATGTTTTTAACCATTAAGGCTGTTTGTTGCGGATCATTTTTGGCCATTTGAGCAAATCTAGGGCATGGGGCCGAATATAATAGACCAATTGTGCCTGCGACATGAGGTGTGGCACCTGAGGTGCCTCCAAATCCCCCATAAGATGAATTAGTAGCCAAGGTATAGGTGCCTGCTCCAAATGCACCTAAGTCAATGTGTGTGCTGCCATAACCCGCTTGCGTTTCTTTTGTTCCTGATTGGTTCATATTGGTTACCGCTATCAGGTAATCACTATCACAACTTGTTGGGAAATCTCCTTGAATATCAACGTTAGTATTTGCATTAGCGGTAGCAGCGCAATTTAAGATACCATAAACACCAAGCGTATCATACAGTTCGTTGACTAAAGGAGCATAGGTAGCGCACTGTTGATTGTCGACCCCCCAAGAGGCATTGGTAGCCACAACATAGGCACCTTGAGCGCCATTTGTTTGGTTATACAACTTGCGACAGGAAAGTGGATAATCATAGGCCGCCAATGCATCTGCATTCGAACCGCCTCCAACCACAAACATTAGCTTAACATTCCAGTTGACACCCGATACGCCTACCCCATTGTTTCCTTTTGCGGCTACAATGCCAGCAACAGGCGTTCCGTGTGAGGTAAAAGGGCCACTAGCTACGATATTATCATTGTTGTTATCTGCATTCCAACCACGGAAATCATCAATGTAGCCGTTGTTGTCATCATCTATACCATTCCCTGGAATTTCACCGTGATTGTACCATATATTATCGCCCCAGTCAGGGTGACTAACCTGAAGACCATCATCTATTACACAAACCACAATAGTGTCCCCAAGGGCAGTTACACCACCTGTGGTAATGTCCCAGGCGGCCTCTGCATCCAAATCATTGTCAGAACTTTGCTCATACTGCCATTGTTGGCTGTAATTAGCATCATTAGGTACCACCCTTTTCTCCATAATAAAATTGAGCTGCGCATTGTGTACGGAGGCATGTTGTTTGATCAGCGATAGCATAGCGTCGTGACTGATTGCGTCTTTGTTGAAGCGAAATCGCCATATATTCATGTGTTTAGAAAGCAATTCCCTAGCTTCAATTTGTGTCTGATAGCCCTTGTGATAGGCCAAGTCAGTACTAATCCAGTGCGGAACATGTTGATATTTTACACGAACTAATATATCTCCCTCAACATAAGAGAATTTGTCTTGAGCTTGTAAGTTAACTAAAGTACTACAACTCATTAAAAGACACAGAAAAAAGGTAGGAAAGCGCATTGCCAAAATTTTAAGTGGATAAATTACGAGAGGAAGTGTGTGTGTATAACGTCAAAAACAAATAAATAGTCTTGTAGGCTTTAAAATATTTTGATGTTAAGCTAGTGGGCAATATAATATTTTTTTTTTGAAATAAAGGTCAGTTAATTGTAATTAAAATGATTCGATAGATGCGACGCTTGTTTTTTTTTTCTTTAAAAAGCTTTTATCTAGTAATTAAAGTACTAGAATTAGCAATTGATATATAGCTTTGCAAGCCAAACCCTTCGTAACTGTTATGGCTTATTGGTCGGAACTATATGATATTAAGAATTAATTGATAATAAAATTGTAGCATTTTTTGATAATTTTCTCGCCGTATCTTATCGTCTATTCCTTGTTTTTTTAATTCAAAATGATGGGTATCATAAACTACCGGATGGAAATAGTAAATAGCTGCATCGACACTGTTTTGCCAAGCTAGAAGCGGGGCCTCCCGATTAATAATCGGACAACTTACTAATGCTGGAAAAACTTCTTTACAGGTGTTTTCGATGATTCGATAGGCAAAGTTGTCTATAGGCGCGTATCCTGAGTAGCGTTGTTCTTTTTTATCGATTCCAATGATTTGAATTTGTGGATGTTGAATTTGTACGTTCAACCATTGTTTTAGCCCCATAAAAGGAGCTGTCGAAGACAGATTAAACGTAGACATACTGCGGTATAAACTATCTTGCACAAGTTGTTGAGTTCCGAGATTGGTTCCAAAAAAATATTGGGTAAAGGGATGATGAGATAAGTGATTTTTTTGAACATTACTCAACAGCCATTGATTGGCAAAAACCATACGTTTGACAAAGCCAAGTTCAGGAGCTATTTTTTTGATAAATTGTTGTAAGACAATATGATCTAGGTCAATAGGGGGTAAGGAATGTTTAAGTTGCTCCACTTCTTGTTCCAAAAGCTGTGTTCCTTCGCCCTCAGGGCCATCTAGTTTTATTTTATAGACAGATTGATGACAAACACCAATCATTGCTACTGCTTTTTCTAGATTCCAAAGCGATTTTTTTTTACAAACAAGACCTCCTGTATTAAGAATAAATTCAGGCTGAATGTTGGCTTGCTTCAAGGCATTTCCAAGGGCTTTGTTTTCTTCGCTATCCTCGCCCGGAAAGGCAAAATACAGGGTGCGGTCCGGAAGGCTATCGTGGCTTAGATAATGCTCCAAAACTTCTAATAGAGCTATCATCACAGCTTTACCACCTCGACTGCCAAGTCCATAAATAAAATTATCGTCTACTTTCCCAAGCAACGGGTTGTACGTCCATTTTGGAATATCGTTCAGCGAAGGTTCCTCCGAAAAAGGAGAGGCTACCAAAACAACTGGAGCAAGTTCAGAATTTCTACCAATCCATTTAGCCACCCAACTCTGCTGCCCAAAAGATTGCCAACTTACATTTGGATTGTCGAACAAAAGCGGATATTGTTGTTGTACCCATTGCCGAAACGCTAAGCTGCCTACCTGACCTGTGCTGTCGATAGTAGTAGGAATGCGTAATGCATTCGCAAGTCTTGAAGTCGCTTTTTCAAAAGATGGAAAGCTGTCAATAAGTTGAATATTAGATTGGTTCGATCTAAGATTGGCCGTATTAAAAAGCAATAACATGCTGATAATACAAAAACAGAAAAAAAGGAGGACCATCAATAATTTACGCATACTTTCAAGCTATTGGTTTGAGAACACAATATACACAAGCCTGTTCGAATTCAAAATAAAGTAGACCAACAAAGTTGAAAGCGATGCTATTGCAGAAGTATAAAATTACCAGGCAGGACAACGAAGTTGAATCATGGTATATACTATACCTACCGTAAACATCGTAAAGCCGTCATTGGTTTTGATGTCTCCACGCTGCCTGCCAGGCAAGCCTATCTTCGGTCCAATCTCGCCCGAACGATCCGACAATCCCACGGCTGTACTGCCTAAAAAGCCGCGATGACCAGCAATAACGCGTGTATCGGCATAGTTGCCACTCACATCATCCAAATAATCAAAAAATAAAATCCTAGTGGCCCCTTCAATGATAATGCCCCATTGGTTATTGATGTCAATTTTTAGGCCACCACCTATAATAAAGGAAGGTTGTACCAATGCGTATTCTTGGCCGGGGGCTTGGCCTTCTGTGCCAAGCGGTTGCAGGGCAAATCGAGCCCCTTTGTATTTGGCTGTTGGGTTGTGATAAAAAATTCCGAAGCCAGCAAGCAGATAAGGGCTGAATTGATTACGGTTTTTATTGTGGTGGTGAAAGGGTAAAAAGTTAAATTCAAAATTCAGTGAGCCTTCAAATATAGTCGAGTTGAAACTCAAGTTTCGAGCTTGATTATAAGGGTTTAATGAGTTTTCGTCTGATGCGCCGATACTCCCGAAGCTTGCCCCAATTCGAAGGGATAAACGACTATCCACATTGCGTCGCACAAAAGCAGTAGCAGCAACACCCGGTGTTTGAAAAGAAAAATCAGGTGCCAAATCACCGTGATAAACACTAAGACCAACCATTCCGCCCACCTCCCAGTATTGGGCAGTTAGAGAGGAATAAAAAGGAGAACTAAAGATAATTAAAAAGAATAAATGAAATCTCATGATTATTTTTTTCACAGACTGAGTGCATCAGATTTAGTAGGCTGGACATTTTTGTTCATACAGGGTATAAATTAAACCTACCGTTAAAAAAGTATACGCATCGTTGGTTTTTATATCGCCTCGCTGACGATTAGGGCCCCCTAAGGTAGTCCCTGTTTCGTTTGATCGGTCAGACAAAGCCGCAGCGACGCTACCTAGCGAACCTCGTTGACTTCGAATCATTTCTTTATTGGCATAATGACCACTCACATCATCTAGGTAATCAAAAAATAAAAGCCTTGTTGCCCCTTCTATGATGATGCCCCATTGTGGGCTAATGTCGAATTTAAAGCCTCCTCCCAAAATAAATGCCGGTTGCACCAGACTGTATTCTTCACCAACAGCTTGACCTTCGGTACCTAATGCCTGCAGTTTATAGGTTATTCCTTCATATTTTGTTTGTGGACTATGATAAAAAACACCCACGCCCGCCAATAAATAAGGTGAAAATTGAGCTTTATTTTTTCTAGACTTATGATGGAAGGGTAAAAAATTAAATTCCATACAAAGCGACCCTTCAAAAATAGTAGAGTTAAAGTTGAGATTTCTTGCTTGCTGATAAGCATTAATAGACTTTGCGTCGTCGGCTGCAATCGAACCAACGGCAAAACCAATTCTTAGTGCCAAGCGACTATCGATATTGTGTCTAGCAAATATGTTAGCAGCTGCACCAGGGGCTTGCATCGAAAAGTCAGGGGCGATATCGCCGTGATAGACAGCAATGCCGGCCATGCCTCCAAATTCCCAAAACTGAGCGTAGTTTGATTTTGGGTAAAGATACAGTATAAAAAGCAGAAGGATGCGTGCCCTTTTGTCCATGGTTTATTGATTTAAATAATCGTACAAACTGTCGGTTGGACAGCTTTAGAACTTATTAGATACTAAATGAATCTGTTTGAGTAAATGTAGGTTTTATACGATAAATTTAAAGTAAAATGCAACAGTATTAGCGTAATGAAAACGCCAATAATTATCAATTTGTTGTAACTAAAAGCAAAAATTATGCTAAGCACAGCTTTTGACCAAAGCTATCCTTACAAAAGCCACAAATTTATAAAAAATTAGATAATTCAAAGATATTTATGCCAAAGGATACGATGTTTGTATCCCAATCAGCCTAAAACTTAGTTTCTTGAGTCGATTCCCCATTTCAATTTTTCACGAATCATATACAAAAAATTACGGTCAGTGAAACGGAAAAGTTTGATTTGAAAATCGGCTTTGCGTACTGCTAGTTGAAAATGATTATCTATAGTTGCATAACGTGAGTCTAGCGTGCACAAGAAGTTTTTGGCGCGTCCTTCGACTTCGAAGGAAATAACAGAATTATCCGATAATACGATAGGACGTACGTTTAAATTATGCGGGGCGACCGGAGTGATGATTAAATTGCCAGATTTGGGGAAAATAATAGGCCCTCCACAGCTGAGGGAATACCCTGTAGACCCAGTAGGGGTAGCCACAATGATACCATCGGCCCAATACGAATTCAAAAATTCTCCATTGACATAAGCATGAATGATTACCATCGACGAAGTATCGCGTTTGAGGATAGTAAAGTCATTGAGTGCAAAGTTTTTGTCGCCAAAAATCGGCAAAGAGGATTCGAGATACAACAATGAACGGCTGTCTAAGGCATAGCTGTTGCTGTACAAAACATCAATTGCAGCTTCTATTTGATTTTTTTCTATCATGGCCAAAAAGCCAAGTCGACCAAGGTTGATGCCCATGATAGGTACATTCGTGTCTTGCACAATAGTAACAGCATCAAGGATTGTGCCGTCACCACCCAAGGTGATCACGAAGTCGATGTTGTGTTGTTTGAAATCTTCGTAGGCCGTAAAAAACTGAATATCAGAAGGAACCATCAGTTTTTTTTCAAAACTTTTGTAGTATTCTTCAAAAAAGAATAGTTGAGTGCCCCGTTGTTGTAACAAGTCAATTAATAACTGTACAAAAGGAATGTGTTCTTTCTTTAGGAATCGACTGTAAACGGCTATTTTCAAAACGTCGTCAAAGGTTATTAAAGGTGATTGGATAGACCTAGGTGAAGGTTGCTGTTAAAATGCTCTTTAAAATACACCAAACAAAAGCAACATCATAATTTTTTGTAAGGTAAATAAAAACCATTAAAAATTGAACTTGTAGCTAAAATATAGGCCCGTGTCCCCGTTTTTATTCCAGCTATAGTCAATTTGTAAGATGACATTATAAGAATATAGTATAAAGTCAAGGCCAATGCCAGTTCCCCAAAGGTCGCTGTTGCTTAATGGGTTTAGGCCTTGATAATGTTGGTCCCATACATAGCCTACATCTAAATGATACCGCAAATGTATTCTAAGCGGAAGCACATTAAGGTAGGTCATTTTTGGTTTTTTAATCAGTGGAATTTTTACATCAAGTATTTTAAAATTAAGGTCTGAATTTAAACAGAAATAATCTTGTCCGTCAATTACATAATATTGATAGCCACGCACAAAGTCATCCCAATAGCCGAGCGCCTTATTGTTGTAGTAAGCTTGTTTTTTTCGATTGAAATTGTATTGAGCGTTTAACGTACTCCCAACACTCAGCCAAGGTCCTAGGGATTTGTAATACCCAATTTTAGTCCCAATTTCTAGTTGATTTAAATCGTTAAAAATACCAAGGCCTCTTTTGGCAATGCGTGCGCTTACAAAATAACCGTTTAGTGGATAGGCTTGTATGTCTCTGCGGTCTAGGCTGTAAGTGTACTGAATATTAAAAGATTGTTGTTTTGTTTGGCCGCCACTAAAAAAATCAGGATTTAGCCGCGCTGCAGTGTCGCTTATTTTCAATTGTAAATAACTTATTTCTAGCTTTTGTGTTTCGAAAAGAGTTCTTCTGTAATACAGTCGGAAGCGGCCTCTAATACGTTGAAATTGCCGTTCTGAGCCAACATAATTATTGTAAAACTGCAATTTATTAGCTTCTGTATCAAAGGCGATTTCTTTGTTGTCAGAAAACAGGGCATTAATATTAAATCCAAATTTGCGCTGTCTGCCCATAGGAGGCAATGTATAGTCGAGTTCGAACTTTCGAGTATATCCAAATTGTACAATTAGTTTCAGTAAATCATTGTAACCACTAAGGTTTCTCCACAACAACCATGCACCTAAGTTGGCTCGCCGTAAATCGCGTTTGTGTCGTTGCCACCAAACATTAAAATTTCGGTCCGCTAACTCAAACTGTGGCAAAGGGAAAATATACCAAGATTCTTTGAGTTGAATTTTAATACGAATCGACTGTCCATTCCATTGACTTATTTTGAGCACTACACTTCTAAAAAGCAAAGTGTTTTGAAGGTATTTTTTGTTTTGTTCGAGAGTAGGTAGTAAGTCTTTCAGCGAAATCGAGTCTCCGACAGCAAAACTGAGTTCATTGAGAATCAGTTTTGTTTTTGTTTTTTTGTGCCCTGCTACTTCGATAGCTTCGATACAGACATGCTTGACCTGCGCATGCAGCGAAGCAGTAGCAAAAAATATCAAGATCCAAAAGTAGCGGAGAAAAAACATCTGAGGCTATTTGCAAAAGGTAGGAGGATGAAATTCAAAGTTAGTAATAATAATAACAAACTTTATAAAAACCAGGCCTAGGAGCTCTTGAAAAAAGGCTTCAATTACTTAAAAGTTTAAAAAAAGGAGCAAAACGAACTTTTTTTAGATAAAATCAACTAAATGACCCGATTATTCAATTTTATTTTTGAAAGTTTTTTGAAAAACAATATAAACCTATATCTTTGCCGCAAAATAGAACTAGATTATTTATTTTCATACAAATAAAGTCCATACATATGTCACAAAATATCGGACGTGTCAAACAAATTATTGGTCCAGTAGTCGATGTTAGCTTTTCAGAAGAAGGAGCTAAATTACCTGAAATTTTAAGTGCTTTACATTTAGTTAGAGATAACGGTGAAGTTCTTGTTTTAGAATGTCAAAAACACCTTGGTGAAGATAGTGTTCGCACGATTGCTATGGATAGTACGGAGGGTTTGAAAAGAGGCATGGCTTGTGTTGATACAGGCAGTCCTATTCAAATGCCAACTTCGGATGCTATCAAAGGGCGTCTACTCAATGTAGTAGGTGAAACTATCGACGGTATCCAAAAAATTACCGCTAAAAATTCAAGTTCCATCCACAGGATGCCACCTAAATTCGAAGAGCTTTCTACCAGTTCAGAGATATTGTTTACAGGTATCAAAGTAGTAGATTTAATTGCGCCTTACCTAAAAGGGGGTAAAATTGGTCTTTTTGGTGGTGCAGGTGTCGGTAAGACAGTATTGATTATGGAGTTAATTAACAATATTGCTAAGGGATACTCTGGATTATCTGTATTTGCAGGTGTAGGAGAACGTACGCGTGAAGGAAACGATTTGTTGCGCGAGATGATCGAATCTAACGTTATCAAATATGGAGAGGCTTTTGTTGAAAGCATGGAAAAAGGAGAGTGGGATTTGACAAAAGTAGATATGAAAGAACTGGAGCAATCTCAGGCTACATTGGTGTTTGGTCAGATGAACGAACCTCCTGGTGCACGTGCACGTGTAGCACTTTCTGGTCTTACGATTGCGGAACATTTCCGTGACGGCGATCCAAGCGAAGCAAAAGGACGTGATATCTTATTCTTTATCGATAATATCTTCCGTTTCACTCAAGCGGGTGCCGAGGTTTCTGCTTTACTTGGGCGTATGCCTTCAGCAGTAGGGTATCAACCAACATTAGCCACCGAAATGGGAATGATGCAAGAGCGTATTACTTCAACCAAAAGAGGTTCTATTACTTCGGTACAGGCTGTTTACGTACCTGCGGATGATTTAACGGATCCAGCTCCTGCTACAACCTTTGCGCACTTGGATGCCACAACAGTATTGTCTAGAAAGTTGGCTTCTTTGGGTATTTATCCTGCGGTAGATCCCCTCGATTCAACTTCAAAAATTCTTACAAAAGACATCGTTGGAGACAAACATTATCAATGTGCTCAAAACGTAATTTATACGCTTCAGCGCTACAAGGAATTGCAAGATATTATTGCTATTCTAGGTATGGAAGAGCTATCTGAAGAAGATAAATTGGTTGTACACCGTGCACGTCGTGTTCAGCGTTTCTTGTCACAGCCTTTCCATGTAGCCGAGCAATTTACAGGCCTTGAAGGTGTTTTAGTTGATATCGAAGATACGATTAAAGGCTTCAACATGATTATGGATGGTGAAGTTGATGAGTATCCTGAAGCAGCATTCAATCTAGTTGGAAATATCGACGAAGCGATTGAAAAAGGTAAAAAAATGTTAGCTGAAGTAGCTGAGTAATTTTAAAATTTAGAGGTTCCTCTTTTTAGAGGAGCCTCCATTTGCAATATAATAGTTATGAATTTAGTTATCTTAACACCCGGACAGAAAGTATACGAAGGTCAGGTCAAGTCAGTTAATACACCTGGAACAGCAGGGAAGATTGAAATACTTGAAAATCACGCTCCTTTAGTGGCTTCTTTGTCTGAAGGAATTGTTTCTGTTCGTACCGAAACTAATGAATCATTGGAGTTTAAAACTTCGGGAGGATTCATTGAAGTAATTTCTAATCAGGTTTCGATTTTGTTGGAAACAGTGAAAAACTAAAATTAACGCTAAGCTTGCTTTGTTTAAAAGCGTTTGTGCTTACAAAACCTCTTACACTACGGTGTAAGAGGTTTTTTAGTTTCGTGATCGATGCATCAATAGCAGTGCCTCAATTAAAGATTGGGACTATTGGCAAAGATGGTCCAGCTTTTGTTCTGTAGAAAATAGGCCGGTAATTTTGTGGTTGATAGGTTACAGCTGATGTATACAATTATGAATGCCTTGGTTTGGTGGTTTTAATAGACCAACGATTGCCCATTTTAGAGGTTTTTTAATATATTAGAACGCATTTTTTTGCCAAAATAATCAAGCTATTCATTAATAATTTTCTAAGTTTGTTTGAGGCGAGAATTCTAAAGAAATATTAAAGTTTGCCAGGCAATAGATTCTATTCTTTGCTCGACGTTGAAAAACACTTAATATTGTTTTATATTTAACAGCTAAACACGACGTTTAATTGATTTGTATTAAGGATTTAAATAATTAAATAAAATGAAAATATTACGCTTGTTGGTTTTAGGGTGTTGCTTGTTCGTTGGGACAACTGCCGCAGTTGCTCAGGATGATGAACCTCGTTTTCCTGGCTGTTCAGACCCCACTGATTTTGATTGTGCAGATATGAAATTGATGCAATTTGTATTTAGCAATGTTAAACATCCTGAAGGTAATCCTGGCGGAGAAGTGGTTGTTCTTTTTACCGTCAAAGCCTCTGGACAAATTGCCAATCCTTCTGTTATTGAAAGTTTAACTCCCAACTGCGACAAAGAAGCCCTGCGAATCGCTCGTTTGATGCCTAAATGGTTGCCAGCAATAGAAGAAGGAAAAGCGATTGATATGGAATGGGAGTTAGTCGTAAAGTTTATCGCGAAATAGCCAATTTTAGGGTTTTTTGTTTACAAATAATATGTTCGATCCATCATGAAAAAGACCCTATCCTTTGTATATTATCTAATTGTTTTTAATGGCTGTCTTTGTTGTAGTATTAGTTTTGCGCAGTCTGATAGTTTGCTTACAAGCGTAGATATTCCGCCCTTGTTTCAAGGTTGTGACGACCCTCTAATAAGTGCTCAGCAGCGACAAGAATGTTCCAATCCTAAAATTCAGGCATTTATCAATCAAAATATTCGCTATCCAGATTCTGCTCGCATCAAAGGCATAGAAGGAGTCGTGGTGCTGCGATTTAGAATTGATTCAAGCGGTCGTGTGGGGGCTGTAGAATTGCTGCGAAACATAGGTGGAGGCTGTGGTGCTGAAGCCATTCGGGTTATCCAAAAAATGCCCTCCTTCAAACCTGCATTGCGTGCAGGAGTTCCGATAGCGACGTCTATAACATTACCGATTCGCTTTAAACGTATAGATGAAGCGCAGGCTAATATCAAAAACTTGTATCAAATTCATTGGGGCAATGTATATGAAGATTATATTAGTATCAAACAATTGCGACGACAATTACAACAGCCGTTGACGGTTCGAGACTATTACGGCAATACTTATCCTATAGACTATCTAGAACTGCAGCATCGTTTGGGTCCTAAACGTACAAGTTTGGAAACGAAAGGGCCCCTTTTAGACCGTTCTATGAAGCAATTGCTGAAGCGCGCCAAGCAGCAACACAAAATTATTTTCAAGGCTACAATAAATAAAGATTTCGAAACAATTAAGGTGGAACGCGCCCTGCTTATTGTAAACGATGCATCGCATTGAGTAAACGGTCGGATAATTCGCCTTCGCAAGCCAATTGATAATCGCGGTATGAACAGGCAATCATATGGTGTTTTTTGTGCAAAGCTTGAGGAATTTCAAACCACCAACGATCACTTTTCTTACTTTTATAGAAAGCAAGATTGCCAATAATTTTATTATCAACTACATAAGCAATCCATTGGCTTTTATCCTTGTATAATTCGTTTTTCCTCGAATTAAAACCCTCAATCAAATGCCAAATCATCTGTGCAAGCAAATGCGCACTTTGATTTTTTTGGTCCTGTGCCATTTCAAAACCATGCACACAAATAGCCGATAACCGATCGGCAAGTCCTAGGTAATGCATAACTTTACAGGCTTCCATAGCTGTTAGGCCGTTGGGGTTTCTGAATTGGTTGGCAGGTGCATCGGCTGCACGAATACTCGCTAGGCTAAAGGCTGCAAAATCTATATCTCTAGTAATGGGTTCAACTTCTCTAAGGTTTTGTTGAATATACCCAAGTCTGAAGCTGTCAAAATATTTATCTTCCAACAAAGCTATTTTATCAGGGTCATTCAAATAAGTTTGGTAGGCAATACTGCTCAGATGAATCATCAAATGAGGATGGGTTTCCATAAGTTGATTGATGCATTCGGGGTCTTGTTGTTTTGAATAGGCAATTTTACTGTCAAATAATGCTACATTGAGTAGTTCGTACCGTTGTTCAAAGGCTTTGAATTGGGCGGCAACAGCATCTTTGTTGGGGCTAATTAGCAAAGGAAGTACCCCTGCTTGCAACAATTTATCCGTAGTTTCCGTAATAGCTAAAGGTTCGTCAACGACTAATCCTATATTAAGCAGCTTGTTTTTTTTGAAGTTAGCCGCAAGTTGATAAAGTGCTGTGCGAATCGGTATATAGCTGGATGCATCGGTATATAATAAAGCAACATCATATGATTTTAAATCAATTTGTTGCTCATATTGGTCGATTTTAAAGCCGTACTGATAGGGCTGGTAATCCAATGAATTTGAGGTATATTCTGATTTGTTTTGAAGAAAGTGATGGATCATTGGAAAGCATTAAATGGTTTGAATCATACGGTTTTACAAAGTTGAATGCAATTATAAAGGATAATCTAATAATTAACAAAAATATTTTCTGGATTAGGACTGATTTTTTTGGATTTATTCTATATTTGCAGCCAAAATAGAACATTATGGAACTACTAGAGAAATACAAAGCAAAAGAACCCGAAATTGTTTTTGAATGGACAGATTCTGTTACAGGAGCAAAAGGATGGGTTGTCATTAATTCTTTACGTGGTGGCGCCGCAGGAGGTGGTACACGCATGAGAAAAGGTCTTAATAAAGAAGAGGTAATTTCATTGGCTAAGGTAATGGAGGTTAAGTTTTCTGTTTGTGGACCAAATATAGGCGGTGCAAAATCAGGTATCAACTTTGATCCGAACGACCCACGTAGAGAAGGAGTCTTAAAAAGATGGTACAAAGCCGTTATTCCTTTGTTGAAAAACTACTACGGTACAGGTGGTGACCTTAATGTTGATGAGCTGAAAGATGTTATTCCAATTACGCAAGAACTAGGTCTGTGGCATCCACAAGAAGGAATTGTCAAAGGACATTACAAATCGAGCGAAGGAGAACGAATTGAGATTTTAGGCCAATTGCGTCAAGGCGTAAGTAAAATAGTAGAAGATACTCGTTATACCCCGTCAATATCAGCTAAATTAGCTGTTGCCGACCTTATCACAGGCTACGGTGTTGCAGAATCAGTGGTTCATTATTATGATTTGTACCACAACAGCAATTTAGAGGGCAAAAAAGTAATCATACAGGGATGGGGGAATGTGGCAGCTGCAGCCGCCTATTACTTAGCCGAGGAAGGCGCCAAAATTGTTGGTATTGTAGATATAGCGGGTGGAATTATTCGCCCTGAAGGCTTGTCGTTCGAAGCGATCAAAAAATTGTATCTAACCAAAAAAGGCAACAAACTATACGCAGAAGATATGTTGTCTTTTGAAGAAGCGAATGAACAGGTTTGGAAACTAGATACTGATGTATTTATTCCCGGTGCTGCCTCAAAACTTGTAACCAAAGAACAAATTGATGCTTTAATTGCCAATGGTCTTGAAGTGGTTTCTTGCGGGGCGAATGTGCCTTTTGTAGATGACCAAGTTTTCTTTGGACCAACAGCAAAATACACAGACGAGAAAATTAGCGTATTGCCCGATTTTATTGCTAACTGTGGAATGGCGAGGGTATTTGCCTATTTGATGCAGCCCGATGCCTTATTAACGGGTGACGGAATTTTTTCAGATGTGTCTAATACGATTCGTCAAGCACTGAAAGATGTAAAATCTGCAAACGATAGTAAAACAATGATTTCTTCTACAGCATTAACGATTGCTCTAGAAAATCTTATGAACAAAGATAAAGTAAACGCACAATAACTAATAATTAGATAATTGGCTTTTAAATAGTCTTTAGCATCAGATTTCAAACAAGCAGCATACAAAGTTTGTTATGTTTAATGTGTTTAAATCAGATATATAGACTGTATAACTTGTTTTAGTATAAAAAATAGTATAAATTTGGAACGGTCTCACAAAAGACTTTTTAGTTTTAAAAAGGATTTCCGACCTTTCCTATTAATGAAAACATTTATGATGAAAAATAAATTAGTAATTGCCAATGTTATGTTGGTTGTGTTGCTTCTAATTTGCACCCAAGAAATCAATGCACAAGTTACTGTTAATCCAACAGATGACAACTTAATTACCAAAAAAGACCAAGCTCGCCACGCTGAATGGAAAGAAGGAAAAAGTCAATTTCCTGGTCGTCCAAGAGATTGGTGGCAACTTGGTGTAGGCGGTGGCAGTTTTTTGATTAGTGGTGATGTCAAGCCTTCTTTCGGTTGGGGTGCTTCTGTTCATATCCGTAAATCGATCGGATATGTATTTTCACTCAAACTAGAATATATGTTTGGTCAGGCAAGTGGGGTCAATTATGCTGCCTCTAACTTGTATGCTTTTCCAAACATAGACCCGTTTACGATTACATCTTCAGATGGCGCAATCAACACGGTCGGGTTATATGGTCCAAACGACGCTTATTTTGCTAATTACAAAATTGAGCAGCATCACGCACTATCTTTACAAACAGTATACAACTTAAACAATATTAAATTTCACCGCAAAAACAACAAGTGGAGTTTAAATTTGATTTTAGGTCTTGGAGCCAATTTGTATCAGTCACGCATGAACGCTTTAGATGCAAATGGCCTTCCCTACAACGTGCAAATGACAAGTTTAGCCAACCGCATCGGTTCTGGAGAGTTTGATTTAGCAATGTTGAATGATCGCGACTTAGTTCTGCAAGAGCTTAGAAGTTTTTTGGATGAATCCTACGAAACGGTTGGACAGCAAAATGTCAACAACCTTTTGACGATTGGCCAAGACAATAATCGCATGGTTGTAAATCCATTTGTTAATGTTGGTCTTTCTTTTGAGTATCTAATTACTCCTAGAATATCAATTGGTATAGAGCATCAGTCGTTTATTTCAGATGATGACTTTTTTGACGGCAAAAGTCGTAAAGAAAATGGTTCTAGAACTTCTAACATTGATATCCCACATTATACAAGCATTCGATTGGGTTTCCATATCGGAAGAAAAGACAAAGCTATTCAGCCTTTGTGGTTTGTAAATCCTTTGATTTATCCCATGCAAGATATTGCTGATATCAAAGAAAAACTAGACGACGATTGGTTTAGAGATACCGATAACGATGGTGTTCCTGATGCTTTGGATGAAGAAAAAGATACGCCTCCTGATACTGCGGTAGACAGCAAGGGCCGTTCATTGGATTCTGATGGAGATGGTGTCATAGACAGCAAAGACAAAGAACCGTTTTCTCCTCCTGGATATCCTGTAGATGATGCAGGAGTTGCACAGGTGCCTAAGCCTATCCTTCCTCAGGATGTTAAAGTGATTCCTGGCGATCCTGAAACAGGTAAGCATCCTACTCTAGTAATCGGAGAAGAAACCTACGACCCACTCGGTGGACAACCTGTAGGGGGAAGTCTTAAAGATTGGTACTTGCCGATGGTGCATTTCGATCTTGATAAATACTACTTGCGTCCGGAGTCTTACGCACAGCTTCAGCATGTGGCTAGTGTTATGAAAGGCTATCCAAAAATCAAAGTAGTGGTACATGGGCACACTGATGTTCGTTCAAGCAACGAGTACAATGACATGTTATCCTACAATCGTTCCATGACTTGTATCGATTATTTAGTCAACAAACACGGTATCGAAAGAAGTCGCTTTATACTTCAATACAATGGAGAAATCAACAACTTGATTGATAATGCTTCTAAAGAAGAAGAACATTTCATCAACAGACGTGTTGAATTCTATATTGCAGAGGATAATGCACAAGACCAAAGTAAGCCTGCTGGAGACGGTGGTGCTAACAGAAAATGGAAATATTAAACCTTAGGTTTTAATTAATATTATACTAGGTCAATAGGGTAGCAATTTTTGCTACCCTATTGTCAGTTTTACAAAGTCCTTTTCAAGTTTCAAATGATAGCCTATAGTTTATGCTGATTATCAGGTACCAAAAATGGATATTAGTACTTCAATGTTTTGCTGCTTTTTTGCTGTTTTTTCTTACGGTATTCGGAAGCAACAGTTTATCGGCATTAATACAATATTACATGGCTATAATTTGGTTAATCATTGCAGTTTTTAATCTTTTTAGAAATAGAATCTTAGTGATTAATACGCATTCTTTAATGGTCAAAAATGCGATTGGTTTTAATGCCTTTAAATTTAAATTAAAGGATATTCATTCTGTCGAGGTTCTTGAAAACAGGATATATATTAATCATCGCGCCGTCTATAAACACTCTTTTTTATTCTTGAAAAAAGATTTTATTCGAGTAGAAAAATTTTTGAACGATTTTTCAAACGATCCTAATTTGAATATACATTTAATCGAATCAGATGAAAGTTAAAGATATAGCACAGTACCTATCTTCCGTAGCACCCTTACAGTATCAAGAGAACTATGATAATGCCGGACTTATCGTAGGCGATTCGGATATGGAATTGACCGGTGTATTGCTTTGTCTCGATTCTACGGAAGCTGTATTAGAAGAAGCTATTCAAAAAAAATGTAATATGGTGGTAGCCCATCATCCTATTGTATTTAAAGGTTTAAAATCGTTTACGGGCGCCAATTATGTTGAACGGGTTATCATTAAAGCTATTAAACACAATATTGCTTTGTACGCTTCGCATACCAACCTAGATAATATGCTTGTGGACGGTGTCAATACAAAAATTGCTCAAAAGCTAGGGCTTGTGAATACCGAAATATTAGCCCCCAAAAACGCTTTGCTTTCTAAATTATCGGTCTTTGTACCATCTTCGGCAGCAGAAGCAGTCAGAGATGCCCTGTTTAAAGCAGGTGCAGGTGCAATAGCTAATTATTCAGAATGTAGTTTTAATACTTCAGGTATAGGGTCGTTTAAAGCAAGTGATTCTGCTAATCCTTATGTGGGTTCAAAGGGGGTACGTCATTACGAAAAAGAAGAAAAAATTGAAGTAGTTTGCCTAAAACATCAACAGCGAAAAATTATCCATGCATTAGGCAAAGCACATCCTTACGAAACGGTAGCATATGATTTGATTGCGATGGAAAATCAGTACCAAGATATTGGTTCAGGCTTAGTGGGGGAACTGTCATCTTCGCAGGATGCACAATCATTTTTGCGGTCGCTCAAAAAAACATTTCAACTAAAAATGCTAAAGCATACTGCTTTATTAGGTCGTCCAATTAAGCGGGTTGCAGTATGCGGAGGCTCCGGAAGTTTTTTGCTAAATAAAGCAATTGCAGCGAAAGCGGATGTATTTATTACCGCAGATTATAAGTATCATCAGTATTTTGATGCCGATAATCAGCTAATTATAGCAGATATTGGACATTTTGAAAGTGAACAATACACAATTGAGCTGTTTTATGAGTTATTAACACAAAAATTTATTAATTTTGCTTTTTATTGTACAGAAATAAATACCAATCCTATAAATTATATATAAATTATGGCTAAAAAGAATGCTAATTTCAATCTCCCTGTTGAGGAAAAGTTAAAGAATCTTAATGATTTACAGACGGTTAATACCAAAATCAACAACATCAAGAAATTACAAGGTGAACTACCACTTGAGGTAAGCGGGTTGGAGAATGAAATCAATACACTAGGAAAACGTATTGCAGAGTTGGAGGAAGATATGAAAGAGATGAATATGCAGGTAACTCAACATCAAAATCAAATCAAAGAATCGGAATCATTGATTGAACGCTATAACAAGCAGCAGAACAATGTGAAAAACAACCGTGAATTTGAAGCCCTAGCTAGAGAAGTTGAGCTACAGAATTTAGATATTCAGTTGGCCAACAAAAGGATAAAAGAAACTCAGATAAAATTGAGTAATAAGCAGATTACACTCGAAGCTTCAAAAAGTAAAGAGGCCGAGAAAAATCGCGATATGGATATCAAACAGGAAGAACTGCAAAATATCATAACCAAAACAGAAAAAGACGAAGAGAAACTGCTTAGAAAAGAAAAGCGTTGTCGCAAAAAAATCGATGATAATTTACTGGATATTTACGATAGTTTACAGAACGCCTATGCTAATGGTTTGGCCGTTGTAACAATCGAAAGAAATACTTGTGGTGGATGTTTCAGTGAGGTTCCTCCTCAAGTGCAATTAGATTTAGATCAACGCAAAAGAATTATTCGCTGCGAACATTGTGCAAGAATTTTAGTAGCACACAACATCGACAAATCTTTAGCTCAACTTGAAGAAGAACAAGCTGAAAATGTGGAATAAAAATTGATTAAAATCAGTTATATTCCTATTTCGTATTCTTTTTGAATTGATGATAAACTTGATTTAACAATATAAATATAATGCCTCAAGAAGTTTAACTTCTTGAGGCACTTTAATTTTTGATATTATGAAAGTGTTTTTAGGTGTTATTGCAATCGTATTAGGACTGTTTATGCAGCAGACTCTTTACGGACAAGAAAGCCCTTCTTCATTGAATGGTGCAGGTATTTTTAAATTCAACGATGAGTTGAATGGTATTTTTCACGATATTCTTACGCTTAAATTAAAACAGGCTACCTTGCGCATCAACCAAGTTAAAGGTAAGAATGCTTTTAATTTAATACCAAGATATCTCGAAGATTACATTGAGTTTTATTACGCTTTTATAGATGGAAAGCCTAAAGATATCTACGGCAAATTTATGGATCATAAAGAAGAACGATTGGCCTGGTTCAAACAAGGCGGAGAAGGTGATCCGTATACTTTGTTTATTCAAGCAGATATTCATCTAAGGTGGGGGATGATATATGCCTTATTTCAGGATAATATAGAAGCTTTTAAAAGTATTAAAAAAGCAGCCGTTCTTCTAGAGAAAAACACCAAAAGGTTTCCTGGTTTTATCCCCAATAAAAGAGCCCTAGGAATGTTGCATACGATGGTTGGTGCAATTCCTGGTAAATATCAATGGGGCGCTACCCTCGCTGGATTAACCGGCAATGTGACACAGGGTCTTGAGGAATTACAATCTGTAATAGAACACGGTAAACAGTTTCCTAATTTTGAATTCAATGAAGAAGTTCAAATAGTATATGGAATGCTATTAATGTATATGGGTAATAAAGATTTGAATGATTGGGGAGCTATTAATAAATCCTTAATGGATTTTACTCAAAACCCAATGGCAGGGTATATTTTAGCCAATAAGAATCTAAAATTAGGAAGGAATCGTCAAGCTATACTTATTCTAAACCAATATCCTAAAACAGATGAATTTTATCCATTCCCTTATCTAGAGGTCATGAAAGGCAATTCAAAGTTGTTTATGCTCGATTTAGCCGCAGAAGAACATTACAATGATTTTTTGTCTAGGTATAGAGGTGTCAACGGAATCAAAGAAGCCTATCATAAATTAGCCTGGGTATCTTTGATAAGAGACGAAGCTCCTAAATATAGGTATTATATGAGTTTGGTAGAAAAAAAGGGTGAATTCAATACGACTGAAGATCGTAATGCGATGAACGAAATGGAATTGGCTAAGCAAAAAATAGTTCCCAATATTACCTTACTTAAAGCTAGGTTGTTGTACGATGGCGGCAACTATGAACGGGCTTTCCACGAACTCGAAAGTTTGGATCCGAAACAATTAAAAAAAGAACAAGAAATTGTAGAATATGCATACCGAATGGCTCGTGTGTACCACAAGATGAGGAAATATACCGATGCCCTTAAGTACTACAATGAGACAATCAAAAAAGGCACTAAAAAACCCTACTATTTTGCCTGTAATGCAGCACTGCAAGCTGGGATTATTTGGGAAACCAAAAAAGATTTAGAAAAAGCAAAGCAGTATTACGAAAAATGCCTCAAAGAAAAACCAGATCAGTACAAGGCTACATTGCACAGCAAAGCTCGTGCAAAGATGGCCAAACTTAAGTAAATTTATAACAAATAAAAAAAGGAATAATCGATTGATTATTCCTTTTTTTTTAAGATTCAGAAACTTGAAGCGTTTTACGAATATAGTTTTCGATCGCCATAGTCATTGAAGGCGTATCGGGTGCAGGTACCTTAATATCGAGTATTAGGCCCTTGTCTAAAATCGCTTTAGCGGTAGAATTTCCAAAGGCTGCAATGCGCGTATTATTTTGCTTAAACTCAGGAAAGTTGTCGTACAAAGAATCAATACTGAGTGGACTAAAAAAGACTAGAATGTCATAAAAAACATCCTGTAAGTCTGAAATGTCGCTACTTGCAGCTTTATACATCATCGATTCAGAGAAATCAAATGCTTGCTTATCCAAAAATTCTGCAAAATTGTGACCGCCAAAATTAGAACAAGGCAACAAGAATTTTTCTTTTTCTTTGTGCTTGACCAAGTGTGGCATAAGGTCTTGTAAGGTTCTTTTTCCGAAGAAAACTTTTCGCTTACGGTAAACAATGTGTTTTTGTAAATACAAAGCCACTGCCTCTGATTTACAGAAGTATTTTAGGTCGGAAGGAACTTTATAGCGCATTTTTTCACACATACCGAAGAAATGATCAACGGCACTTTTGTTGGTTAAAATAATGGCAGTATAGTCTTCTAAACTGATTTTCTGCTTACGAAACTCTTTGGCAGAAACGGGTATTACTTCAGTAAAGGGGCGATAATCAACTTTTAAACCAAACTTATTGATCAACTTGTCATACGGAGCTCGGTTATTTTTTGTGTCAATCTGTGTTACTAGAATGCTCTCTACTCTTCTTAATCTATCCTGTTGTTTTGCTGACATCCAATATTTTTTTTTTAATTACAAAATGGACAATAGCTTCAATGAAATTAGTATCGGGGCTATTTCAACGGCACAAAGGTACACAATAAAATGGAATTTATGAAATATAATTAAAGTTCCGGCTGATATGATTGCCGAAAAACTACGGTATGCATACATTATTCCTAAGAAAGAAAGGATTGCATAAAGAACTGTTAACTGAACAGGAGAAGGGACATAAATAAGAATAAATAAAATAGGCGGCAACAAGAAAGCCAACACTTTATTGGTGTTAGCGACCGCAAAATTGTAAAAATTTACCTCTTGGCTAAATGGAAAAATAAACGCAATAAGATGAAGCTGAAGGTGTTTGAGGGTGTATGCAATACTAATACCCGCAACGCATAGTAGCAACATGCCGAAAGAATTATTACTATAATTGTCGTTGAATAGCTGTGGCAACATAAAGCAAAAGGGGGCCATCGAAAGTACAAACAAAAGATAACAAGCAAGATTTTCAATTTTAAATAAGGATTGGTATTCTCGCTGTATATTCCTTGCCGCAGCATTGCTCATAAAAGCATGGAAAAATAATTTGATTGCTTTGGGAAAAATAGAAAATAAAATCGACATATAGGAAAGCAAACCAAGCAACCAAAAAATCAACCACTGTGGATGTTTAGACGTGCTTTGATGATTGCTTTCGAATAGATCTTTGAAGACTTGTTGAATTTCCTTTTTTTGGGTTTTGGGGTTTTTGTTTTTTCTGCCTTCAATAGGCAAGGCAAAAGGATTGTCCGATTCGCCAATATCAAATATATTACTGACATAATATTTGCGAGAAAGTTTATCTTTCAATACACTGTAATCCTTATGTATATCAACCGTTAACGCTGATTTGTCTAATAAGTAATGATTGTAGTGAAGCTCTTGACTAAGTGCAGGAGTGGTTTTGGTAAGATTTGTCTGAGCCTTCAAATGGTTTGTGTACACCACGCATACTAGCAGTAGCAAAAACCTCCGAAATATTATGGTGCAAAATTTCAACAGCTCTTCTATTTAATATAAATAATGTGATGCACAATTATCTCAAGTATATTGTGTTTGTTGATAGGAATGCTTAGCTTTGAAAGCAGGCGCCTAAGCAAATGTAATAAAATATGTGGTTTATTTACTAGGAAGGTTCAAAGTTTTGAATTTCTGTTTTTATTCGCATTAAATACGCCTAAAGGACTGCCTTTTGTGAAGGTATTTTTTTGATCGATATTACTGTATAGAATATGAACCTTGTAGAAAAGACATTAGTTGTTAGCTCAACCGAACAATTAGCACAAAATTTGGCGGTGTTGAGTCAAGAAGAAGCTAGACAAGCCGAAAATGTCTTGAGTCTTTTGTGGCTTGTGCACCCCGATGCTACGCTAAACGTACAGGCAAAACAACTACTCTTGTCTTTCTGTACAGCCGATCAATTGTCTGTTCATTCCGATACATTATCGATTTTTTCTTCCATTGTCGAGTTTTTACCTTGGAAAGGAGAATACAGGCCTTTGCAACAGCAAAATTTTCAAAAACTAATGCAACACAGAACAAGCTTCGAGCCACTGTTAGTCTCTGATGCGTGGGTCGACACTTACCTCGACTTAGGAAAGAAGTTGTACATGATGTTTCAAATGGCTGACGAGGCTCGTATTTGTTTTGAATCTATTATTCAACATAAGCCTGATTGCGAAGAAGCCTATTATGCACTTGGTCGTGTCGAAGAAAAACAACAACACCTTCCGGAAGCGAAAGCCTTGTACGAACAATGCATTGCCCTCAACCCCAAACATGTTTATGCCCACCTTCAATTAGGAATTATCAAAGCTACTCATGAAAATGATTATTTTGCCGCCGCCGAACACTATGAGAAAGTTGTCGAACTAGAACCTTTCATGATAGAAGCTTATGTTCGGGCAGCAGCAGTCTATTATAGCATGCTTCAGGTTGAAAGAGCGCTGCAATTCTTAGAGATAGCCCTTGGAATCAACGAATACCACGACGAAACACTCGAGTTGTTAGCAACGATTCAGTGGCAATATCAAAACAAGCCTGAAAAAGCCATTGAAACCCTAAACAAAGGTTTAGGGCACCCTATTCACGGCGACTCTGCATTGCTTTTGGCTCGTTTGGGTAGTTTGTATAACGACCATTTTGCCGATTATGAAAAAGCCAAGGCTTACTACGAAAAAGCACTTAAAATCAAGCCAAATCAAGAAGAGGTTCTGCATAAATTAATTCAAATATATTTAGATTTTTATCAAGATTTAGGCGCTATTGCTTCCTGCTATGAACATTTTTTGAACGTTGAAAAAAATAAAGCGCAAGTCTTTGTTGATTATGCTACCTTTTTAGCTAAGTACCTTCAAGACTTTGATTTTGCGGCGATTCAATTACAAGAGGCCTTATCTATCGAACCCAAGCATCTTCAGGCCAAGCAGCTGCTTTTGCAATTGCAAGAACAAGCCGAGAATACAGTTGAATACGATGAACAGGAAGAGGAGGAAGAAGAAGAATTTGAAGGAGGCGGGGCCCCTGATGATAATTAATGTATACAAAGCTATCGCTTTACGGTGTTTTTTTGCTGCTTTTTGCCACTACATAGTTGTATTTGTCCAAAAAGAACTATGCTTTTAGATTAAAAAGTTACTAAATTGGTACTTTTGTATCAAAATCGTATCGTTTTTAATCGTTATCTTTTATGTCTAAGGATATTCATAATTTAAAATGCCAGGCCCTTTTAAGCGCAGCCAAAGATTTGTTTTGGAAGCACGGAATCAAAAGAATTTCGGTGAAAGAGATTTGTGTGCATGCAGGAGTAAGTAAGATGACTTTTTATCGTTTTTTTGATAATAAATTGGATGTAGTAAAGACCATACTTGATTTGATCATTGAGGAATCAACAACTGAGTATAATGAGATAATGGCGATGGATATTTCTTTTTCTATGGTCTCTTAGAACATAAGAATTAATGGGGTGGGATTTATTTTAATCTAGACATTATCGATAATAAATTATAAAATAAACGAAATGAAAGCAATAACGTTCTTATCCTTTATGATATCAATGTCCGTCCTCTCTATCGGACAAAACCTGACAGCGAAAGAGATTGTCCAAAAAATGGACGAAAACGCATTTGGAGGACGTTTGAAATCAACTATGAAAATGACGATTATCCGCCCTACTTGGACGCGGACGATGGCATTGAAAAGCTGGGCTGACGGGGATGATTATTCATTGATTCTTATAACATCTCCTGCAAGAGAGAAGGGAATTTCTTACCTGAAGCGCGCAAAAGAAATGTGGAATTTTCAGCCATCAATAGACCGTACAGTCAAAATGCCGCCTTCTATGATGATGCAATCTTGGATGGGGTCTGATTTCAAAAATGATGATTTGGTTCGTCAGTCTTCTATCGTAGAGGATTATACACACAAATTGTTGGGTAAAGAAACAATAGATGGCAGAGAGTGCTATAAAATTGAGATGATTCCTGACGAAGATGCGCCAGTTGTTTGGGGAAAGGTGATTATTTGGATTGATGTAAAAGATTTTCTGAATTTGAAAACGGAACATTATGACGAAGACAATGACTTAGTCGATACTATTTTAGGGAAAGATGTTCAAAAAATGGGTGGCCGAACCTTGCCGGCGAGAATGGTGCTTTTGCCAGCTGATGAAACGGGTCACAAAACCATAATGGAGTACCAAAGTATTGAGTTTGATACAAAATTTGAAGATAGATTTTTTTCAACACAAAATATGAAACGCGTTCGGTAATGATCGTTTTGTACGGATAAAAGCAGACCAATGATATTAAAAATTGCATGGCGTAATGTATGGCGAAACAAAAGACGCACGCTGATAACAGCTGCAGCGATTTTCTTTGCTGTACTGTTTTCTGTAGTAGCAGAGTCGTTTAATCGAGGTATTTTTGATGGAATGATAGATAATACGGTGCGCTTTTACAGTGGCTATGGTCAAGTACTCAAAAAAGGATATTGGGAAGAACGAACACTAGATAAATCCTTTGAGCTAAGCGATAGTTTAAGCCAACAACTACTTAGTATCGATGGCGTCGATCAGCTTGTCCCTCGCTTAGAATCTTTCGCTTTGGCTTCTTATGGTAAAATAACCAAAAGTTCTATGTTAGTGGGAATCGACCCTTCCAAAGAAAACCAATTAACGGGCCTTTCCAAACGAGTCGTAAAAGGGGCTTATCTAAAGGCCGATGATCAAGCGATTCTAATTAGCGAAGGCTTGGCCAATAAATTTAAATTAGACATTCAGGATACATTAGTTCTTATTAGTCAGGGCTATCATGGAGTTAATGCCGCGGGCAAATATCCGGTAAAAGGTATCGTTTCATTTGGTTCTCCCGAATTGAATGCAACCATGGTTTTTTTGCCGCTAGCAACGGCTCAATGGTTTTATGGTGCGGAGGGTTTGTTGAGTACCTTGGTATTGGATATCGAAAACAAGTCGACTGCTGAACGGGCAGTAGCCGAGTTAAAAAAGACGCTCAATGCCGATGACTACGAACTTAAGGATTGGAAACAGATGATGCCGGAGATTATCGAAATGAAGGCATTAAAAGAAAGTAGTAATAAAATTATGTTATTGGTTCTTTATTTAATCGTCTCTTTTGGAATATTTGGAGTGATTGTCATGATGACCAAAGAACGTCAATACGAATTTGCTGTATTATTATCAATTGGGATGCAACGACGCACCTTGTCTATGATAACTTGGCTTGAAACTGTTTTGTTAGGAGTTTTTGGTGCCCTAATCGGCATCGTTGCCTCCTATGCTATGATGTATTATATTTTGTTAAACCCTATTAAGGTTACAGGGGATATGGCAGTTGCTTATGAAAAATTTGGCATTGAACCTATTCTATTGACCTCGGTTGATTTAGATATTTTCGCTAATCAGGCGATAACGGTTTTTGTGATTACCTCCTTGATAGCGCTGTACCCACTCAACAAAATTTGGAAGATGAAACCGGTGGATGCCATGCGTTCTTAACTAAAAAATGATTGAACATGATATTTAAAATTGCCTGGCGAAATATATGGCGTAGCAAATTGCGCAGTTTTACGGTTATGGGTTCTGTTATCATAGGCGTTTGGTCCTTGTCTTTTATGTTGGCGTTTTTTGCCGGATTTATAGAGGCATATGTTAGTAGTGCCATCGAAAATGATTTATCACATATTCAGTTACACCATCCTGATTTCAAAAAAGATAAAGAGGTTCAGTACCGTTTGAAAGACATCGAAGCGATCGAAAAGCAGGTAACTTCTTTAGATGCTGTAAAGGCTTATACTGTACGGTCCCTAAACAACGGAATGTTAGCAACAGCTACAGGTTCGAGAGGGGTTCAGATAAGAGGTGTATTGCCAGAAAAAGAAGCAGCGATAACCAATTTAGACCAAAAAATCACAACGGGTGTATATTTTGATGCTACCCAAAAAAGAAACCCTATTCTTGTCAGCAAACGCCTGGCAGAAAAATTAAATTTGAGCCTAAAATCGAAGGTTGTACTGACGTTTCAACAAGCTAATGGAGCACTTACTTCAGCGGCGTTCAAAATTATTGGTTTGTACCAAACCGGCAATGCTATTTTTGAGAATTTAAATGTCTATATTCGCCAGGAAGATTTGAGTAGATTGATGGGCGAAACAGCGATGATTCACGAATTAGCCTTGTTGTTGAATAAAAAAGATGCTATCGAAGCTACCCAGCATTATTTAAGTCAGCACAATGATTCTACGCAGGTTTTAGTTGAAAATTATCAACAAATTTCACCCGATGTTAATTTATACGAATCGCAGATGAGTGTTGCTACTTATATAATGATTGTCATTATTATGCTAGCACTTATTTTTGGGATTATCAATACTATGTTGATGGCTGTCTTAGAGAGAACCCGAGAATTAGGCATGTTGATGGCCGTAGGCATGAATCGATCTAAAGTGTTTTTAATGATCATTCTTGAAACGATTCTACTTGGTGTTATTGCCGCTCCGATCGGTTTGGTGCTGGGCTTTTTGACCAACGCTTATTTTGGTAGCTATGGAATCGATTTGTCGTCCTATTCTGAAGGTATGGAAAAATTTGGATTATCCGATGTAGTGTATACGCACATGCAAACGGCAGATTACCTTTTGATTATGATAGCAGTAGCTATAACAGCTATATTAGGGGCGCTTTATCCAGCCTTTAAAGCTATTCGACTTAAACCAGTAGAGGCAATTAGAAAAATATAATCAATATGAAAGAAGTAATTAAGGTACAAGCGATTAAAAAAACCTACAATGCGGAATCTATCCCTGTTCATGCTCTTCGAGGCGTTGACTTGTCGATTCAACAAGGCGAATTTACAGCTTTAGTTGGGCCTTCAGGCTCTGGCAAAACAACCCTCTTAAATATTATTGGTGGTCTTGATGCCGCTACAGAAGGTTCGGTTCTGATCGATCAACAAAATATATCTCAGTTGACGGATAGTCAGCTGATTGATTTCAGAAAAGAACATATTGGTTTTGTTTTTCAAGCCTACAATCTAATTCCTGTTTTGACTGCCAAAGAAAATGTCGAATTTGTCATGTTGTTGCAGGGCAAAAGTCAGGCAGAACGCGACGCCCGAGTCAAGGATTTGTTAGGGGCCGTAGGATTGTCAGAACAAATCGACCGCCGGCCTAATCAATTATCGGGGGGACAACAACAAAGAGTAGCTGTAGCCAGGGCATTGGCATCGAAGCCCAAGTTTGTATTAGCCGATGAACCGACCGCCAACCTTGATTCTAAATCTACCGCTGACCTCTTGGATATTATGGCTAAATTAAATCGAGAAGAAAATATTACCTTTCTTTTTTCTACCCACGATCAACGGGTTATAGACCGGGCGCAAAGGATCGTCACGCTAGAAGATGGTGCTATAATTTCAGACGAACAAAATGCTATCGGTTCCTGATGTTGTCGGTTTATGCTAAAAATATACGCGGTCGAATCTTTAAGCTACTTGTATTGTTAATACTAGTATTCAACGGTGGGTCAATAATAGGACAAGACAGTACCTTTCTGACCCCATCAACTATTAATAAAAACAAAAAAAGCAGCAAAAAGCCCAAAGATAAAACGGCCCCCAAGTCCTGGGAAATAGGCGGTTATGTCAAATATCTCAGCTCTGTTTATTTGATACACCCTCCTTTTAATTCGCCGGTGTTGGCCTATCAAAATAATCTATTGCACAATCGAATCAACTTTAAATGGTTCATTAACAATGCCTTTACATTCAAAGCAGACCTCCGAACCCGTCTTTTTTTTGGAGAGTTTATCAAACTTCAGCCCAATTATGGACAAACTATACTACGGGCTGATAGTCTTCGTAATGGCTATAGAGACTACCTGTCTTGGGTAATTTTAGATCAACCGGGCGCAGCTATTCACAGTATACTTGATCGTTTTTACCTGCAGTACTCTAAGGGCGACTTTGACCTACGCTTGGGGCGTCAACGTATCAATTGGGGCATCAACACTATCTGGAATCCCAATGATATTTTCAACACCTTCTCTTTTACTGATTTTGATTACGAAGAACGTTCGGGGACAGATGCCCTTCGGGTACAATACTACACAGGGGTTGCCTCAAGTATAGAATTCGCCGTCAAAGTGGCTACCCGGTGGGAAGATTTCACGACGGGGTTTTTGTGGAAAACCAATAAATGGAATTATGATTTTCAGTTTCTAGTTGGTCTCTTAGGGCAAGATATCGTTTTGGGTGGGGGATGGGCAGGTAATATTAAAAATGCAGGTTTTAAAGGCGAGTTTTCTTATTTTCTAAATTATGCCGACACAAGTGCTCAACGACATAGTTTTACAGGTACTCTAAGCATTGATTATCTTTTTGAAAACAGTGGATACCTTACGGTAGGCTTTCTTTATAATTTGAGAGGAAGCACAACGATCAATACCAATCAGTTGTTTGCTTATCAACCTTCAGCCAAAAACCTATATCCTTATCGTTATTCGGTTTTTATCACCTACATGCAAGCGATCAAAGAAGTAGTCAATGTTGGTGCAACCCTTGTGTACAGTCCTGGAGAAAGTCATGCTTTATTTATCAGTCCTAGCTTTAGCTACAGCATCAAAGATAATTGGGACCTCTCCTTTGTGGGGCAAATTGCGTTGAATACGGAGGGTAAATACTACATCAGTCCTACTCAAGTGTTTTTTCTACGCTTTAAGTATAGTTTCTAGCAAAATACTTTAACATCAAATAATTATTTGTTAGCAGATGGTATAATGCTTAATTTTCTGCTTTAATCTGTTTAGCTTTGCTGCAAAGGCTTCAATTCTCCATTTACTAATTCAATTTTTTTGAAAAAAAAGAGCAAATACGGATTATTATGTTGGCTACTGTGTAGCACAGTCATGCTATGTGCTCAACAAAGGGTTGCAGACAAAATAAATAAGCGGATTAAAATCATCGGAGATACCTCGAAGGTTTTTTACAGCTACCTGCAAAATCCAACCCGATTTTTTCAAGTTGATTCTAGCCTTAAGGCATTTGAGGATATTGATGCAAGCTGGAATAAAAGTACCTGGTTCTCTGACCTTGGGGGGCTGTTAGGAAGTCCAGCTTTTGATTTGGTTTACCAGGCTGTTCAGAAGGGAGGGTTTCGCATTGGGCTTGATCAGTACAATCGCTATCGACTTAGAAGAGACGATGTCAAATATTACAAAATCAGGGACAATCGGCCCTACACTGATTTATATTATTCTCAGATTAATCAAAAAAATAATATTATCAAAGCGGAATTTGCGCACAAGTTTAACGACCGCGTTTATTTCTCCTTACAATACAATCTTACCAATCAAACAGGGTTTTATAGGCATCAGCGCGTTCGAAATCAAAATGTAGGTTTCGCTTTCCGCTATTTTTCTCCAGACAATCGTTATCAAGGTTATTTTAATTTTATTACCAATGCTGTAAAGCACGAAAACAATGGAGGAATTCTAGAAGATACGATCGATGCACTGAGTATTGATTTTTTAGCAAACTTACCCGTACAGTCTCAATCGGCCAATACGCGATATAATTTTACCGAATTGAGTTATACACATTTTTTGTACAACAATCGTTCTTCCGATAGCTTAAACCCTAATAAGGCAGCTACCAATGAATGGAGCCATCGAATTACGTATGCTTTCGACCGCTACAAGTTTTTTGACGATAACCCAAGTGCAGATTCGGTTCTATATGGAATGGCTGCTGTCAACAGCAGAGGGATTCGATTGTTTATACGACATCATCAGCTAGAAAACGAAATTAGTTTTAGACAGGCAATAGGAGGGAGTCTACAAACGGCCCCGTTATGGATTAAAGCTTATTTAAAACATAGCTGGAACGGTGTGTATCAAGAACCCATTCAATTTGATATACACAATATATCCGCGGGATTAACGGTGCGAAATAACCCTCAATATAAATTCAAATATAATATAGAAGGACGAATGACCTGGGCCGAACGGCAACTTGATTTTTTTGTGAAGGGACGTGTCGGCTATGATGCAGGTAAGTTTGGATATATCGAAGGTCGGGCTTTATTTCAACGCTACCAAGCCTCTTTAATCGATCGGCAATTGTATGTTTCCTGGGAAAATGTCTGGGACAATAATTTGTTGTATCGACAAATTCAAGAGATTAATTTTGGCGGGTCCTATCGATTAGATAAATGGGGATTTAAAGCAGAGGTACTGAATCATACGCTTAGCAATTGGGTTTATTACGATTCGGTAGGGGTTCATCAATCCAACGAGACCGTTAATATTTTACAAATCAAATTAAGAGAAGATTTAAAAATTTGGAAATTTCATTTGGACAATCAAGTGATATGGCAACCGGTCTTAGCTGGGAAGGAATATTTTAGAATTCCACAATTTCTATTCAAACACAACCTGTATTTTCAATCTTATGTATTCAAAAAAGCAATGTTGGCCAAAGTGGGTATTCTGTTTTTATACCAGACGGCCTACAAGGCAGACGCTTATGCCCCGCTTACCGGTACTTTTGCCATTCAAAACCGATTGTCGGTAGCGGTCGAACCAAGGATAGATGCCTATGTTAGTTTTAGGATTTGGCAATTTCGATTCTTTGTGCGCGGCGAAAACTTGCTGTATTTTATCAATCAGCGTAATTATTTTACGGCTTACCGACACCCTGTCAGCAATTTTGTAATCCGTTTTGGTATCTCTTGGAGGTTGTTTGATTAGATTTTGGTTTGGATAGAGGCTTTTAACAAGCTTTCTAGTTCCATTACCGTTGGGATTCCCTCTTCTACGTTCGAACCATTCTTTAGAATTTCTTCCGAATACCTTTGAGCAAGCAGTTCTTGATCGCCAAAAAGGCTTAGGGCATTCAAAAGCATCCGGCATAGACGGTTTAGAGACGGATTTTTGAACGAACCAATCTCTTTCAGAATTGCTTGGTATATATCGACACTAATAGTTTGTTGTTGATCGAAATGGTCACGGAGTTGATCTTTAAATTCTGTGAGTGCCGTTACTTTGGTTTTTTTGTCATAATCTTCGGCAAAATCAGTAACTAAATAACCAAGATGTGTGCTGCGCAAGGCGATCCGTTCGATACAGGAATTTGAGGGGACTGTATTTTTGTCAATAGGAGGTGTCAGTTTGTTTAGGACAATGTTGTTTTCGTCCATAAAGACTAAGGCTGCCCTCAAAAGAGTAGCATCTTCCACGTTTAGCTCGGTTTCTAAACTCGAATCGTTTTGTAAAATTGCTTGAATATTCTCTACTTCTTCCTGCAGTTGCTGAAGTTCTTTTGCAGACAAACTATCAAAATCGCCTAATGCTCTAATATCCTTCAAGCTTTGCAGCAAAGAACCCTTGCTATCCAGGGCTTCCTGATCCTTAATAATGGCATTGTACCAGCGTATTAAATTGCGCATTTTGGGCCAATCTTTTTCAAAAGCTGATTGGTTGAACACATTAATAAGGTTGGAGCTGAGGATTTTGTATTCTTGCAGATAATAGTAAGTTTTGAAATCTTGCGCTAAAAAAGGTGGAATACAGTTTAATAAGATATAGTATTGAGCTCGTGCATGGTCTAAACCATCGTTTTGAGGCGTGCTAGCGCTTGGTTGATTATACTTTAAGTTCGTTTTGTTGGCCTCATATATATTGCACAAATGTTGTAACTTAGTGTACATTTGCTGTGTTTGCAGGTCTTCAAGCATGTCATTAGCCGCTGCATACTCTAAGTAGTTTTTGCATTCAACAATAAGACTATTTAATTGCGTATAAAAAGACATAGGACACAACATTGTAAAGTTTAGAAAATTAAACCTCAAGTTAATAAAAAAAATTCGATTTTTGATACTAATTTAGTTTATGAATCCATGTGTTTTGTGTTCTTAAATCAACTCAAACCCTTTATGAAGTGTATATTGTACTTTTCTGTGCTTCTTTTTTTTAGTGTTCAACTTTCCTCCTGCAATCGGATGGCTTTATTGGAGTTGATAAAACCGCCAAAGTCTTTTGAAAAAACGAAACAACCTGTAGCAGCCGATTACACGAATATCGAGGCTTGGCACAAGCCTAGTTTTGAAGACAGCAGCAAGTTGGTTGATTGTTTTTTTGTGCATCCAACCACGTATATTATCGGAAAATCTTGGAATCAAGACCTAAACGATGCACATGTTAATTGGCGAACAAAAGTTTTACCGATTCGCTATCAGGCACTAACCTTCAAGAGTTCCTGTAATTTATTTATTCCTAAATATCGTCAAGCAATTTTTTATGCCTTTAAATCCATTCAATCTACAGGAAAAAAGGCCCTTGATTTAGCCTACCAAGATGTTCGGAGGGCGTTTTACAGTTATCTCAAGCGACATAATAAAGGAAAGCCTTTTATTCTTGCAGCCCATAGTCAGGGGGCCTTTCATGGTCAACGGCTTTTGGCCGAAATAATGCAGGATTCAGTACTAAAAAAACAACTTATAGTAGCTTATCTTCCAGGATGGCCTGTACAAAATCAATTTCTCCAAGCCAACGATATACCTGTATGTTCTACAGCACAACAAACTACTTGTATGGTATCTTGGAACACGGAATCAGCAAACGCTAACTTTAGTTTGGTCGAACAATTTGCTCCCAATAGTTCAGTGGTATGTATTAACCCCCTTAGTTGGCGTTCGGATGAGCAATATCAAGCCAAAGAAGCGAACAAAGGAGCATTGCAGCCCAATAAGCGCACTAAAAGAGATGAAATTATATTGTATTATTGTGATGCAAAAGTAGTCAACGGCGTGCTCCAAATCAATCCGCCAAGCAATCAGGCTGCCCTTCAAATGCCAATGGGCAGAGGCAATTATCATTTATACGATTATAATTTTTTTCATCAAAACATTAAACTAAATATAGCGGATCGAATTCAATCCTATTTTGAAGGCATTTCTATTGCCACTCCTTAAAGTCTTAACAAGCATGTATTAAAGTATATCCAGAATGTGTATCTTTAGTTAACAATACAAACAATATGAAAACCAATCGAAGAAATTTTCTCAAAGCAATGGCATCTGTAAGTCTTGGGTTCTCAGGCCTAAAGACGTTCGCAGCTACTGCCGAAACGCATCGTTTGGTCGAAGGATTTGGTCCTTTACAGGCACAAGGGATTTTGAAATTGCCCGCCGGATTCCACTTCAAAATCATTGCTAAAAAAGGAGCTTTAATGGACGATGGTTTATTGTTGCCGGGCAGGGCTGATGGAATGGGTGCCTTCGAGGCTTCTAAGGGGCGTGTTTTACTGATTCGCAACCACGAAAATTCACCTGGCTATTTGGTCGATTCACCATTTGGATATCAGAACGAACACCTAGCCAAGGTTCAAAAGGGCAAATTATTTGATGATGGTTACGGGAAATACCCTCATTTGGGCGGTACTACTACAAGTATTTACAACGAAAAAACACAGGAGGTAGAATACTGTTTTATGAGTTTATCCGGAACGGCACGAAATTGTGCAGGAGGTATTACGCCCTGGAGGTCTTGGCTTAGTTGCGAAGAATACACCCTTGGAAAAGATAAAACACACGCTCGAAAACACGGCTATGTTTTTGAAGTCCCCGCCACCGAAAAAAAATACCTAAAGTACCCTGTGCCTTTACGTGCGATGGGGCGTTTTAATCATGAAGCAGTTGCCGTTGACCCTCAAACCGGAATTGTTTATCTGACGGAAGACCGACACGAGGGGCTTTTTTATCGCTTTATACCAAAGGTTAAAGGGCAATTACATGAAGGAGGTCGTCTACAGGCTTTGGCCTTTGTTTGGAAAGAAAAGATGGATACGCGAAATTGGCAGAAATCTTCAGTAAAACCATCTACTCGATATGCTGTTCGTTGGATTGATTTAGACAATGTAGACGGTGAAAAAGATGATTTGAGATTTAGGGGGCACAAAAAAGGAGGCGCTGTTTTTGCACGTGGTGAAGGAATATGGTTTGGCAACAAAGAGTTGTATTTTGCTTGTACCAATGGAGGGAGAACCAAAACGGGGCAATTGTTTAAATATATCCCAAGTCGATACGAAGGTCAGGCAAAAGAAAACAATGCTGCCTATTACCCACGCTTAGAATTATTTGCAGAACCCAACAATACTAAGCTGCTTCGCTATTGCGACAACCTAACAATCGCACCTTGGGGAGATGTTGTCTTTTGTGAAGATGGCTTGCATCCACGTATTTTTGGAATTACCCCCAAAGGTAATTTTTATCAAATAGCCGAAAATATAGGTCATTTATCCGAATTTGCAGGGCTTTGCTTTTCGCCATCGGGCAAAACACTTTTTGTAAATATTCAAGTACCTGGTCTTACCTTGGCTATTACCGGAAATTGGAGTCACTTAAAGACTGATTCATGAAACCCACTTTCGAACACTATCCAGCATTTTTAGAACACTATCAAGTTGATATTACACAATCACTCGACCCGGCTAATTTTGGTTCGGTTTACAAGGCTGTTGACAAAAATGGGAACAGTTTAGTGGTCAAATCAGTTGAGATACATCCTAATTATGATATAGGTCTTTACAGCAAACGGTTTCAGGGTTCTCAGTTGATTCAACACCCTAATTTGTTGGCATATCACGAATTTTTTGAATTCAAAGGGGAGATGATTACTCAAGTGGTGACGATGCCTTATCGGTCAATGGGCCCCCTTAGCGAACAGCATGACTTGACCGACGCAACCAAAAAATTAATTATTGATCAAATAATTGATGCGCTTGACTACCTACATCAGCATGATATGGTGTGGCAAAACTTATCGTCCAAACATGTTTTACTTCAATTTATGTATGGCAATCATATCCCTCAAATTATAAATTATGGCAATCAAATGCCCATCCCTCTAGCCTATTTCGCCGATTATGAATACCTTGCCCCTGAACAATTTGACCCGCATTATACACCCGATTCAAGAAGCGATATATGGGCCTTTAGTGTGTTGATTTATAAAGTTTGGACCGGGCGATTACCCTTTGGGCAAAAATCGGCTACCTTGCCCAATTCAAAAATAGAAGCACGGATTTTGGGAGATTGGACACCAGGATTGTTTGAAAATATTCCAGAACCTTATCGAAGCATCGCTCAAAAAGGGTTAAAACGAAAAAAAGATAGTCGATGGAACAATTGTGGAGAAATTATTGCTGTAATAAAAAACTACCAAGCAAAAAAACAGTTTATAGAACCGGTAGTTGTCTCAACAGCGACTACTGAACAGCGGATTATAAGACGAAAACCGAATCGTCCGATTAATTGGTGGTTGGTGTTGTTGTTTTTAGCAACAGCGGCCTTATTAGGATATTGGGTAAATCATTTGTAATTTTTTAGACCTTGACTTTGCTTTCTGAGAATTCATTGTTATTATTAAGTATGAACTGCATTAAACTAACATTATTAAGTACCCTGATATTATTGATATCAAATTCTGTGCAAGCCCAACAACCTGCTCAGTATTCTATGTTTATGCTCAATAAATATCAGTACAATAATGCATACAATGGTCTCGATGAATCCTTGTCACTTACGGGTGTTTTTAGAAAACAATGGGTGGGCTTAAGTGGCGCCCCTCTCAACGTAAATTTCAACGCGCATTTACCTATAGAATACATAAGCAGTGGTGTGGGGCTTGGTTTTGAATATGATGTTATAGGGGCCTACAAAAATCTATCGGTTCGTGCTTCGTACAGTTACATACTAGATTTTGGCAAAAGTGGCAAGTTGTCGCTTGGTGTAGCCGGACGTTTTTTGCAAAAAAACCTTGATGGTACTAAATTGCTAACGCCCGACGGAGACTATGAATCTGGCATCAACCACAACGACCCAATTGTGCCGGTTGCGAATGAATCGGGAACTTCTTTTAGTTTTGATGCCGCGGCTTACTACAAACATAAGTTTTTTGAGCTCGGTATTGCTGCGATCAATTTGACACAACCCACCTTACAATTCGCAACAGATGCCCAAGTTAGGTACAATCGTGCCTATTTTTTGAATGCATCAGGAACGATCAAATTAAACGATAAATTTGATTTACTTCCTTCTTTCTTGCTCAAAACTGATTTTGTAAAATTTCAGCCAGAATTGGCCTTGCTGCTAAAGTGGAATGATACCGTCTTTGGGGGCGTCGCGTATAGGGGATATGACGTTCTTTCTACGGATGCATTCGTTTTTATTGCTGGAATGCAAATTACCCCTAATCTACTACTCGCCTATTCCTATGATTTGTCTATTGGAAGCCTAAATTCTTACAATAGTGGCTCTCATGAGGTTGTCTTGAATTACAATCTTAACAAAAAAATTGGAAAAGAAATTCCCTCTAAAATTATTTTTAACCCAAGGTTTTTATAATTTCACAAAAAATATTTTAAAAGTTTGTGATTGCAGATAATATCGACATTAAATTTGTCGTTACTATTCAAGCACATTTCTTTTAGATGTTAAATCTATAAATTAGATTGGTTTGAGGCATCTGAAATGTCGGATGTTGCCTTGTCTGACAAGAAATACGCCTTTTATTTGATAACTAACTTAAATAAAACTATATTTACGGCTGCCTTTCGAGAATATGGTTATTGTTCTTTTAAAGAAAACGGTTTAAAAACACGGGTGCGAACATGAAAAAACAAAATTTAGCAATTTTATTTGTCGCGTTATTCTTTGCCTCTTGTGCAAAGCTAGACAGCGGACAATTGATCGGTGTACAAGACAGACCCGATTGGAATCCTATTCAGCCATACGGTATGCAATATGTTCCTTCAGGTACCTTGCACATTGGGCCAAGTGATCAAGATGTCAACCATGCATTGGTTCAACGTCCAAAACAAATCTCTATTCAAGGGTTTTTTATGGATGATACAGAAATCACCAACAATGAATATCGTCAGTTTGTCAATTGGGTACGAGATTCAATTGCTCACATTCAGTTAGGTCATACTAGAGAATATCCCGGTGGAGTTCAAGGTGTTGATTGGGAACAAGAAATTAATTACGAGCCGGGTGGTGACTTAGACGCCATGTTTTACCAAGGAGATGAGCAATTTGGCGGACAACGCAATTTAGACGTACGTCAACTCGTGTTTGATTACCAATGGTATGATTGGAAAAGCGCCGCACAAGACTTCTCTTGGGCTGACGATTACAATAGAGCATCTAAAGAAAAACACAACCGTTCAGATTATATCAAAAAGGATGCTACACGCATTTATCCTGATACTTTGGTATGGGTTAGAGACTTTACCTACTCTTATAACGAACCAATGACTAGAAACTACTTCTGGCACCCTGGTTTTGATGATTACCCTGTTGTAGGTGTTGCCTGGAAACAAGCTAAAGCTTTTTCATATTGGAGAACGAATCTATGGAATGGTTTCGAAGAAGTGAATACAGAAGACTTTAGATTACCTACAGAACACGAGTGGGAATATGCTGCTCGCGGCGGACGTGAATTAGCGCCGTTTCCATGGGGTGGATACTATGTCAGAAATACCAAAGGATGTCTCTTGGCAAACTTTAAGCCTGGACGTGGTGATTACCCTGCCGATGGTGGTTTATATACCGTAAAAGCAGATGCTTATTTCCCGAACGATTATGGATTGTTCAACATGTCAGGTAATGTAGCTGAATGGACTTCATCGGCTTACTACGAAAATGCTTATTCTTTCTTGCACGATTTACAACCTGATATCCGTTTTGACGCACAAGAAGAAGATCCTTCTGCTTGGAAAAGAAAAGTTATTCGCGGTGGTTCATGGAAAGATATTATGTATTTCATGCAAACGGGTACGCGTCATTGGGAATTTCAAGATACAACCAAGTGCTACATTGGCTTCCGTAACGTATTGACTTTCCTTGGTCGTTCGATGAACGATTTTAACTAGGAATTACTACCTACCTAGATAGTTCCTAAATCCTTCCCCTCAAATGCTAGATTTATTTAGACGTGTTGTTTGTCTGACAACACGTCTAAATATCTAACTCTCGCATTTTTAGTTGTTTATGAAGTTTTTTTTGAGCTTTAAAATAAAAAGTTTTACTAAAAGTGTTACCTTTCTGTAAAATTGTATTATAATTACAAAAGTTTTTGGAAAAGGATGTTTTGCCTGGCAAGACTTCACCCGAAATCTTTCTAGAGACCCTTTATTTTTTATTTATATAACCTTTTTAAATTATTTAAAATCATGAGTTTCATACATTCGCCTAAGTTCGCATATGTAAAAAACCTTATCATTGGTGTTGGAGCATCAGTTGTACTTGTAGGAGCACTGTTCAAAATTCAGAGTTGGCCATTTGCATCTGAGATGCTTACTGTTGGTCTTCTAACTGAAGCTTTCCTTTTTATTATGCTAGGAGTACTTCCTCCACACAAAGATTACTACTGGGAACAATTATACCCTGGTTTAGATGTTGCTGGTGCTGATATTGCGATTACTAGTGGCCCAGTTGATTCTGCTACAGGTCCTTCTGTATCTGAGCAAAATGAAGCCTTAATCGAAGCTGTTAACGGAATGAAAGCAGCTGTTTCTCCACTTGAAAATCAGCAAACCCAAATGGTTTCTGAACTACAAGGAATGTCCAAAACGATGAAAAGCCTCGATATATTCGCAGGTCTTGATTTCGATGATGTAGGTAAAATGACGAAAGAAACAGGTAAATTTGTTTCTATCCTTTCAAACGCTATCCAAAATGTTGCTGATTCTGCAGAAGACGTAAATGTTTATAGAGAAGAGTTGACTAAATTAAACGGTAACTTGACGGACATGAACAAAGTATATGGTGGTGTAGTTACTGCTATGGAAGGTGTTAACGAAGTTGCTGCATCTGCGGCAGTTGTTAAAGAATACTCTGACAAATTAACTGAATTGAATGGTAATTTGGCAAGCATTAATAAAGTATATGGTGGTATGCTATCTGCTATGAAAGGATAATCCTTTTTATTTTAGATAGTTCCTCAGACTTATTTGTACAATACAATTCTAAAAAATAATCTGAGGGTTTTTATTTGTTAATCATAAAAATTATTAAAGCATGTCAATTCCTAAGGAACCAAGACAGTTGATGATTAATCTGATGTATCTGGTTTTAACCGCGATGCTTGCATTAAATGTATCAGCTGAAATTATAAACGCTTTTTTTATGCTCGATAAGGGTATAGATAAAAATAACAAGATTGTAGAGCACGCCGTTGAATCTGTTGTCTCTGGCATGGAAGAAACTGCCAAAACAAAGGTTCAGTATCAGCCATTGGTCGAAAAAGCCAAAGGTGCGAAAGATATTACCAGCGGGTTCCACAAATATATAGATGAACTCAGAAACCGAATGGTAGAAGAGTCTGGAGGCGCCTATACGCTAGAAGACGCAACTGCTCAAGGCCATCCTGAATTAGAAGGTAAGCCGATGGGTAAAAAGGATAAAGATACTCCACAACGTATCTTTGTATCAGGTGATTACGGTAGCGAAAAAAAGGAGCCTCAAGGGGCTATTTTAGCCGATAAAGTCACTAAATTACGAAGTGCATATTTGGAATATGTATCTAGTTTGTGGGATGATGGTGGTATCAAAGGTACTATCTTTGCCGACCCTGACAAGAAGGCTGAAGCTATGAAAGAATTGGAAGCAGAGATGACACTTACTTCTGATGAAAAGTATAATCCGAAGAATCACGAAGGTAAAATATGGGCTGAATATACATTCGGTCACATGCCTGTTGCTGCGGTGTATCCTATGCTTCGTAAGTTTCAGAATGATGCACGTACTTCAGAAGCTGCTGTTGTCAACTTCTTAGCTTCTCAGATGGGTAAGTTGGAGATGAATTATGACAAATTTGACGTATTTTCACAATCAGCTAAGCCTTATATCCTTTTGGGAGAGACTTATGAATCTGAAATTGCATTAGGTGCCTATTCATCTCAGGCTAAGTTCTCTGTATCCGTAGGAGGCAGATCACTTAAAATTGTAGATGGTAAAGCCAAGTATTCTGCAAGTGGTTCATCTGTCGGGCAGAAAACATACTCTGCTAAAATTTCTGTTTACAATCCGTTGACTGATGAGACTGAATCTTTCACAAAAGAGTTTTCTTACGAAGTAGGGCAACCTTCTGTAAACGTTTCTGCCGACAAAATGAACGTATTCTACATAGGTGTAGATAATCCTGTTACTGTTGCAGCAGCTGGAATCACTTCATCTAACATGTCGGTATCTTTTACGGGATGTAAGAAAAAATCTCAGAAAAGTACTAGCTACGTTATTACGGCAGACAAGCCTGGTGAAGCAACTATTAATGTGAAAGACAAATCCAATGGAAAAAGTTTTCCTTTCAAGTTTCGTGTAAAACGTATTCCGGATCCTGTAGTTCGTATGGGTAGAAAAACAGATGGTTTGATTGGTTCAGGTGAAATGAAAGCACAACCTGGTCTAATTCCATTTTTGGATAACTTTGATTTTGATGCTAAATGTCAAGTACAATCATACACGATGTACTACACGCGTAAGCGTCAAGACCCTGTTGAAATTGAAGGACGTGGTGGTCGTTTTACCGGAAAGGTATTGCAAGCTATCCGCGCTGCCAAACCATCCGATCAGTACGCTTTTACTAACGTAAAGGCAAGATGCCCGGGTGATAAAGCTGCTCGTCGTGTAAACGGTCTAGCATTTAAAGTAAAATAATTTCAGATTTTTTGAGATTTATAAAATACTAATTGGTTGTTTTGCGTTATATTTACGCAAACAACCAATTTTTTAATTTTATTTTTTGTTAATACTCAAAACAAATTTACTGATGAATTTATATCAGAAATCTATACAACGCTTTTTCTTAGGTCTAGTACTTATTGCAGGAACTAATTTTTCTGTGATGGCACAGCCCGAGAATGAAACTAATACAAACGTTACAGAATCAGGTAACACAGATGAAGCACGTCCAAGAGACAATTTCTATGATCGCTATTTATACACGGAGAAAAGAGTCGTCACCTACGATTTTATTCACGAGAAAGATGTATTTTGGGAAAGAAGAATATGGAGATTGATTGATATACGTGAAAAAATGAATCATCATTTTGGGTATGACAAAGAAGGAGAGTCTTTTATCGAAATTCTTTTGCAGCATGCTAAAGACGGTGACATTACCTTGTATCATGTATTTGACGATGAATTTACCCAGTCAATGACGCAAGAAGAAATGCAAAATATTGGTAGTTCTGTGGATACGATTATCACCTTCGATCCTGAAACATTTGAAGAAATAATTCAAGTAGTAGTCAATGATTTAAATCCTGATGATATCAAGAAATATCGTCTCAAGGAAGTTTACTTTTTTGATGAAGAAAAGTCAGATTTAGATGTCAGAATATTGGGTATTGCACCTATTATCGATCGTGTTGATGATAACGGTAATTTTTTGAATTCAGGTCCTATGTTTTGGGCATATTACCCAGAACTACGTGATGTTTTAGCACGCCACGAATCTTTTAACCCACACAATGACGCCGCAAGGATGAGTTGGGAAGATGTGTTTGAGGCTAGACTTTTTTCAAGTTATATTATCAAAGAATCGAATGTTTACGACAGAAGAATAAAAGATTACAAAACCAATCCTATGGATATGCTTTTGGAATCCGATAAATTAAAAGAGCAAATCTTCCATTTTGAGCACGATTTGTGGTCATACTAAGATAAGCCGTCAATAATTAAACGCCAACTTGTACAACAAGTTGGCGTTTTTTTTTGGACCAAAGTGTAACTTTTTAAAAAAGACGTGTTATTCAATTAAATGCATTTATGCTTGATGCTTCTGTCAAGTACACCCTACGAAGTCAATCAATAACAATAGCGAGTCCTACAAGGGGGTTCTAACAAAAATTCAGCTGTATTCATATCGATTAACTAACAAAAAAAATAAATTATGTCGATACCTAAAGAACCAAGACAGCTGATGATTAATCTAATGTATTTGGTGCTAACGGCTATGTTAGCGCTGAATGTTTCCGCTGAAATTATTAATGCCTTTTTTGCCTTAGATAAAGGCAACAACACGGCTATGCAAATTGTTAATCAACAACTCGATGAAACCGAAAAGAGTTTGGATGATTTGCTGGCAGACACCTCTAAATATAGATTTCGACCTATTGCAGCAGCGGTAGATGATGTACGGGAATTATCGGAATCTTTTATCAATTATGTCCAACAACTTAGAGATAAGTTAATCGATGCGGGAGGCAACCGAAACGGTCTTATCGATGCTGCTGATTTTATAGACAACCAAGGACAACAAATACCAAAAGGTAAGAAAAACAAAGATATTGCTACCAGAATATTGGTCGAAGAATCTAACGGGGACTTACTCGAAAATGAAATCAGAAAAGTTCGTAGCAAGTACATCCAAATTTTTACTCAATTGTTGACCAAACACGGTCGACAGTTTGACCTAAAAGAACGTGAAATCAAAAATCGAATAGAAGCGATTAAAAAAAGTCTTACGCTAACTGTCGGGGAGGAATGGAAACAAAGTGATAAAAAAAGTTGGGCTGATTTTAAATTCAGACAAATGCCCTTGGCGGCAGTACTGCCTTTATTAAGTCAAATTCAATCAAATGCTAAGAGCGCTGAAGCGACCTTAGTAAACGATATGGCCCTGCTTTCTGGAGGAAGGGTCATTGATTTTGATGCCTTCTTTCCAGTTATAAATGCCAAAAAAGCCTACGTTATTAAAGGAGAGCAATTTCAGTCAGAAATATCGATTGGCACCTATAGTTCGCAAATCAACCCTGAGGATATAAAATTAAAAGTGAATGGAATAGCCTTGAAGGTAGATAAAAACGGTAAGGCTATATTTAATCAAGCGGCAACTGGACAAGGTAAAAAGACCCTTCGTCTAAGTTGTGAGGTCAAAAATCCACTAAGCGGTAAAGTGACAAAAGGGGCTTCTATATTCGAGTATGAAGTAGGTATGCGTTCAGCAACTGTGTCGGCCGACAAAATGAATGTATTTTATATCGGCGTAGACAATCCTATAACTGTATCCGCTTCTGGTGTGCCGTCCAATCAACTGAAGGTAACCATAAAAGGAGGTGAAATGATTGGTAAAGGTGCTAAACGGGTGGTCCAAGTGACTCAGCCAGGAATAGCGACTGTTACCTTATCGGGTGGAGGTCTAGAAAGAACGGAATTTAAATTCAGAGTAAAACGGATTCCTGACCCAATTGTAACTATAAGTGGCAAAACCGATGGCATCATGAAATCCGGCAAATGGAGAGCTCAAATAGGCTTAAATCCCGAGCTAAAGAATTTCGATTTTGGGGCGCGTTGCAGTATTCAGTCTTACACCATGTATTATACCCCTAAACGCAAAGATGTTGTCAAATTACGTGGCGAAGGTTTGCGATTTAAAGGAGATATACTCAAGTTTGTCCGAAAAGCTAAACCCGGCGATCAGTATTTATTTACGGATGTTAAATGTAAATGCCCTAGTGATGTTGCAGGCAGAGATGTAAATGGTCTGGTATTCAATATTAAATAAATGCAAATTTGACTGTAGAGGGCAGCGATGTTGAATAGAATCGGATTGCTGTTCCCTTTATGGTCTTTTTAAAGCTTTCATAGTTCAATTATAGGCTCTAATAATTTTAAAATTTAAACTATAAATCATGAAAAAAATAACCTGTCTTGCTCTCATTATGGGAAGTCTTTTATCCGTCGCTTATGCTCAAAATAATCTGACCGAATCGGGTAATACCCCGCAACAAACCCCTAGAGACAATTTTTACAACCGCTATTTACACAAAGAAAAAAAAGTAATTGATCATGATTTTATCCATGAAAAAGATGTTTTTTGGGAAAAAAGAATTTGGCGTTTGATTGATATTCGCGAAAAAAGGAATCACATATTTATGAATCCAATTCAACCCTTTGTGATGGTGTTGATTAATAGTGCTATTAATGGAGATGTGACCTTGTATCATGCCCTAGATGATGCTTTTTCGAATGCAATGACAGACGAAGAACGGAACTCAATACTGTACAAAAAAGATACAATTTGTACCTTTGATCCAGAAGATTTTTCTGAAATATGTGTACCGGTCATCAATGAGTTTAACCCCGAAGATGTTCAACAGTTTCGTCTAAAGGAAGTGTATTATTTTGACGAAGAAACATCGACTATGGATGTACGAATCTTGGGTGTTGCTCCGATTATTGAACGGTATGATGAAAATGGAAATTTTTTAAATTCTGGGCCTTTGTTTTGGGCCTACTATCCTGAATTAAGGAAGGTCTTGTCCAAGGTTGAAGTTAAAAATGATTTTAATGATGCAGCTCATTTTACCTGGGAGGATATATTCGAAGCAAGGTTGTTTTCGAGTTATATCATCAAATCATCCAATATATTAGATAAACGTCTAAAAGATTCTTATTCCAGTCCAATGGCTATTTTATTAGAGGCCGAACAAATCCAAAACAAGCTTTTTTATTTTGAGCACGATTTGTGGACCTACTAAGTAGGGAATCAAGGGTCTTAGATGCAGTAGGCACCTAAGACCTTTTTTGTTGGATAAATACCGTCCTTTTTCGGGGACAGAACTAAATTTACTATCGAAAAATTGTATCTTTAATTTAATGCAACTAAACAATAGTATGTCTAGACTACAAGCGTATGATTATTCAATTCGGACTTAATATAGAAGACCGCTGTTTTCCTTCCTCCATACAGAATCCCGAAAAAGTAGATCGATTTTTTGGTGTTCAAGGATTCCTTTCCTGGTTAGAAAAACAACTTGGTATTCGGATGCCCGATCGGCATGATTATCTCAGAATCGAACAATACAGACAAGCATTGGCCCTTTATTCCAAAATTGATACAGGGGCTTTTTATATCCCCTCTTTTCAATCAGATGCTATAGGTACTGCCAAGGCGATGTTAGAAAGAAGAGATGAATTGTTATTAGCAGCTTGGGATTTTGAATCTAAAGAAGCGACTCCCGCTCGGTTAAAGGTTCTAGCAGGAATCGAACGGCTAATCAAAACAGCGGAAGATATCGAGCTTTATGATGGTTTTGCGGAACGCTTTAATCGGGTCATGCAGTTGTTGCCGATGCTTGCTTTACCTTTACAGAAAGTTTACCTCAACGAACCCTTAAGATTGCTACCTATATATTTGCAGGCATTGTTCGAACAGCTTCGAAGTTTGATGGTAGAACTAGTAGAAATCCCTACTGCTCATTATTTGTCTGATCAAATAAGTGATCTAGAATATTTCAAAAGACGCTTATTGAAATTAGAGTGTCCGGTACAGCCTTTACAAAAAGACGGAAGTATTGTGATCCTTAAGAGCAAACGAGAAACTTATGCCGCCGAATACTTGACGCGCTTGTTTAGTTCGAATCCAGTCTATAGGCCTCTATGTCTGATTGCCGACAAAAATAGAGCGCTCGACAATTGTTTAATCGAAAACGGTATGCCGAGTTTAGGAATTATGTCAGCTTCGATTGCACGGCCTACGCTACAGATTCTAAAGCTAGTGAGTACTTTTTTGTGGAAACCAGTAAATCCTTACAAAATATTAGAATTTGTAAGTTTACCCAATACACCGATTCATCCATTTTTAGCGCGGTCTGTCGCTAGGGTTATGGCCGAAAAACCAGGTTTATTTAGCAACGAATGGAACCGAATGGTGCGACAGTTTTTTGAATATTATGAAACGAAAATAACTGAGCAGCCCGACAATAAAGAGCAATATGAAGATGAACGAATGGAGGCACAGCAACAATATTCGTTTTGGTTTAACCGAAAACGGTTTGATTCAGCCAAATCAGCTCCCAAAAAAGAAATAATAACCCTCTTTCAATATGTTTTTAGTTGGGCGAGTAAAACCCTCGACAAAAACATCAAAAACATTGAGTTTTATCAACAGCAAATTGAAAACCCGGCCACTACGCACACTGATTCAGAACGGTATGCTCAAAAAATTGCTAATTTAATCAATAAACAACCCGCAATAGAAAGTCTTCGTCAGCAAACCGACAACCTACTTCAGGTATTGAACGCACTGCCTACAAGCGATACTTTTTTAAGCCCTTTACGTTTGGATAGAATGGTTCGGACGATTAACGAACCTGCCGCTATTCGTTTTCGAGCCGAGGAAGCGGGGCATTTACCTTTTGTTCATCATTCGAGTGCTATTTTGAGACCAATTCCTTCCGTGCTTTGGTGGAATTTTGTAGACAGTGAACGCAAAGCAAATTTTTCGAAATGGTACCCTTTGGAACGGCAGTATTTTAGTCAGCTTGGGCTTCAGCTAGACAGTCCTAGTGCCGAAAACTCAAGTTTATTGTGGCAACGAATACAGCCTTTTATCAAGACCCAAAAGCGTATAGTTTTGGTGGTCCCCGAATCTATAGATGGTAAAGAACAGATCGCTCATCCACTTTGGGGCGATTTATGTGCCGTTTTTGGTGAATCTGCCATGGATGCGATTACCGTGGACTTAGAACGTCAGTCGAATATAGAATTTTTGAATCAATATTATCAATTGCCTCGCTATGTTTCGCTTCAATCTGTTGATTTGGCAAGACCGAAGGCCTTTATTCAATTAGAAAAATTAGATCATTTAAATTATCAAACGGCCTCCTATACAAGCTTAGATGCCTTGTTGTACTATCCCTATCAGTGGTTGTTTAATTATCAAACCAAGTTTCGTAAATCGGCTATTTTAAGCGTAACCAGAGATCGTCGTTTGATGGGTAATCTAGCACATAGCTTATTTCAAAATTTATTTACAGCGGTCAAGCAATCTAGTGAAAGCTGGAATAAAACTACTTTGTTGAATTGGATCGATGCGAATGTACCTAGCTTATTCGAAAAAGAAGGAGCTGTCTTGCTCATGTATGGTATGGAGCCAGAAAGAGTGGGTTTTGTAAATAAAATCAAACAAGCTGCTTGGGCACTTTTGTCGGCGATTCAAAACAACGGTTGGTCAATTGCCGATACCGAACTAAGGGTAGAAGGAAAAATGGCTGGGCAGGCGATCAAAGGTTTTGTTGATTTAGTTTTGGAACGAGGCAGAGAAAAGCTTATTGTAGATTTGAAATGGGGAGGTTATAATTATCGAAAAGAACAGTTAAAAAATAATACCGATTTACAATTGGTTATCTATTCTAAACTATTAGCTGATTCATCTGGATGGGCACATACGGCCTATTTTATTATCGAAAAAGCTTGTCTATTAGCTAGAAATAATCAAGCGTTCAAGGAAGCGGAGGCTTTAAATGATGCGCAAGATTTTAGGGAAGTACACCAACATATTTGGACAACGATTATCAAAACCTATCATTGGCGTATGCGACAAATCCAAGATGGTTTAATTGAAGTGCGAACTCAGGATACGTTTGATGAATTAGAGGCGCTTGTAGAAGCCGAGGAAGAGACGCTAGAACTCTTGGAGATGAAACGAGAAGGGGCCAAATTTGACGACTTTAAAGTACTGATTAATCGCATAAAATAAGGGCTGCCTTGTTCTGAATAAACAGATGAAAAAAAGACACACTAAACATATTGGCTTGTCTGCTTTAACTATCTTTTTTTGGGTAGTAATTCTATTGTCAGTCTTCAAAATGGCAACAATTGCCTATCCATATTTTATTCCTCCTTTTCCTACAGATATAGATTTTTTAATGTCAAAGCAGTGGCTCGTTGACAACGGTTATTGGATGACGGCTTTTTATATTCATATATCGAGTTCTGTGGTAGTTATCGCTGCAGGAATTAGTCAGTTTTCAAGATATTTCTTGACAAATTACCCCCTGATACATCGAAAAGTCGGCAAAGTATATGTAGCTTTAATCTTGTTTGTAGCTGCTCCTTCAGGCTTATTTATGGCCTTTTATGGCAACGGAGGTTGGCCGGCTCGATATGCCTTTATAATTCAAGCCTTGCTGTGGTGGGGATTTAGTTTTAAAGCTTATCAGACCATTATTAATAAAGATGTAGAAGGTCATTGCCGATTTATGATTAGAAGTTATGCACTCACCCTTTCAGCTATTTCTTTACGGGCAGCCACTTATTTGGTTTCTTATTGGAAACTGAAAGAGGGTATTGATTGTCCAAATCCAGCTTATACATTAATATGTTACCCCACTTTTTATATTTTATTGGCTTGGATGAGTTGGATAATTAATCTGTTGATTGCGGAAGCCATGCTTTGGGCGGGGATTGTCGGGTATTATATTCCCTTTCAAAAACTTGATAAATAATTAATTTAATTCGAAAATAAATGAAAAAAATATTGATGGTATGTTTGGGGAATATCTGCCGTTCGCCTTTGGCTGAAGGTATTCTAAAAAGGAAACTGATAGAAAATGCAAAGGACTGGGAAGTAGATTCTGCCGGAACCTCGGCTTATCATCAGGGGGCATTGCCCGATGATCGGTCAATTGTAATTGCTGATGCATATCAGTTAGATATTCGCGATCAACGTTCTAGAAAAGTTAGGCCAGAGGATTTGAATTATTTCGACCATATTTTTGCGATGGATAGTAGCAATTATCAAGATTTGGTGGCCATTTGTAATGATGACCATCAACGCGCCAAAATAATGATGATTATGAACATGGCAGAACCCAATTTAAACATAAACGTACCCGACCCCTATTGGGGTAATGATGGATTCGACCTGGTTTATAAGATGTTAGATAAAGCCTGCGAAGCAATCGTTCATAAGCTTTAGGTATGTTTTACATACCTCCACTACAATTGAGGGTTTCTCCAGTAATATAACTCGATAGTTCAGAAGCTAAAAACAAAGAAATATTGGCAATTTCTTCTGTAGAACCAAAGCGTTTTAGTGCAGTAGCTTGAATCATTTGGTCTTTTATCTTTTCATCGAGAATACCCGTCATGTCCGTTTCAATAAAACCAGGTGCGATAGCGTTACAGCGGATATTTCTAGACCCAACTTCTTGTGCCACTGATTTGGTAAACCCAATTACACCTGCTTTAGAAGCTGCATAATTAGCCTGTCCGCCATTGCCTTTTATACCTACAATAGAAGATATATTGATAATAGAACCTCCTCTAGCTTTTAGCATAGGACGCATGATGCATTTAGTGAAGTTGAAAACAGATTTAAGGTTGTTGTTCATTACATCATCCCAATTATCTTCAGACATACGCATGAGCAAATTATCTCTTGTGATGCCAGCATTGTTGACTAATACATCAATTTTACCAAAAACTTTTAGCACATCAGCAATAAGTGTTGTTGTTTGCTCTAAAGAACTCGCATCCGACTTAAATGCTTGCACTTTTGTACCATATACTGAGGCCTGTTCAACAATTTTGTTGGCTTGTTCTTCCGAAGAACGATAGGTAAATGCTACATCTGCACCTTGTTCTGCAAATTTTTTGACGATGCCAGCACCTATGCCTCTTGACCCTCCTGTAATAATGGCAACCTTGTTCTCTAAAAGTTTCATAAAAAGTTATAATTTTAAATGGGATATTATAATGTTATGTTTGGTTGAACCCATCTTAAGGGCAGCTTTAAAATGGCTTTTTAGTAGGTTCAATGCACAAAGGTACAAACTTAATTCTACCTAGCTAACAATTAGTCAGATTAATGAAATAAATTAGTAAACGAAGCTAAAACAGCGTATAAATTCAATTTCAAAAATCAAAAAAAAGGAGGGCTACCCCCCTTTCAACTAAATGTATTTGATTCATATCTAAACTATATTAATTTCAATTCGGGATGCTAGGCTTTTAAATTATCTGACTTTTATTATATTTGTACAAATTACAGATTTATGAAACTAAAAATGCCTGTATCTGTTTCGGATATTGCCGCCTTGATTGATGCTGAAATTGTCGGTGACCCAACGGTGAAGGTTACTTATTTAAGTGAAATTCACAAGGTAGAAGCGGGCAGCTTGATGTTTGTCGACAACGAGAAATATTATGCACAATCTATTTACTCGGCGGCTTCTGCTATTATTATTGACAAAGTAGTAGATTGCCCCACCGAAAAGGTCTTATTGATTGTAGACGAACCCTTTGAAGCCTACAATAAACTAGCCTTGCATTACAGTCCATTTGTGCCTGTAACTGCAACAATTAGCCCAACAGCTATTATAGGGGTCAATACTATTCTAGAACCTGGTGTAGTCTTGGGGAACCATGTTACGGTAGGGGACAACTGCCTTATCAGAGCTAATACTGTGTTGTTAGACAACACCAAGGTAGGTAACAATGTGATCATCCACGCAAATAGTTCTATTGGTAACGATGCTTTTTATATGAAAAAACAGCCTGATGCTTCTTACAAAAGGTGGCATTCAATTGGGCGTGTGATAATAGAAGATAATGTAGAAATCGGCGCCTGTTGTACCATAGATAAAGGTGTTTCGGGCGATACCATAATTGGAGAGGGTACTAAAATTGATAATTCTGTACATATTGGTCACGGTGTGTGTATTGGCAAGCATTGTTTGATGGCTGCACAAGTAGGAATAGCTGGAAAAACAATTATTCAAGACCACGTAACGATTTATGGACAGGTGGGTATATCTAAGTCTTTGGTGGTAGGAGAAGGGGCTACTTTGTTGGCTAAGGCAGGCGTGCCTAAGTCCATTCCTGGGGGTAATAAAGAGTACGTAGGAATACCGGCAGGTGAATCTCGATCAAAATTTAGAGAAATGGTAGCACTCCGACAACTCCCCGACCTCATCAAAAAAGTAAATGAAATCTACGCTGCATTGTTTAAAAATAAAAAGGAAAATAAGACCTAGAGTTTTATGGCAAAGATTTTGAACTGTAGCAGCTGTATACCTTAATTAATTAATCAAAAATCATATCTAATGAAAAAAATCACAAATCTTTTAGGTCTATTAATGGTCGTATGCTTGTTCACTACCGCTACGACTGCTCAAGTTTCGGTTAATGGAAAAGATTGTTTGGGCGTTTGGAAAACAGTAGATGACGAAACCGGTAGAACTAAATCACATGTTGAAATTTTTAAGAAAGGGAATAATTATCACGCTAAAATAATTAAGCTTTTGGATCCTCAAACCCTCAAAGATAGTGGAGAAAAACGCTTTGAAGATATCAAATGCGATAAATGCCCCTCAGATCATGGCAAAGACCAAAGTATGATAGGATTAGAAATGGTTTGGGATATGTATAAAAGTTCTGATAAGTGGAAAGGAGGCTCTATAATGGATCCCAAAAAAGGGAAAGTTTATACCTGTACAATGTGGATGGACGACAGCGATGCAAAAGGAAATACCTTGATGGTTCGAGGTTGGGTCGCTATGTTTTACCGCACTCAGACATGGTATCGTATAAATTAATAATGCAGCATCAAAAAAAAAGTCTATCTCTTTCGAGATAGACTTTTTTTTATAAATCAAGTAGCAATGTTACAGGATCTTCGAGCAGTTTTTTGACCTTTACTAAAAAGGTAACGGATGAACTACCATCGATAATACGATGATCATAGGATAAAGCTAGATACATCATAGGACGAATCTTTACTTCTCCATTTATTGCCATCGGACGTTGTTGAATCGTATGCATTCCCAAAATTGCAGATTGAGGTTCGTTGATTATCGGCGTGCTCATCATCGAACCAAATACGCCACCGTTAGTGATGGTAAAGGTACCGCCCTGCATTTCTTTTAGCGTAAGACTTCCTTCTCTTGCTTTTACGGCCAATCCTTTGATAGCCGATTCTATTTCTGCAAAATTAAGCGCTTCTACGTTTTTGACGGGAGGAACTACCAAACCTGTCGGCGTAGATATAGCGATAGATATATCCACATAATCGTGGTATATAATGCTTTTTCCGTCGGCACCAATTTGTGCATTAACTCCAGGCATCTCCATTAATACTTTTGCGCAGGCCTTCGAGAATAGCGACATGAAACCAAGCTTAATTCCGTATTTTTCAACAAACTTCTCTTGGTATTTTTTACGCATAGCCATTATTTCGGTCAAATCTACCTCGTTAAAGGTTGTCAGCATCGCCGTGTTGTTTTTGGCAGAAACCAAACGGGAGGCAATTGTACGACGCATTCGACTCATTTTTTCTACCCTCGTTGCTCTGTTCAAGCTGTTGCTAGGCGCCGCTGTTACGAGCTTTTCTTCGGCCTGTACAGCAACTTTGTTTTTATTCGATGATTGTAGAATTGCTTTTTCGACATCTTCTTGTGTAATCCTGCCATCTTTGCCAGTCCCTACTACTTGGTCGGCGGTCAAGCCATTTTCTTTCATGAGCTTTTGTGCTGTCGGCGAAGGGTGACCGCTTGCATAGCTTTCGCTGCTGACTTTTGATGCTACTGTTTTTTCGGGGGCAGGTTCATTTGATGGACTAACCGGACTAACTGTTTCGCTAGGTTTATTATCGGCTACAACGCTTGTGTCGATTTTGGCATATACCTGACCAATTGCGATATCATCGCCTTCAGCAGATACCCAGATTAATTTACCTGCTTTTTCGGCAGGCACTTCAACAGTGGCTTTGTCTGATTCGAACTCACAGATTATTTCGTCAAGTTCTACGTAGGCGCCATCTTCTTTTAACCAAGAAGAAAGGGTTACTTCAGCGATAGATTCTCCAATTACAGGAACAACTAATTCAATGATGCTCATATTTATAGCGTGAAATGTTTGAATTTTGATTATAATAATGCTTTTATGCAATACAAAAATTATCAGAAAGTGAAATAGTATCTCTAGTTTGTATTTATTATTTTACATTTGTTGTAACATGGACTTTGTTTTAGGCTTAATCAGATAAAAAGATGTGTAGAATAACCGGATTTTGGGATTTCAATTATCGGCAAAACTATTCGATAAAGGACTGTCTTGTTGCGATGAGAGATTGTCTACAACATGGAGGTCCGGATAGTGCAGGAGCTTATTACGAACCCCAAAAACAATTAGCGTTAGGGCATCGTAGATTGTCTATCTTAGATTTATCGGCAGCGGGCGATCAACCCCTTTACCTCGATCAATATGTTATTGTTTTTAATGGAGAAATCTATAATTTCAAGGCCATCAAGGAACAGTTAATACAAGTAGGGGCGAGGTTTCAGAGCGACAGCGATACCGAAGTGATTTTACATGCTTACAAACATTGGGGCCTTGAAATGATGCATCATTTCCGTGGTTTTTTTGCCATTGTTGTATACGATACAATGCTCAAAAAGCTACTGCTGATACGCGATCGGATGGGAGTAAAGCCATTGTATTGGTATTTCAAAGACGGTCTGTTTTTGTTCGCATCCGAACTAAAGGCGTTTCATCAACACCCGTTATTTGACAAAACCATAAACAAGGATGCCCTTTCACTGTATTTGCAGCAAGGCTATATTCAACAGCCACACTGTATTTTCAAATACGCACACAAATTGCAAGCAGGGGCTTATCTGAGCCTTGATGAGGATGCGCAGATTAGTATCAAAAGCTATTGGTCCGTCGATAATTTATACCAGCAATCTCCAATTAGTCAAGCCTCTGAAGCCGATTTGACCGAAGAGCTTGAGGCTGTATTGTCCGAAAGTTTTGAATTAAGAATGGTGGCGGATGTGCCGGTGGGTACCTTTCTGTCGGGGGGGATTGATTCTTCTCTGGTTACGGCTTTGTTACAAAAAAAGCAAGGTAGGCAACTCAAAACATTTACGATTGGCTTTGAACAAGAGGCTTATAATGAAGCACATCATGCTCGAGAAGTAGCACGACATCTAAAGACAGACCACACCGAATTTATCTGTACCCAACAAGATTTTGAACGGGTGATTCCCCTGCTAGCGGATATGTATGACGAACCTTTTGGCGACAGTTCGGCTATTCCTACTTATTTAGTATCAGAAATGGCCAAAGACCATGTCACCGTTAGTCTTTCTGCCGATGGAGGAGATGAACTGTTTGGCGGCTATACCAAGTATGAAATCACCCAAAATTTTTATCCTAAAATAAAAAAAATGCCTGCTTGGAGTCGCAAGACATTACAGTCTCTTTGCAGCGGAATTGATCCACTATGGCTAGAACGTAATAGTCATCGTATTCCAATCCTAAAGAATTATAAAAATATCAGCAATAAATTTCCCAAATTGCTAAATGCTTTGGCATCCGAGAATAGTCTTGATTTTTTTAACAGAGCATCAAGCTATATTAGTCAAGACGATTTGCGAAAATTGTACCCGCATTATGTACCGAGGTTTAGTACCAATACAGCTCCGAAAAATGATCAAATGATTTCCTATTGGGGTATGGTTGATATTCAAACATATCTAGAGGGAGATATCCTGACCAAAGTTGATCGTGCAACAATGGCGGTTGCATTGGAAGGGCGCGACCCTTTTTTGGACCATAAAATTGTTGAATTTTCACTCAAGCTATCCGATCATCACAAAATTAGACAACAGACGACCAAATACTTATTACGTAAGATTTTATATAAATACGTACCCCAAAAGTTGATCGAGCGTCCTAAACAAGGGTTTTCTATTCCTGTGCAACAATGGTTAATGCATTCCCTAAAAGATAGCTTATTAGCTCTTTCGAGCGATCAGGATTTTATACAATGTTTTGAATTTAATTCCCTAGAGCTTCAGCAAATAATTCAAAATTTTTTAAAACAAAGACAATACATCAATCCACATTTTATATGGTTTTTGTATACTTTGTATCAGTGGTATTTGCGTTGGATCAAAAAATAATTTAACGCACAGTACACATCATCAAATTACTTTGTATTTTTGTGTTTAAACTAAATACATACTATGTACGAACAGGCTTATCATTCTGAATCCCTATCCAATAAAACAATTTTAATTACTGGTGGGGCAGGCTTTATTGGGTCCAATATTGTAGAATACTTATTGAAACATCAAGTCGGTGAAGTTCGGGTGCTCGACAATTTTCTTACGGGCTTTAAATCCAATGTGCAGCTCTTTCAACCTTATTCTAATTATCGATTTATAGAAGGGGATATTCGCGATTTGGAAATCTGTAAAAAAGCATGTGAAGGGGTCGATATCGTTTGTCATCAGGCGGCTTTAGGTTCGGTGCCGAGGTCTATTAAAGAACCTTATGCCACTACTGCCCACAACGTCGACGGCTTTGTCAATATGGTTTTTGCTGCCGCTCAAAATGGTATTAAGCGTTTTGTTTATGCCTCTTCCTCCTCTGTTTATGGCGACGAACCTAACTTGCCCAAAAAGGAAGAACGTATTGGGCGGGCCTTGTCTCCTTATGCAATATCTAAGCGGACCAATGAATTATTTGCCGCTAATTTTGCCGATTTATATCAAATGGAGTTTGTAGGGTTTCGGTACTTCAATGTGTTTGGGCCAAGGCAAAGCCCTGAGGGCGCTTATGCTGCTGTAATACCTTTGTTTGCCGACGCTTGTATTCGTAATACGGAAGTATATATAAATGGTGATGGTGGGCAAACTAGAGACTTTACATTCGTAGAAAACGTAGTTCAGATAAACATTAAAGCCATGCTAACCAAGCATCAGGAGGCTCTCAATCAGGTCTATAATGTGGGATGTGGTGGCCGTTTTTCGGTTAAGGAACTGTTTGAAGGCGTTAGAGAAGGGGCGGCAGTACCGCACAAAAAAGCAAGGTATCGCGCAGCTCGCGCAGGAGATATTCGCGACTCACAGGCCGATATTTCAAAGGCTATTGCTTTGTTGGACTATCAGCCTGCGTTTGGTTTCAAAGAAGGACTCAAAATTACAGTTGAGTACTTCAAATCTCTGAATGCCACAAAAGCTTAGTTTAAGTCAATCAAAAAACTATGAAAGTTGCAATTTACATGGGAGTAATTTGTCTGTTTTTGAGCATTGAGTTATCTGCTCAGACGCTTCCACAGGTACGTTCTGTCGACTGGACGCTTGCAGGGCTTACTGAAAATGCTATTGCGGGCTTAACGGTTGTTGATATGTCTTTGTATCCTTTTGTAGCGGATGGCAGTGTGTCGAACGACCTTGTTTTGGCCAATTTTATGAGTAGTTTTGGTGGGCAAGGGGCTGTTTTGCAATTTCCTAGTGGTGTTTTTTTATTCAATTCAAGTATACAGTTACCCTCTGGCTTTGTAATCAAAGGAAGGGGGGCGGATAGTACCGTATTTAGAATGGATTTGGCAGGGAATGGTCATGCGTTTGATATTTCAGGAAATCTTGGCAACGATACAAGTGCTCTAAAGCTAAGTGCCTTTAAAGATTCAAGCTTTATTGAGCTGTGGAATACCGCTTCATGGTTGCCGGGCGATTGGATCCGACTTCGACAGGATGATGCAGACTTGGTAAGCTCTTCCTGGGCTGTGGGTACAGTGGGGCAGATTGTCAGAATTGACAGTATTGCGGGCAATAGGGTATACCTAAATGCTCCTTTGAGAATGGAATATTCTCTTTTGAGAAATCCCTATGCTCAAACGATTCATCCTGTACGCAATGTGGGAATAGAGTGCCTCAAAATTGAACGAATCGACGACGCCGCACCTCAACAGGCTTGTAATATTCAATTCCGCTATGCTATTGATTGTTGGATAAAAGGAATAGAGTCTGAAAACTGTACCTTTGCCCATGTTAAAGCTGAATTTTCCTCTAATTTATATATCGCAAAATCTTATTTTCATCATGGTTTTGATTACGGCGGCGGCGGCAGGGCTTATGGTGTTGTTTTTCAGTTTGCAACAGGCGCTTGTTTGGCAGAGGATAATATTTTTGAACATTTGAGGCATTCTATGTTGTTGCAGGCAGGTGCTAACGGCAATGTGTTTGCTTATAATTATTCCTTTGATCCTTTTTGGTCTTCAACACCATCCGATGCTGCAGGAGATATTGTCTTGCACGGCAACTATGTTTATGCTAATCTTTTTGAGCAAAATATTTGCCGAAATATTGTCATTGATAATTCGCATGGTCCTAATGGTCCGTTCAATACATTTTTCCGCAATCGAGCAGAGGGCTATGGCGTATTTTTTAGCGCATCCAATTCACCCAATCAAAACTTATTGGGTAATGATATTACAAATACTTCTTTTCCTTATAGTTTTGCCAATTACACCATACAAGGAACAGGGCACTTTATGCACGGAAACAATAACAAAGGAACAATTGTACCCACGGGTACGGCAAGCTTGGTAGATTTGAGTTATGCTTACAATAGTCAACCTATTTTTGTCTCATCGGCCGACTATGCCAAAATTGGGACGCCTAACAACCCTGGAGTGGGGGACATTCCTGCTAAATTCCGATTCGCATCCAATTCTATTTTTAGTAGTTCTTGTACTAGTATTTTTGCTACCACTCAACAAACAGAGGCTACAGCTGTGCTACGTATATTCCCCAATCCTGTAAAAAGCAGCCTCTTTGTTGAAACTAAAAAGAGGATTGATAGAATAGCTCTATATAATGAATTTGGATCTCTACTCAAGGAAAGAACCCTCAATAATTATTACGGAACGGTCAGTTTAGAGGGTTTGTCAAAAGCGGTATACCTACTTAAATTTAGCTTTAAAGATGGTTCCTTGCAGTGGCGTAAAATTATTAAGAGTTAACAATCAATAATATAGTACTTAAGAAGCAAAATTATTAAAAGTTAACTCTTATCATTGTTGGACGATTTATAAAGCTTACTTAGAATAGCGTATCATGTATTCTTTTAAGACGCTCCTTTTCTTTTTTTCTGCATCAAATTCTTTTAACAGGCTTGGATTGTCTTTTATCAAACTTCGAATCGTTGTTTTGTTAAGCTGCATAATCGCGCCGGTCTCTTTGTGTAGAACATAACAAGCATCATCGTCTACTGCAGCAGCTAGTGCTGCCCTTCCTGTCACTGCTAATACCATCTCACCGTCAGGGTCGGCTATTTCGTAAAAATAGTATTTGCCGAGGTCCTCTAATTTGACAAATGCATTATCAGGCGTGCGAATAAACTTATCAACTCCGTTGCTTATACCATAACAAAGTGCCGATTCTTTTTTATTTTCGAAGCGATAAACAAGGCCTTTTTTCGTTTTTCTTTCTAATAACATAATATCCTTAAAAATGGCATTTTCATTGTTCATATCTTGTAGACTATTAAATAAGCCAAAACTAGATGCTTCGTTCTTTTGAAAATAAATAGCTATCATTGCACAAGCTTTTTTCTTTGTTCCAAAATCAATCGTAAAGTCATACTCTTTGCTTTCCTCTACTTTAATAAAATACTTTCTAACCTTCTTTTTTTTGTTGAGAACCGCTACTTTTTCAATAGCTTGATTTGTACAAGTCAAACTATAGTTTTTGATATCCTGATTGGCATTTAAAAGGTATAGAACGTATTGGTTCCCCTTATTCAACAAAAGTTTTAAGCTTTCTGCACCTTCGCTGTGTAGTTCTTGATGAACTAAATGCTCGCCCTCGCATTGTTCTTTTATCATTTCCTCAGCATAGATAGAACATTGTGCTTGAGTTTGATAAAAGGATAATAGCAGCAGCACTATATTTATTAGATTTTTCATGTCGGTAAATTTTTAAGTGATTGGAAATTATGAACAATCTTTACCTGATATTGTAATCACATTGCCGGCATTCGTAATTTCAAAGTTCAGTTCAGACTTTATAGCGTTTAAGATGTTATCAATACTTTTAGTTTTGAAAGTACCTGTAATCTCGCAATATGCGAGCTGACGATCATCAAGAGTTACTTTTACATGGAAATAGCGTTCTAGTACATCCGTAACTGTAGCTAAAGGAATATGATCAAAAATAAATTCTCCTGTTAGCCAAGCTAGATAATTGTTGTTGGTGTTTGCTGCAGCAAATACCATCTTGCTAGATTTGTGCACCGAACAGTAGTTACCTTCGGTAACTAATAAGGATAATCCGTCTAGATTGCTATTGTCAGCTACTTTTACACTTCCATGTTTTACGGTAATTTCTACACTTTCTGCCTCTTTTTCAGCTTTGATATTGAATGCTGTAACTTGTTCTACGCTTATAAGTGCATTATAAGCTAATACTTTTATTGAATCCACTAAACTTGTTTCCAAGAAAGCTTCTCCCTCTACGATAATGGTATTTTCTTGCTTCCCAAATGTAGCAGGGTAGCTAATTTTACAATTTTTATTTAACCAAATAGTCGTGTGCTTATTTAGGTGAATTTTTTGAATAGAATCTGTGTTGTTGTAAAAAACCAACTGCTTTGTTGGATTTTTGATAGGAGCTTCCTTAGAGGTATTGAAATAAAATAGTCCAATAACAATCGAAACCAATAACGTCAATAAACCCAGGAGTATTCCTTGAATCTGTCGGTTGTTTGACGACCTTATTGTCTGTTCTTTAAAGTAATCTTTTTGCTCCGATGTAAAATGTGCGAACATAGCTTGAGCATATCTAAAATCAGCGTGAACGGTATCTTGCTGTTCAAAATACCTTCTTAACAGGCTTTCTTCCGAAACAGTAGTGGCACCGTCTAGATATTTTTCTAAAAGTTGTTGTATTTTATTGTGTTCCATGATTCATAATTTTGATCATTTGCTTGCGAATGGTTTTTCTTGCTCTAGAAAGATTCATTCGTATAGCTGTTGTTTTCATCTCAGTAATATTTTCAATTTCTTCAAATTCTAATCCCTCAATATCTCTAAGATGAATAATGAGTTGTTGCTTAGGGGGTAGGTTGTTGATTAATTGTTTGGCTAATTCAGCTAAATCTTTGGTTTCGTAGGGTATATTATCTAATATAGTGCTCGTTGTATGCTTGAATTCTGTCGCAAATTTTTGTTGAACAATACGATGTCTAATTCTGTCCGTACAAATATCTTTTGCCATTTTGAGGGACAAAGCAACTATACTACGAAAACGACCAAGCTGATGTCTTTTTTTCCATGTTTTTTCAAATACTTCTTGGGTAACATCTTTAGCTTCTTCTTCATTTTGAAGCAGTCGGTATGCCAATCGGCATATTTTGTTTTTTAGTTCTACAGAATAGTTGTTTATTTCTCCCTTCATACCCTAAAGCCGATTATGTTTTAAAAATGTAACATCTTAAAGTAGATTTTTTTATTTTTTTCATAATATAGTTTGTATATCTTTGCCCTGCAATCATTAAAACACTATTTCAATAATACAATAACAAATACAAAATTAATCGAGATGAGTAAGTTATATGTTCCAAATGAAATTCTAAGAGTCTTTAAAGAATATTATCCCGATGTTAATCTCAGTGATGTTGAGTGGGGATGGGAGGTGCCGGCTAAAATTTATGAAGCATCTTTTGATAATGGAGAGGTTGATTTTGAAGTTGAAATTACCGTAACAGGTCATGTGTTGTTGTCCGAGGTTTCTATGGATTTAGAGGACGTCCCTGAATTGGTTTTGAAGGCAGCTAATGCTATGTTTGAAGACCACAGTATAGAAGAGGCAGATATGATTCAGTACAGTAACGGAGATATATCCTACGAATTGGCCCTCAAATCAGCCGATAACGGCGAGGCCTTTGAAGCGCATTTTAGAGACGACGGCTTGTTTTTAGCCAAAGGCTATGATTTGTAATCTACTTAGCTGATTAAGCCAAAGCCATGCGTTTTTTGAGTCAGTTTAAGATACTTTGACAAAACTTGATGTTCTGCTAGATTCAATTGAGGGTCTTTTGCTAATATCTGTTGTGCAATCGTACGTGCTTGTCTTAGCATGGCACCGTCTTGCACAATATTGGCAAGCTTAAAATTGAGTACGCCCGACTGTTGAGTTCCTTCGATATTGCCAGGGCCCCTAAGTTTTAGGTCTGCTTCCGAAATTTTAAATCCATCGGTCGTTTCCGTCATGGTTTGCATGCGAAATCGACCATCAGAGGATAGTTTGAAGCCTGTCATTAGGATGCAATAAGCATCGCCTCCGCCACGTCCTACTCGTCCACGTAATTGGTGGAGTTGGGCTAGGCCAAATCGTTCGGCGTTTTCAATGACCATTATGCTTGCATTCGGAACATTTACCCCAACTTCAATGACAGTGGTAGCCATTAGGATTTGGGTTTCACCTCGAGCAAAACGATCCATTTCCATTTTTTTGTCTTCGGGTTTTTGACGTCCGTGTACGACCGAAATTTGATATTTAGGCTTTGGGAATTCACGTTCGATGGCAACAAAACCTTCCATCAAATCTTTCACCTCACTCAGTCCTTCGTACTCAGATTCTTCGATTAAGGGATAGACAATATAAACCTGATGTCCTTTGGCAATTTCGCGTTTCATCTGCCCAAAAGTCCACAAGCGCTGACTTTCAAATTTATGATAGGTCGTAATCGGTTTTCGGCCAGGGGGCATTTCGTCGATTACCGAGACATCTAAATCACCATAGGCGGTCATTGCCAATGTTCTTGGAATAGGCGTTGCTGTCATTACAAGAATATGAGGCGGGTTTAACTTACTTTTACGCCACATTTTAGCGCGTTGAACAACCCCAAAACGATGCTGTTCGTCTACCACGACCATTCCCAAGTTCTTAAAGACAACAGGGTCTTCTATCAGGGCGTGTGTCCCGATAAGAATATCTATGTTTCCTGCCGCTAAATCCTCTAGCAGGGATTTTCGTTTTTTGCCTTTAACAGTACCTGTAAGAAGCTGAATATTTAAATCAAGCCCATCGGCCATTTCAAGAATAGAACTTAAATGTTGTTGTGCTAAGATTTCAGTAGGGGCCATTAGGGCTGTTTGAAAACCGTTATCAAGGGCAATTAACAAACTCATAAATGCCACAATTGTTTTCCCGCTTCCGACATCTCCTTGCAAAAGACGGTTCATTTGATGTCCTGTAGCCATATCGGCACGAATTTCTTTGAGGACTCTTTTTTGGGCACCAGTAAGTTCAAATTTTAAGTTATTATGATAAAAACGGTTGAAATGCTCTCCAATTACCTTAAAGATATAGCCTCTAATGCCGATTCTTTTTTGTTGTTTGCTACGCAGCATGCGTAATTGCATAAAAAAGAACTCTTCAAATTTGATGCGTTGCGCTGCTTGTTGTTGTTGTTGTTTGTTGTGTGGGAAATGTATAGCAAGCAAAGCCGAATAACGGTCGATTAGATGTAATTGCTGACGAAGGTAAAGTGGGAGGGATTCCTCTATAGTAGAACGACTAGGATGGATTTTCAGAAAAAGGTTTTTCATGATCGTGGAAATGCCTTTACTATCCAAACCTTTTGCTTTTAGTTTTTCGGTGCTGTGATAAACCGGCGATAAAGTGGGCGCTTTATCTTTCTGTTCGGGCTTTACTAGACTAATTTCAGGGTGAACAATACTTTTTCTTTGATTAAAAAAAGTTGGTTTACCATAAACAATATATTCTTTTCCAACGGCAAGCTTTTGAACCCAGTGTAGGCCTTTGAACCAAGTCAGTTCAAGGCTGCCGCTTTGGTCTCTAAATACACCACTTAAACGTCTTTTTCTCCCTTCTCCTATGCTATTTATAGTACGCAATACCCCTTTTATCTGTACGTATTCGCTTTCGTCTTTGATATCCTTAATGAGGTGGAATTTTGTTTTATCAACATAGCGAAAGGGATAATGCTGCAAAAGCTGATGATAGGTAAATATACCGAGTTCACGCTTTAATATATCAGCGCGAAGGGTTCCTACACCTTTTAGGTATTCGATTGATTTGTTAAAAAAATTCATTACGGCTATCGGTTCAATAAATAAGTTCTTATATGCACTTTTATTGTTCACACAATATAATAAAATATTAAAAATAATAGTAGTCTTTAGATCCTATTGAATCGCTTGAACCATCAAAAAAAACACCTTTTGACAAAAGGTCAAAAGGTGCATCTTACTTATTATGAATATTATGAAAGTATGAAATATTTATCGTCTGATAGGATAGCTATATTCTAGCCCTTCTACCCGTACTAGGTAAAGTTGATTTTTAGGGATTTTATGAATCGAAATCCTATGATTTGATTGCCCAGCACTCAAAAGACCTTCTAGTACTATGCGTCCACTTATATCGGAGATTTGAATTCGTTGGTTTTTTGGTAAAACAGTATTTGTTTCTAAAACTAAATCATCTAATTGTGTGTAAACCTTAATCGCTTCTTTGTTTTCGACAGAATTAATACTATTAGCATCAGGTACTACGTTCAAACGGAATCTATTTTCATTGTCGTTTGGACTCCCTACAAATTGGTAGAGACCTTGATTCAGAATCTGACTTGTCGAAAGTTGTTGGTCTTCTAAGATTAAGATAGTTCCTGCCGGAAAATTCGTAAACTCACTAATTTGTATGGAGTAGGTTCCTGCAGTGGACACCTTAAAGTGTAAAGGTATTAGGTGATTACTTGCACCTAAATCACCCAATGAATTGATACTAAGGGTGTGTTGGCCAATCTTAGATGCTAAAATAATTTCATCGCTTTCGTCAGAAGGCAGAAAATATGCATCTAGTTGAGGGTCAAAAGAATTATTAGCATACTGATTAAACGTAAGAACCGTTTCAATTTTTTTGCCTAGTCCCGATAATTCCAATCGACTGATAGGGTCGTTATTGCTGTTTTTTAGAAAAATACTTGAAACAATATCTGGGTCAGTTACCCGCATGCTGTTGTCTAGATTAAGGGTGCAATTAGCACTTGTTCGTAACCAAAAACCTTGCATCGAAGGAATGATGGCATTGTAATTAGCAGGATTCGAGATGCCGTTTATATAGCTAATATAAGTTGATGTATTGGGGTCCCACCGATACATGCCATGGGCTACAGCACTTGGGGCAGCAGCAATCATAGCGTTATAGTCGATAGGGGCTGCGTATGGGTTTCCAATAAAGTTCCATCCTTCCGGACTGTATGGCCCATTTGTATTGGACGAAACCGGAATACTGTGGGTGAAAGTCATAGGAATAGGAACAGTACCATTGTTGATAGGACCATTGATATCAATAGTTTTACCACCGTTTGTATTAAACCAAAAAGTAAAACCTTCTCCTGCTTCCATCGGATGACTCAAGGAAGCGGGTGCACGCCAACGCATAGCAGCAGTAGTTGCTGTATTTGTCTCATCGTAATAATAAACATGCGGGGATCCTCCAGATAAATTCAATGGGAAATCGTCTGCAAGTTCTTGAATACTTGCATTGTTTGTAGGTGCACTAATAAAGTGATGCCCGTTGCCGGTGCTAATGTGACGTTGAACTTCAAAATCACCTAAGGTATTTCCTCCATTGTGGTGCACTAAAGCGGTTTGATTGGCATCCGATTCTAGGACTATATTTTTGCCGTTGGTATCAAAAGTAGCACCGCTGTTTATTTTAAGTAATCGACTAACGGAGCCATGATCAGCAGCGCGAACAGTACCGGTAGTACTAATTTCTAAATTTTGTAGAACACCAATATAAGCATCTGTATTGCTTGTGCCGTTCATCAGAATGGTTCCACTGATACTACCGAGGTTCTGAAGCAAACCGTCTAAGGCAATGATTCCTTCGTTACTAAGATTATTGTTAATCGTTTTATTATGAAAACCACCTGATTTTATTTTTACAAGGGTATTTTGTTTGACCTTTAAATAGGCTCCTTTTACGAGCAAGCCTTGTGCAACAACAGATGTAGTTGCTATTGTTAGGCCTACCAAAAGACTGAATGATTTTAAATATTTCATACGGACGGATTTTAACTGTTTAGGTAACAAAAAATTAGAAGCTTCTGACTGCTCGTACATTTTTTCGTTTGTCTTTACCGTCGTTGTGCATATTGTTATTGCTAAAGTGTAAGTGATAAGATTTATCAGCAGAAGTTTCGGTAGAGGTGTAATATTCAACATTACCAAAACTAGTATTGAGAGTCATACCTCCTGTTGGCCCATATTGCGAATGATTATAGAGTTCCTGAATCTCATCTTGACTAGGTAGAAACCAATCATTGTAGGTGATGCCCCCGACTGTAATGCTGTAATTGTTACATAATTCGGCTGCTATACCTGCTGTGCTGCAAGTTGAAAGAATCAATGCAGTATTATTAGCACCATCTCCTATAGCTGGGCCTGTTCCGTTAAGAGTACCTTTGCACCCATATTCTGTATCTTTATTAGAACTATTCAGATCTACATCTGATACAATAAGTCCGTGTTGTACATTAGGATCATATCCCGGATCACCATTTTGTAATATATAAAAGACAGTACCTCCCTGAAAGTTGTCACCGATGGCAACAGTAGGGAAATTAGTCGTAAAGTTGACTTGGCTACCATAAGAAGTACCTATGCTATTGGTAGCATAAGCTTTTGCATAATAGGTAGTGCCCGATAATAGATTGCTAAGATTAGCATTATACGACCCTGTTCCCGAACCACTTGTAACAGAGTTGTCGTTTATTGTTGGATTAGGAGAGGTGCTGTAACAAATGCCACGAGCGTTAACAGTAGCACCACCGTCTGAATTTACAATTGCGCTTATATTGGCACCGTTGTTTGTAACAGAGGTGACAGCAACCGTACTAACGGAAGCAATAGTTGCAGTGGTAGAAATACCTTGGACATACATCCATTCAGTACCATTGTGATAGTAGAAACCAATATTAGCATCGGTTTGAAAAACCAAAAGCCCGACTGCTGGAGCGTTTATGGTATTGCGTTGAGATGCTGTCATTCTAGGTATCAAAACACCCCTATCAGTCGATTTGACATCAAGCATTGCAGAATTATCCGGGTCAGAGTTGTCGTTGTTGATGGCAACCCCTGTAGAATTTTGAGCGGCGAGTTGAAAGGATAGGAAACAGGGTAATAAAAATAATATGATTTTCATGATTTTTTTTTAAAAAAAAAGACCTAATTTGAAGGGGGAATTAGGTCTAATCTATGTTGTTTTAAATTTCTTCTTTTTTGAGTTTTTGTGCACCATAGCCTACAGCTGCAACTACCAATACAGATAATCCAGCATCAATCGGTACGCCTGGAGGAGGAGGAGGAGCAGCAAACAAAATTGGGGTAACTACAAAAATAAGGGCGACTGTTAATGCAGCCTTGATTATAAGATTGGATAAATTCATGACGATATATTTAAATTTTTTGCTAATATTTAACAACTATTACTATTCAAAAACGATTCCTTTGTTTAATGTGTTGATAATCAGTGCCTATTTGTTGTTTAAATATCCCTATTTTAGATTTTTTCTCTTTTGTGGAATCGGACTTGAGTTTTTTTTGTTTTAAATTAATGGAATTGTTTAATCAAGAATCGTTTTTGTACCAACTGTGTACGCACACTATTTAATTCATATCTAATTATTAGTCCATTTGGCTTAGTTTGATTAATTTAGCCCCTACTTTCATAGCTTAAATAGAATAGAATCAAAAAATGTCGAAGGAAGCAATAATATTCAAAACAAAAGAAGAAATAGAACTCATGCGCATGAGTGCCCAATTGGTTTCAAAAACCTTAGGTATTATCGCCGAACATATAGAACCAGGTATCAGTACACTTGCCTTGGATAAATTGGCCGAAACCTATATAAGAGATCATGGTGGGACGCCTGGTTTTTTGGGCTTGTATGATTTTCCCAATACCTTATGTATGTCGCCCAATGCACAGGTAGTGCACGGAATTCCTACCGATAAGCCCCTTGAAAATGGGGACATAATATCAGTAGATTGTGGTGTTTTGATGAATGGATTTTACGGCGATCATGCCTATACCTTTGAAGTGGGCGAAGTTAGTGCAGCAGTAAAACAACTTTTAGAAGTGACCAAAAAAAGCTTATACCTTGGTATCGAACAATGTAAAGCAGGGAATCGTATCGGAGATATTGGGCATGCTATTCAAAATTATACCGAAAGTTTTGGCTATGGTGTTGTGAAAGAATTAGTAGGACATGGCTTAGGCAGAACAATGCACGAAGAACCACAAGTGCCCAATTATGGTAAAAGAGGCAGAGGCAAACTTCTTAAGAACGGAATGGTACTTGCCATAGAACCAATGATAAATATGGGGACGGCCAAAATTCATCAATTAAACGACGGGTGGACCATATTGACTAGAGACCGTCTTGCATCGGCACATTTTGAACACGACGTAGCTATTGTTGATGGACAACCCGATATACTATCAACTTTTGACTATATATACCAAGCGCTAGAACGTAAAAAAGCTTAAGAGTCCTTTTAAAAAGGAGTCGAAAATTCCGACAATACTAAAAGTGGCGCGGCAAAACATTATTTTTTTATTCATAATCTATCCTCTTAATTGAAGAAAATTGATTTGCTCCTTATCAAAAGTTTTGTCCTACCCTTAATAATATGGACATTGGTTGCTATGTTTATTTTCAATATGCAATTCTTATGGAAGTATATTGATGATATTATAGGAAAAGGGCTAGACTTGTCTATAATTTTAGAATTATTATTCTATCAATCCCTAGCCATGATTCCAAGGGCAATGGTTTTTGGCGTTTTAATTGCTTCGGTAATGACATTGGGCAATTTAGCGGAACATTATGAATTGGTTTCGATGAAAAGTGCCGGACTTTCACTGTTTCGCATCATGTTGCCTTTGCTGTTCTTTGCTGCTACTTTGTCAGTAATATCTTTTGTTTTTTCAAATCTACTGATTCCGGTAACTGCCCTTAAGTTTAAATCTACCTTACACGATATACGCAAGCAAAAACCTGCCTTGAACTTTGACGAGGGGCAATACAACAACGATTTTAAAAATGTATCTATTTATGTTGGCCAAAAAAATAAAGATGGGCGGGTTTTGGAAGGCTTGAAAATTTATGACCATACCGTTGCCGGCGGGTATAAAGGGCAAACTAATGCTAAAAAAGGTGGCTTATACTATTCAAAAGATACTATCCACCAAAAAGTCAAACGGCAGATTCAAGATAGTGTAGTATACCAAGACACTGTCATTAATCGTTCGTTTTTGGTGGTAAAACTGTCGGATGGTACGCGTTATGAAGAATTAGAAGCCAAGCCCGAAAGGCCAACAGCTTACCCCTTTATGCAAATGAATTTTAAGACTTATACCACCCTCTTTGATTTGAGTGAATTTGAGTTTAACGAAACGAACGAAAATTTATTTAAAGGACATTATAGTTTGCTGACAGCAAAACAACTCTTGAGGGCAATGGACTCTCTTTACAATAAAAGAGTACAACGGTACACCGTTCTTAAACGAAACGCGGATGCTCTATTTCAATTTAGAAGAGAAGGTATTGTTCGTACGGATACGAGTGTGCTGCCCCCTGAACGTTATTATAAAAGCTATATCCCGCCAACTTTAACAGCTGATTTGCCTAGTGTCGATACTAATTTTGTAAAAATGGGAGCTTGTATTCCTGCGAGTAAAAAAAGTTATATTTATCAGCGCGCCATAGGGTTTTGTCAAAACATCAAAGGCCAAGCACATGGTTTGGCACAATATCTCAAAACCAACAAACGCATTCATGTTGAACATGAAAATGAAATTCACCAAAAATTTTCATTTGCTTTTGCCTGTCTTTTGTTTTTGTTTATTGGGGCACCGATGGGGGCTATTATACGAAAAGGGGGGTTTGGTTGGCCAATTTTGGTTGCTATCATCTTTTTTATGTTATTCTTTGTCTTGTTTTTGGTTGGCAAAAACCTGGCAACCAATTTAGAGATTACTTGTTGGATTGGGTCTTGGCTCCCTAACCTTGTTTTGTTACCCTTTGGATTGTTTTTGACCTACAAAGCGTTTAACGATTCAAGGGTTATTTATTTCGATAAGTTGATCGCTTTTTTTAGATCAATAGCCTCAAAAGAAAAACGGCTGATTAAAAAATAAATGAACTATGATAAAGGATCAACTTGATACTTCGTCGGACTCTTTTTTGAACGCAAATATTGTCTATATTTTGCCTTATTTTGTGCTGTGGTCGGCGGCTGTTTTTTATTTGTTCAACGGTGGAGAAAGAGGGGATGTTATTCAGTTTTTTGCACGCCATCGATCGACCAACAGTAATCATTTTTTTGTATTCTGTTCGAGTCTTGGAGAGGCATATGCTTATATCATAGCCATTATTGGTTTTTTGTTTGTTGCCTATTCTAAGAGTATAGCCTTTTTATTAAATGCCCTGTTTGTTTTGATATTTAGTGGCGCTTTGAAATGGCTATTTCGTCACGAACGTCCTGTTCGTTATTTTAATGATTTATTAGAAGCTCCAGATTTGGCGAATTATATTTCAGATGTACCATTACATCAGGGATGGACAACAAGTTTCCCTTCCGGACATACAACCTCTGCATTTGCGTTCTTCTCCCTTTTAGCTTTTTTTATGCCCCGTGCATCAGGCAAGTTATTATGTCTATTATTGGCTGTTTTGGTGGCCTGTTCTAGAATGTACTTGGTACAGCATTTTCTTAAGGACATTGCTGCAGGTATGATTACAGGAGGGGGTGTTGCGTTGATAGTATTTGCCATCCACCAAAAAATAGCACAAAGCGTAGAGGGGCATTTGCCAAGGCCAAAACACCTTAACTAAAAAATGAGGCCGAAGCCTCATTTATATGGTATGATTACAAGATGTTGTCAATATTTTTGTCAATATCCAAAATGCTTTTTTCTTTTTCCGCAAAGGACAAATCATGAATTGATTGTTGGCGCTCTTTACTCAGTTCTGATATTTTATCAGCCATCAAATTGCCTTCCATCAATTGTTGTTGAAGGTTTTGAAGATTGCCTGGAGAATAAGGTACAATGATAGAACTATTTTTCTCACCTATTTCTTTGATCGTGTCATAATGCTGCGTCAATAAGACAAATTGCATAATTTCGATGGGTGAAACGCCTTGTAAGGTATTGCTAAAATCCTCAACAGAATCGGCAAAACCTTTAATGATAGCTAATCGCTGTTCAGCGACACCTTCCCCTTGCAGTCGTTTTGATTCTTTGTCGGCTTCAGCGTCTAAAATTTTAGCAATTTTACGACCTTCTGAATCTTCGGTAATTGCTTCTTTGTTGCGCTTGGCAGCATTGATTCTATTCATAGATTCCTTAACTAGGGCGTCGGGGTCGATGTCCGTGATTAAGGTCTTTACGATTTTGTACCCGTATTTGTCCATATGTTCTGAAAGTTCTGCCTTCACGGCTGTCGCGATATCGTCTTTGCGAGAAAAGACATCGTCAAGGTCAAGCTTTGGTACTTCAGCCCGTACGGTATCAAAAATATAAGAGGAGATCTGTCCATAAGGGTCATCTAATTCATAAAACGCTTCTTGTACTTTGTTTTTCATGATTTGAACATGTACCGAAACTTGTAATTTGACAAATACATCATCGTTGGTTTTTGTTTCAATCTGAATATCTAATTGCTGTACTTTTAGGTTAACCGTACCCGAAACAGATTCTAAGAAAGGGATGCAGAAGTTGATGCCGGGATGTAGGACGCGATTAAAACTACCCAATCGCTGAACAATTTTAGCAGTCTTTTCTTGGACGATTTTGATGGTCGAAAAAAGAACAAAAAATAAGAAAAGACCAATGGCAATGGCTGGATACATATGTAGTATTATTTAAAGGTGATAAAATGACACGAAAGCGATAGGCTAACAAAAAAAAATTGGTATTTTTAGTTTGATGAAGTTGAAAAAAAATTAAATTCAAGCTTTACCAATATACTAATTAATGCTATAAATAGCTTTAGAGTTCCCAAATTGTTTAAATGATGCGTTATTTTTTATTCATTCTTTCGTTGACTATCCTAATGTGGGCTTGTTCGAATGCCCCTCAAAACTCCGGTATAGTAAATGGTAAATCCATCTTTATGTCTAAGTGCATTACCTGTCACGGGGCTAATGGACGCATGGGTTTAAACGGAGCAGTAGCCTTGCCCGATTCAGATTTAACCTTGTCTCAACGGATGACTGTTGTGGACAAAGGCCGTAAAATCATGCCAGCATTTAACGCTATTTTAAGCCAAGAAGAGATAGAAGCTGTATCCAAGTACACCCTCACGCTCAAATAAACGGCTATGTTCTACACAGTACAAACTCCGCAGTTTATTCAGCATCTTCTTAGTGGGCTTACCTGGTTTTTGCCTTCCGCATCGGGCAAACGTTTGTATTTAACGTTTGACGATGGTCCGATACCGGAATTGACGCCTTGGGTTTTAGCGCAACTAAAAGCCTATAATGCCAAAGCAACTTTTTTTTGTGTGGGGGCCAATGTTCAAAAACATCCAAGTATTTATCAATCTATTCTTGATCAAGGACATGCTGTGGGTAACCATACGTTTAGTCATTGCAACGGTTGGAAAAAATCGGCTAATTTGTACCTGGAAGAGGTGCAACAATGCTCTAAGTTTGTACAATCTAATTTATTCAGACCTCCTTACGGGAAATTAACGCCTAGGCAATATCGACGCTTGAAAAAACAGTACAATATTATAATGTGGGATGTTATAGCCGGCGATTTTGATGCTCGGCTAAGTGCTCAACAATGTTTAGAAAATATATTGAATAATGCTAAAAGTGGGTCGATAGTTGTCTTGCACGACAGCCTAAAAGCTAAACAGAAATTAATCGAAGTATTACCGCTAGTGCTTGCGCATTATCAACGGCAAGGTTATGCATTTGATTCTATAGTTTTACCCTGATTTTTTTTGGCATCAAGCATAATTATCAATGCGGTAATATAGAAGGGTAGGCAAGGTATTTTGTAACGCGCAAGGGCTCCAAAATTAAAGGCCGTGAACCCCACACAAAAAGCGAAAATAATCGAGAAGGTTAGGCAAAACAGAATAACAGGATTGGATAGGCTGATTCGGACGATGTTAAGAATGCCTACTTTGAAAAAGACATAAATAGTAAAGCCCAGCGTAACAAATGCTTCCAACACGGAGGGAAGTAAAATTAATTTTTTGGTTTCCCATAAAAAAGGTCTAAATAGGGTTACGATTACTGCCTTTGGAAATACGCGCAATAAGCCCGACATAGACGGATCAATGTCTCCAAGATCATAGCCACTTCCTCCATCTCTTTCCGTGCTCAGTTTTAGCCACCACTGCACTTTGTTGGCTTCTTCCAAAAAACCTTCTAGTGTAAATTGGCTGTAGGATTCTCCTAGTTTCTGAAGGGCAAATAATCCAACTGCGGCCCCCGTAATAAAAAATAAAGGACTTGCTACCTTACGTAAGATAGAGTTACGTATTTTATTTTTGTACATAAAAAATATCCACAACAACGAGGCAGGTGCTATCGATGCAAAAACATAAATTTTGATGCTTTGCATCAGAAAAGTACCGAATAAGATTAAAAATACGGAACGAAGAACCTTTTTTTGTTTACTAATGAATAAGTAGTAAATGCCATTTATAAACAGACCTAGGCCAGCCAATACGATAGAATCTTTCATAATGCCCGTGCCCCAAAAGCATAATGAAGGAAGAAATAAAATAGGAAAGGCCAAGGTGCGGTGTAAGTGCGGATATAAGTTGTAAAAGACTCTATAAATCCCCCAACATCCCATGAAACTTACAAAAGTAATGGCAAAAGAAGTTCCTATATAGGTTCCGAGCCCAAAGGGGCTCATAAATGCCCCTAGTTTGATAACCATTGCCTCTTTTGGTTTGGTAAAAATCCCTCGATAGGTCAGATAAGAATGTGTAGACAAATCCCAATCATAAAAATCTTTAAAAATGATTTCATAAGCAGCGCCTGGATTACTAAACAGGGCATTAAAGGTGTCATTGATCCCGAAATAATAAAAGTAAGTATCGCCATAACCATAATAATATTGGTACATAAAAGCGGATAGAAGGGCGCCGACAAGGCGTATAACAAGGGCAGGCATAAAATAGCGATACACAACCGACCCTTTGTAATGTTTGTTGCGAAAACGCAGCGCGATAAGCACCCACATCAATATGAAAAAGGGGAGGAGTATATAGTCAGTACTAAAAATTATTTGCCATACAACTAAGAACATAAAACTAAAGATGTATTTTGTGCCAAAGGCTTCCAAACAGACGATAATAGTTAAAGATACTAAAATGGTAAAGAATCAGTTGAAAATTGCTATTGTTCTTAATACAACTTGGAATATTTATAATTTCAGGTTGGGCTTAATCAAACAACTGATAAAAGAAGGACATCAGGTTTTTGCTGTTGCACCCACTGATGATTATGTAGAAGAAGTTGAGGCTACAGGCTGTAAACATATTGCCTTAAAACATTTATCACGAAAGGGGGTCAACCCGCTTAAAGATTTGAGGCTTTGTTTCGAACTGTATCAGTTGTATTCCAAGCAGCAGTTCGATTATATTTTACATTATACCATCAAGCCCAATATTTATGGTACAATAGCAGCTGGATTTTCGGGACGCAAATCGATGGCAACGGTTACGGGCTTAGGCTATAGTTTTATGAAAGAGGGCTTCGTGCATAAAATTGTCAAAAAGCTGTATGCTTTTGCTTTTCGGTATTCAGATAAAGTTGCTTTTCAAAATAGAGATGATTTAGCATTGTTTACCCAGTTGAATTTAAGTACTGTCTCTAAGTCTATTCTAATTAAAGGTTCGGGGGTAAATACTTCTTTTTTTAGTCCTATGCCTAAAAATAGGAATGAACAGGGGCCTGTTTTTTTGTTTGTAGGTCGTCTATTGTATGACAAAGGAGTTCGAGAGTTGTTTGAGGCAGCAAAAATTTTGAAGCAAAGTGTAGCGATTGCTCAGGTTTGGGTAGTCGGTGCAATTGACAAAGGCAACCCTTCGGCAATTACAGACAAACTAGTACAGGAGTATGTACAGAAAGATATTATCAACTATATGGGGCAATCAGATGATGTTCGCTCGATTATGAGTAATGCAGATGTCGTTGTGTTGCCTTCGTATCGAGAGGGGCTTCCACGTGTTATGCTCGAAAGCCTTTCGATGGCCAAACCTGTAATTACGACGGATGCACCAGGCTGTAAAGAAACAGTTATACATCAGCATAATGGATGGATGGTGGCAGTTGCCGACGCGGCTGACTTGGCGAAGGCTATGATAGCCATGGCCAAGATGCCTAAAGCAATGTTAGAACAAATGGGAGCAGCAGGGCGAACGATGGCATTAAAAGAGTTTGATGAACATGTTATTATTGACCAATACCTACGTATAATAGCTGATATCTAAAAAAAAATGCCAGTCGAAACTGGCATTTTTAAATTTTGATTATTTTTTACTCGTTTTTCGCTTCTTTTTAACATTGATGATCACATTTTCATCTTCTCCAAGGGAGGCAATAAGCGTACTGCCTTCTTTTAGACTTTCTTTGTTGTTAAGAATGTATTCCGCAAGTGGGTCTTCCAAGTATTTCTGAATAGCCCTATTGAGCGGACGTGCCCCAAATTGAGGGTCATAGCCTTTGTCAGACAAAAATGCTTTGGTCTTGGCGTCAAGTTCTAGCGCATAGCCCAATTCTTTGATTCTTCCAAAAAGGTCTTTTAAAGTTATATCAATAATATCAAAAATGTTTTCTTTATTAAGACTATTAAAGACGACTATATCATCAATTCTATTCAAGAATTCGGGTGAAAAAGTACGTTTTAGGGCGCCTTGAATAACCATTTTAGCATTTTCAACAGTACTTTCAGATCGGGTTTTTGTATTAAAACCTACTCCTTGTCCAAAATCTTTCAATTTTCGAGCCCCGACATTTGAGGTCATGATGATCAATGTATTTTTAAAATCAACTTTTCTTCCCAAACCGTCCGTCAGTTGGCCATCATCTAATACTTGCAACAAGATATTAAAGATATCTGGGTGTGCTTTTTCGATTTCATCCAAAAGAATAACAGAATAGGGCTTGCGTCTAACTTTTTCGGTTAATTGTCCACCTTCTTCATAACCTACATAGCCCGGAGGCGCCCCGATAAGTCGACTTACGGCAAATTTCTCCATGTACTCACTCATGTCAATTCGGATTAAAGAATCTTCAGAAGTGAACAGTTTACGCGCCAATACCTTTGCTAGTTCTGTCTTACCTACTCCAGTTGGGCCCAAGAAAATAAAGGTTCCAATAGGTTTGTTCGGATCTTTTAAGCCCACTCTATTTCGCTGAATGGCTTTTGTTACTTTAACAATTGCTTCTTCTTGGCCTATCACTTCACCTTCAAGATCATTGGTCAAGCTCAATAATTTTTTGCTTTCGTTTTCGGCAACACTACTTACAGGAATCCCCGTCATCATCGATACTACTTCAGCAATATCTTCTTCTTCTACAGGATAGCGTTTGGTTTTGGATTCCTCATCCCACTGCTTTTTGGCTTGCTCTAACTGACGAATTAACTTAGATTCTTTGTCGCGATAATTAGCTGCCTTTTCGTATTCTTGGTCTCGAACAGCTTGATTTTTATGTTCTTTGGTCGTTTCGATTTCATCTTCTAACTGAACAATATGCTTCGGAACGTGAATGTTTTTGAGGTGTACACGTGCACCTACTTCGTCCATTACGTCAATAGCTTTGTCGGGTAGGAAACGGTCAGAAATATATCGAGCACTGAGTTTTACACATGCTTCGATAGCGTCTTGAGAATAGATTACATGATGAAACTCTTCGTATTTTTCTTTAATGTTACTCAAGATGTGAATCGCTTCTTCGGGTGTAGGAGGCTCAATGATCACTTTTTGGAAGCGTCGGTCGAGAGCACCGTCTTTTTCAATGTATTGACGGTATTCGTCTAAGGTAGAAGCACCTATACACTGTAGTTCACCTCTAGCTAAAGCGGGCTTGAATATGTTAGAGGCATCTAATGATCCGGTGGCACCGCCTGCCCCAACAATTGTATGTATCTCATCGATAAACAAAATGACATCTCTAGATTTTTCTAATTCTGTCATGATTGCTTTCATTCTTTCTTCAAACTGACCTCTGTATTTAGTGCCCGCTACCAAAGCGGCCAAATCAAGCATAACAATACGTTTGTTGAATAGTGTACGCGATACTTTACGTTGATAAATACGAAGTGCCAAACCCTCAACAACAGCAGTTTTACCAACTCCAGGTTCGCCGATCAAAATAGGGTTGTTTTTCTTGCGACGGGAAAGGATTTGAGAAACGCGTTCAATTTCTACCTCGCGACCAATAATAGGATCGAGTTTTGACTCCTCAGCCAATTTGGAAATATCTCGTCCAAAATTATCAAGTACCGGTGTATGCGACTTGCTTTTGCCACGACTCCTAGAGCTACTTGATCCACTATCACCTTCACGCATTTCATCATCTTCTTCAAATTCGTCAGGAACATCTGAAGTGATATCAGGATTGATTTCGGTGCCCACATATTCGAGTTCCGTCTTGAAACTTTCGTAGCTTACGTCAAATTGTAGCAGTACTCGTGCCGCTAAGTTGTCTTTGTGTTTCAAAACCGAAAGTAAGATGTGTTCAGTACCGATAATTTCGCTTTTAAGAAGCTTAGCTTCTAAAAAAGTTACCTTTAATACTTTTTCGGCTTGTTTCGTCAGGGGCAAATTGCCAATATTATAAGAAGTAGGCAATTTGTCTGACTGATTGTTTATAGAATCTTCTATAGCTTCGGAAAGTTGCTTAGAGTCTATGTGAAGCGATTCTAGGACACGGACAGCCAAGCTACTCGGTTCTCTCAGTACCCCAAGAAGCAAGTGTTCGGTGCCGATATAATCATGGCCAAACTTGAGCGCTTCCTCTCTAGAGTGAGAAATAATCTCTTTGACCTTTGGTGAGAATCTGTTGTTAGGCATATTTTATGAATATTATGAGTTATTTAAATTTCTAATAATGTTATTTAACAAAGATATTAATTTAAAACATTTCTAATAATTTTGTTAAATAATTTACGGCTATTCGCATTAAATAGAATTGATCGTTTAATTTTAAATTTTATTTAATTTTATGCTACTATTAAAACATAAAAAGTAGATTATGGTTGAGTATTAATGGTATAGGAGTATGATTAACTAAATGATTTGTGTAGCAAAGTTGCTGATTTATTTATCCCCTAAAATAGTGCCAAGCTAAATTTTGTGGTTTTTGTAGAAAAATCATTACATTAGCTTCTGTGACACTATGATTTTAAAAGGATTTATTTTAGACTGGCATCTAAAATATTGCATTACAGATAATTAAATAAACTATTGGCTCAAATGATCGCTTTATTATCTTGTTACACTTAACTGTTTAATACAGTTGGACCTTGATTAAAAATTAACAAATAACAGAATTAGAAATAGAACTATTTATGAAGTACTCAGTAGACAAAAAGGATGATTACGCTGTCTTATCCCTCGGTGAAGAGAATTTAAATTCACTAAAAGCACCTGATTTAAAAGCAGAATTAATCGTTTTGCACAATGCGGGTATCAAAAATTTGATTATGGATCTGTCTCAGACAAAATTTGTAGATTCCTCGGGCTTGAGTGCCATTTTGACAGGAAATCGATTGTGGGCTGAATCAGGAAATGAATTTGTTTTGACAGGTTTAGTGCATCCAAGTGTTAAAATGCTTATCACTATATCACGATTAGATTCAGTTTTGACGATCAAAGATTCGCTTTCCGAAGCCGCTAAATTTGTGATGATGGCGACGCTCAAAAACGAATTAGGTGCCGATGTGCTTAAGTCAGAAGACGAGGAATAGTTTTAGATTACACTTTAAGTAGCAACAAAAGCCATTTGACTTAAACCCAGTCAAATGGCTTTTGTGATTTGTAAATACCTGAATAATGACGAGCGAATTAACAATTTTGGGGACAGGGGCAGCTATCCCTGCTTTTGGTCGGCATCTTACGGCACAAGTTTTTAGGCAGGGGTCCTTTGTTTGTCTAATTGACTGTGGCGAGGGGACTCAGATGCAGATGATGCGATATGGCATTAAAATGCATAAGATTGACCATGTTTTCATCAGTCATTTACACGGCGATCATTTTTTTGGATTGGCGGGCTTTCTGATGACCCTGGACTTGCAAGGACGCAAAAAAACGATGCACATCTTTGGTCCTGCCGAACTAAAAAATATCATTAAAGCCCAACTAATCAATTCATTATCGTACGAATTAATTTTTTATACAGTTGAGGCCAACCATTATCACTTAATTTACGAAAATTCAATTATTCAGGTATTTGCTTTGCCTATGCAGCATCGAATTGCTTGTACAGGCTTTTTGTTTGAAGAAAAACAAGCCTTGCCTAATATTTTAAAGGCCCAGATACAAGCGTACGATATTCCTTATCAATTCATCGATGCTATCAAAAAAGGAGCGGGGTTTAGGGCCCAAAATGGACAGTACATACCGCACGAATCTTTGGTCTTGCCTGCATCAAAACCGCTTCGCTATGCTTTTTGTTCCGATACCGCTTACCAAGAAGCTTTGCTGCCTTACCTGCAAGGAGTAGATTTGTTGTACCACGAGGCTACATTCATGCACGAGAAACTACATTTAGCGACCAAGACAGGTCACAGTACTGCTTTGCAGGCAGCACGATTAGCTAAGTTGGCAAAGGTTAAAAAACTACTAATTGGGCACTTTTCAGCAAGGTACCAAGATGTTAGGCCCTTGCTAGCAGAGGCAAGGGCGCACTTCAAAGCGAGCTTTTTAGCCGAAGAAGGAGCAGTTTTAGCGCTTTAGTCCTAAATAAGTGTTTTGCTAAGGTGCCCTTATTAGTGGTGTGTTTACTTAGGTTATAGGCAGGTTTGCAGCCATTTTTTTAGCTTCTTCTTGGCTTGAGGTGCTTCTTTAAATCTTTTATAAGATATGCTGCAATTTGTAAAACTGCAGCACATGTAGCAACGGAACTTGCAGTGCAGGCAGCCCATTTTAGTCAAATTTAATTTTAGATAAATTGACCTTTTTTTGTGTTTTTCTCCTCTCTGCCGCTAGTTTAAAAAATAATAGCTAAAACAACTAATTATCCTTACAAGGAAACAAAAATTAAATCTAGAACAAATGCAATGTTATTAGATTTTTGAATTAAAAAAGAGGATTCAATAAATCCGTTAAGATTATTTGAGAATAATCTAAAAATACAGGGTTACCTTCAATAATTACCACCATTAAATATATAAATTAACGAAGAAGAAAGTGCTTTAGGAAGCTTTGGGTCAATCCTCTACTTTGATTTTATTGGGTTTAACAAATACAAAAAATTAGAATTTTAACTGCCTAGTGTATTATTAAGCACAAAATAGTCTTTACAAGTCTAAAAGTTTAGAATATTTATTATCTTGTTTAATGCTTTTTATTGAGCTATTTAGCTTAATTCTTCAATATTTTACCCTCTATTACTGTTTATATCGAAAACTAATTGTAGAAATTTTAAGAATGTGCTGAAATGTGTTTATTTTCGCCCCTTGATTGGCACAGAAAACTATATACAAATATGAAAAACAAATTTACCAAGTCGCTTTTTAGTAAATTGTTCGCGACGACTTTGATTTTGCTGGTAGCATTTCAAACAAATGCACAAACAACCAACAATCAAACGGTAGTTCAAAAATGCTACAACGGCCCTACTGTTAGTAGCGCTAATACCTTAGGAACTTTATTGCCCGGCGTCAATTTTGTGTCGGGTGTTGACATACCTGCGGGCCACAAAGTGGTAGATGTTATAGTAGAGATTGTTTGGTCAAAAACAGACGATGGTTCCTGTACTCCTATCACAGGAGTACCTCCCGATCTAACCGATGTGGGCTTTCAAATAAAAGACCCCTTTGCTGCACCGCAATACCTAGCGGTTTCCGATGCGGTAGCGGGTTTGTTAGGAGGGAGCTTGTTGCCCACCTTTACTGATTTGACGGGATTTAATCCTAATGTCATTAGTGATGTAACGGTTTTTACGGATGCGGTCAATTCTAGTTTTCCTCTAGATCCGACAGATTCCGCTAATGATACCATATCCTCCAATAATTCGACCGCTGTTTTAGATTCTTATGTTGGTCAGGACCCTTACGGTACTTGGCAAGTAGGTTTGGTGGACGATGCTCCGGGGACAGGGCCTGCTTTGTGTATCGAATCCTATTGTATAACACTTGTTACTTGCGATTTTGATACGCTTGTGGCTAGTTGTAAGGCTAATTCAACCGTTGCTCTAGATCCGGCTACCGGTACTCATACGCTTAATTTTTTCGACTTAGACAGTATTTCTGATGTTTCATGTATCGTCAAAGATATTACTTTTTCTACACCTACTGTAAGTTGTGCTGATATAGGGGTGCCCGTTTTAGTTACAATGACTTTGCAAGACAAACTAGATAGTACAGCCACTTGCCAGTCTTTGGTTACCGTGGTAGATACCACTGCTCCAGATATTCCAGATTGTAGTTTATTTCCAACACCATTTACAACAATTTACTTGGATGCAACGGGTGTAGATACAATATTTGCTTCTCAAATAAACATGACAGATGCCTGTGGGCCAATTACCAAAGAGGTGCGTTCATTTGCGAGCCCGACCTACGGCAACGCTGTAGGGTTCAATTGTACGAGTGCAGCAACGCCTCAGCAGTTTTTTGTTAGGGGTACGGATGGAAGTGGCAATCAAAATGAGTGTATTCTTGTAGTGACTGTTTTGGATACTTTTCCTCCGGTGGCAGTTTGTGGTAGCGATACAGCCTTTGTTGGAAGTGGTCCTGTAACCGTTTCAGGAAACAGTCTTGATGCGGGTTCCTTTGATGTCTGTCCGCCAATAATAGATCGTTGGATCGGGGCGCAGTTTAATCCTAATCCTATTTATAGTTGTGCTGATTTAGGGATCGATACAGTTGTTTTGGTTGTGTCCGATCCATCTGGTAATATCGCTTCTTGTGATTCTGCAGTTGTGTTTATAGTCGATACGGTTGCACCGATTGCAGTTTGCCAAAATTTCACCCTTAACTTAGATGCTTCAGGTAATGGAACATTATTGCCTACCGATATTGATGGTGGTTCTTCTGATATCTGTGGCATTGACAGCTTAGATGTCAACGGAGGTTCTAGCTTAGTTTTTGACTGTTCGCATGTTAATGCACCACAAACAGTAACCCTTAATCTTTATGATGTTAGCGGAAACACCAACTCTTGTACTGCAGATGTGACCGTAGTAGATGTTACTCCTCCGACCCCTATCTGTCGCAACTTCACGCTTTATCTTGATGCTGCAGGAATTGCAACACTTTTTGCAGATAGTCTTAACAACAATTCAACTGATCTTTGTACGGGGACTTTTCTTGATTTTTTGATAGCAGGAAGTAATACTGCATCCTTTAGCTGTAATGATATCGGACTAAATGTCACCAACTTAACGGTGCTTGATTCTTTTGCTAACAGTGCTACCTGTCCATCTAATGTGACGGTACTTGACACTTTTAGCCCTATTGCGAATTGTTTAAGCCCTACTGTTTATTTGGATGCATCTGGAAATGTGAATGTGTTTGCCTCGGATATCAGTGCCGGTAGTTCAGACAACTGTACCGTTGTCGATAGTTCTGTTAATGTTTTAGGGAATAGTTCTGTAGCTTTTGTATGTTCTGCTATTTTTACACCTCAATCTGTTACACTCTTAGTGGAAGATTCAGAAGGTAATGTTGGAACTTGTGCAACTACGGTGAATGTTGTCGATACGTTTACCCCGGTTGCTATTTGTAACGCATCATATACTGCTGTTTTGGATGCTTCGGGTAATGCACTTGTTTTGCCAACCGATATCGACAATGGTTCGACGGATAATTGCGGCTTGGTAGAATACTTAATTAACGGATTCACCGCACAGAATTATACTTGTGCTGATGTAGGTTCTATCAATGCTATTCTGACGGTCAGAGATTCTTCTGGTCAAACGGCTAGCTGTCCTACTACTATCAATATAGTAGATAACATACCTCCTACTGCTGCATGTCAAGTAACAACTGCCTATTTAAATGCAGCTGGTACGGTAGTGATAACACCAAACGATGTTTTAGCTTTTCCTGCTACCTCAGATAACTGTTCAACCATTAATTCTACTTTCGCAGGTGGGTCGAGCACTCAATCTTATACCTGTGATTCTGTAGGTGTCAACACGGTAGATTTGGTGGTTAGCGATGCTTCAGGTAATTCTGCAACTTGCCAAACAACGGTAACTGTGTTAGATACAATTAGCCCAACTGCAAGTTGTTCGCCGGTACCATATACAGTTCAAATTGACGCAAGTGGTCAAGGTTTTGTAGTGCCATCTAATGTAGATAATGGCAGTTCTGATATATGTGGTATTAGTTCTATATTGGTCAATAGTGTCGATACGTTCTTCTACTCTTGTGCCGATGTCGGCAATACGGCGGTAACTTTATCTGTTCTCGATGCCTCTGGCAATCTGAGTACCTGTGTCGCCAATATTGTTGTCAACGATCCAATTAATCCCACAGCAATATGCAAAGATACTACGGTATACCTCGATGCGACTGGGACAGCAACTGTTTTTGCTGCTCAGATAAACAATGGCAGTTTTGACAATTGTCCAGCTTTAACATTGACCATTAATGGTTTACCCTCTTTCAATTATAACTGTAGTTCAGTTGGTACTAACACGGCCTCTTTGGCAGTGACGGATGCCGGCGGCAATGTAAGCCTCTGCCCCGCTAATATTACGGTTTTAGATACTATTACCCCGGTAGCTAATTGTGTAACTCCTGGTTCACTTAATATATTCCTGGACAACACTTGTTTTGCCTCTGTTCCTGCGCTTTCATTTAATAATGCGAGCTCGGATAACTGTGGGTCATCATTAACCTATTCAGTTGCAGGTTTGCCTAACGCTACTTTTACTTCAGCCAACTTGCTGTCTAATCCCAATCCAGTAACACTAACGGTTTGTGACGGTTCGGCCAACTGCAGTACATGTGCTACTACTGTAATTGTACAGGATACTACTTCACCTGTCGTAATTTGCAAATTAGATACGGTTCAGTTAGATGCATTGGGTAATGCAATTGTATTGCCTACCAACATTAACGATGGAAGTATCGATAATTGTAGTTCTCCTTCTTTGACAATCAATGGAGGATTATCGACGACGCTTACCTGTGCCAATCTTGGCCCAAATTCGGTCACGTTGACAGCAACGGACCCAAGTGGTAATTCGTCATCTTGCGTAACAACCGTACTTGTTGAAGACCTAACCGCTCCGAATGCTTCTTGTAATGCCTCTGTTACGGTTATTTTAGATGCTTCAAGTAATGGGGCACTTACTCCAGCAGAGGTCAATCTTGGTAGTTCCGATAATTGTACTTTAGCTTCACTAACCTTGTCCAAAACATCCTACAACTGTGGCGATATTCCAGGTAATCCTCACACAATTACTATGGTGGCAGCCGATCAAAGTGGCAACCTTGATAGTTGTACTGTACAGGTATCTGTTTTAGATACTGTCGATCCTGTTGCTTTGTGTATACCTGGCAACCTCAATTTATCATTAGTGGGTTCTACGGTGTCTACTACGGTAGCTGCTGTCAATAATGGTAGTACCGATAACTGTGCAATCCAGTCAATCTCATTGAGCCAATCAAGCTTTGATTGTAGTGATATAGGAATCAATAACGTTACCCTAACCGTCGAAGATTCAAGTGGTAACATTGGTACTTGTTTCGCAACTATTAATGTCGTTGACAATACCAATCCTGTGGCTTTCTGCAATAGTCCAACTGTTGCTTTAGATGCAACGGGGACCATTCAAATAGCAGCGACAGACTTAGCCCTTCCTGGAAGTTTAGACAATTGTAGTCTTTCAACAATTCTGGTTGAAGGGGTTGACACACTAACCCTAAGCTGCGCTAATTTAGGAGTCAACTTGCTCAATGTATTTATCCAAGATCCAAGTAGCAATAGTGCTACCTGCCAATCAACGGTTAACGTTGTAGATGGTGTTAATCCGATTGCAAACTGTGTAGTCGCACCGATCAATTTATTTTTAGACGCTAGCGGTATTGCCACAATAAATCCAGTTGATTTAGATGCGGGTTCAACGGATAATTGTGCTATAGTAAATTATGCTATTTCGCAAGATACTTTCAGATGCGGCGATGTGATATCAAGCCCCAATACTGTCGTGCTTACAGTAACCGACGTAAGTGGTAATACAGACAACTGTTCTGCTTCTGTAAATGTTAGTGATACGATACGTCCCTCTATGGCTTGTGCGCCATCAACAGTTGTTATGCATCTAGGTTCAAGTGGCTTGGCTACTATAATAGCAGATTCTTTTGATAATGGAACTTCGGATGCTTGTGGTTTGGCAAGTTTAGTATTTACCGGAGCGCCAAACCCTGTAACCTGTGCCGACTTAGGAGTTAGTCCGATAACCTTAATTGCCACAGATGTAAATGGAAATATAGATTCTTGTACTACCTCTTTAACGGTTTTAGATACAGTACCACCTACCTTGGTTTGCAACAATATTTCAATTAATTTAGATGCCCTTGGTTCAGCCACTGTTGATGCGTCAACATCAGGACTCTACTCGATGTCGGATGCCTGCGGGGTACCTTCATTGACACTAGACGGAGGGGCTTCTGTGCTTTATGATTGTACAAACTTAGGCCCCAATTCGATTACGCTTGTTGCTACGGATGGAAGTTCCAATTCGTCTACTTGTGTGGCCGTAATTACGGTTAATGATATTACCGCCCCGGTGGTTACTTGTGCTTCTAGTATTCAGGTTTTAGACGCACTTGGTAGCTTAGCGATCGATCCTGCTTGGTTAAATACCTCGGTCGTAGAAGCTTGTGGTATTGATTCTATTTATACGAGTCCAGATACTTTTGATTGTTCTAACGTAGCTCCTTTTAATACGGTAACCTTATTTGTTGTTGATGCGAGTGGTAATGTAGGGTCTTGTGCCGGAAACATAGAAGTGTTAGATACTACTGCCCCCACTATGCTTTGCAATGATACAACTATTTGTTTGACCGGTGGCTTTGTCAGTGTAGCTGCTACAGATATTGATGGAGGTTCGTTCGATGCTTGTGGAATGTCTCCTGTTTTATCGATTAATGGTTCTAACAATGTTATTTATACTTGTGCAGATATTGGGCCTCAAGTGGCCACTTTACAACGACAGGATGTACATGGTAATACCAATACCTGTACGGCAACAGTTACGGTCCAAGACTGTACGGCTCCGACAGCGGTTTGTCAACCGTCAAATTATATTGTTCAAGTTTCTTCAGTCGGTTTTGTTTCTGTACAAGCATCTTCTTTAGATTTTGGAAGTTTCGACGACTGTGGCATTGATCCAAATGGTTTTAAAGCCAACGGTTTGGATAGTTTGATCTACAGTTGTGCCAATGTGGGTATACCCGATACTGTAGTATTGACGGTTGCCGATATTTTTGGCAATACGGCTACTTGTACAACGGTAATAGAAGTGATCGATATTGAAAATCCAATTGCTAGATGTGGCGGTCCGGTAAATGCTGTTTTGTCAGCAAGTGGTACGGTTACGATAGCTGCATTCAGTATAAATGCAACATTACCCTCAACACCTAGTAGTGACAACTGTGGAATCGCTTCCTATTTGATTAATGGTCAGGCCAATTACGCTTATGATTGTACGGCTTTAGGTTCGAATACAGCTGTATTGACCGTAACCGATTTGAGTGGCAACAGTGATACTTGCCAGGCTATCGTTAATATTTTAGACAATACACCACCTACGGCATCCTGTTTGTTTTCCGCCAATATCACCTTGAATCAGGCAGGAGTTGCAACATTATCGGCCGATACATTAGTGCTGTCTACTTCAGATAATTGCGGTATAGATTCTATACTTGCCAACGGTCAGCAAGTGCTTAGCTTTGGATGTTCAGATATTGGAAACAATGTTATCAACGTAACTGTAATTGATTCCTCGGGCAATCAATTCGTATGCAACTCAATTGTTAATGTATCGGATAATACATCGCCGGTTGCAATATGCCCTACTGCCCCGATTCAGGCTTTTTTAAATGGGTCAAGTTTTGTATATGTAACGGCTAATGCAATTGACAGTGCGAGCTTCGACAACTGCGGGATTGAATTCTATCAAATTAACGGTACAGATTCTGTACTTTATAACTGTAGTCAGATTGGACAGTTTCCAACGGCAACTCTAACTGTTATTGATTCTTTTGGTAATTCAGATGTATGCACAGCAACAATTGAGGTGCTCGATGCCATACCGCCGGTTGCAATTTGTAATAGCTTTACGGTTACTCTTGGCTTAGATGGTACAGCAAATGTACTTCCTAATGCGATTGATAACGGAAGTTTTGATAATTGTGGAATCACTAGTTATTTGATTAATGGTAATTCTGTAGAAACATTTAACTGTACCAATGTAAATACAGTCAACTTAGTAGTGCTAACCGTAATTGATAATTATGGTAATCAAAGTTTCTGCACCGATACGGTAACGGTTGTAGACGCAACAGCACCTCAGGTTCAATGTTCTGGAGCACCGGTTGACTTTTACCTCAATGCAAGTGGATTCGTCACAGTAGATCCTCAACAGCTTGCTACCGCAACCGATTCATGTTCTGTAGTCAATTGGCTTATCAATGGATTGCCAGATTCTACTTTTGATTGTTCACAAATTAATATCACACATTTCGTTGAAATTAGAGTCGAAGATCCTAGTGGCAATTTTGCCACCTGTAATGCTTTTTTAAATGTAATTGATTCTACTCCTCCAGTTTCTAATGCTTGTCAGTCCAATTTAACCATCGCCTTGGATTCTTTTGGATTAAATACATTGACCGGTGCGGATATTAGTTTTTTCCCCACCGATAACTGCTCGATTGTAGATACATTAATTAATGGTCAGACAAGTATTACTTATACTTGTGACAGTGCAGCCTTACAACAACCACTGACGGCTGTTCTCACGTTGACAGACCCATCAGGGAATCAAAGTACTTGTGTAACGAGTATTAACTTAGTAGACAATATTTCACCTGTAGCGTTGTGTAACGACACTTTGTTTAATGTACAATTAAATAATCAAGGAATTGTAACGGTTCTACCTTCTACCATTAACAACGGAAGTTATGACGCTTGTTCACCATTAACCTATTTAATAAATTCTCAGCCATCACAGACATTTGATTGTACCAATATTGCTACTTCATTCAATGCTACAATTTTGACTGTAATTGATGCTAATGGTAATTCAAGTACTTGTCAGTCTTACTTAGAAATAGTAGACAATCTTCCTCCAACCGTCATTTGTAACGATACTACAATTTATATTTCAGGAAGTTCTGTTACTTTAAATGCAACGGGAATTGATGGAGGTTCTTTTGATAATTGTTTTATTGGTAGCTATTCATTTAGCAACGGTGCTACAACAAGAACCTTTAGTTGTTCGGATACCGGGCAAATTTCAGTAAATCTTATCGTTACAGATATTTATGGTAATGTAGATTCTTGTACAGCTATAGTTACGGTACGTGATTCTACTCCTCCCTCTATTAGTTGTAATCAGATTACGGTTGACTTGACAGCTTCACTTCAAGCAGTTTTAGCATACAACACTCCATTTTCTGCCCTAAATGTTGGTAGTGCCACAGACAACTGTAGTTTGGTTTCTGTTGATATATCTCCTTCTGTAATTACATGTACCGACGTTGGGAATGTGCCATTTACTTTAACAGCAACGGACGCCTCTGGAAATGTAGCTGTCTGCCAGGATACTGTAGTGGTTATCTTAGATAGGCCAACTATATTAACTCCAACACAAGATACTGTGCTTTGTGAAGGAGAAGATTTATCCTTTACTTCCTCCATTCCTTCGAATGGTATCAACTACGATTTGTATTGGGTAAATCCAGCATCTGACACCTTGAGTACAACTACTTCAGCTTCGGATTCAAACCTAACGATAACCAATGAGGGATACTACACTTTTATAATGGAGCCTCAGAATGGTACAGGCTGCCCTTCATTAGATTCTATTTATGTTGACATCAACGAGGTGCAACCACCTGTTTTGACGGCATTACAGCCATGTGACGGTGACTCTACGGTCATTAATCTAGCAAATGCAAATACTTATGTAGGTTCTTCAATTACTTATGTTTGGTATTTTAATGGCAATCAAATATCGGGCAATAATATTGACTCCCTGCTTCTAGCGGATATGTCTGTATTGGATAGTGGTACTTACTCGATGGCAATTACAGTTACTGAAGGGCCTGCTACCTGTTATGATAGTTCAGCTGTAGCTTTGACAATAGACGTACTTGATTTGCCTGACGCGCCTGTACCAACGGCTAATATTCCCTGTGACGGAGATTCCTTAAGACTGCTCAACAATGCACCGGGCTTTAGTTATGCTTGGGATGGTCCACTCGGATTTTTATCTTCAGATGCTGAACCTATCTTGACAAATATAACACAAGCCCAAGCAGGTACCTACAGCCTTACAATAACGGATGCCAATAACTGTTCAAATGCTGCAACCGTTTCGGTATCGATATTGCCAACACCACAACAGCCTAGCCTATTGTATACGCAACCGCTTTGTTTTGGTGACCTACTAGAACTAACGGACAGTGCTAGTTACATAAGTGGGCCTTTAGCGTTTTATTGGGAAAACCCAGCTGGAGGAATTGATACTACATCAATACCACAACTTTTGTTGGCAAATGCAGCTACGGGCACTTATATGCTAACCGTTTCTATGAATGGCTGTCTTTCAGAAACAGGTGATACGGTTGTAGTAGATTACGAACCTTTCCCTTCAGGAACAGATGATTCTTATACAATTGTGTTTAGAGATTCACTGGTAGCTGCCGATATTGTGCTAAACGATAATCCTACAAGTAATGGATACATTGTGGTACTAATTGATAGTGTTGATGGAGGTACTGTTCAGAACAATGGAGACGGCACAATTACTTATCGCCCGCGTTCAGGATTCTTTGGATTAGATACCTTAACCTACGCTTTGTGTGATGCACTGTGTACCAACAATTGTGATACAATGTCGGTATTCATCGAAGTAACTTCGGATTTTGAATGTTTTGTACCAAACGGTATATCACCGAACGGTGACGGGGTTAATGATAACATGAATATTACTTGTAAAAATGATTATCCTGATGCTGTTTTACAGGTGTTCTCAAGGTGGGGGACTCAAGTGTACGAGGGTTCAATGACAGGCTTTGATGGCACCTTTAACGGCAATGATTTACCGGATGGAACCTACTTCTATTTCTTGAAGCTGAATGATGCTAGTAATACTCCTGGGTCTGAACCGGGGCGTAATGGAGACGAATACACCGGCTTTATTATGTTGCAACGATAATCTTTAGACAGATAAATAAAACTATAAAAAGGTCAGGATTTACTCCTGACCTTTTTTGATGTCTAGGTGTCCTCGAGTCTATTTTAAAAATTATGAGTAATTTTTTGAATAATAGTATATTGTGATTATCTTTGCAATCGCTTTTCTGTGTCCTGTTGGTCCGAAAAGTAGTGGAAATTTATTTTTTAACCTTTTAAAACAAGTGTTCCTTATTATGGATAATCTTGAAAACGAAAACAACGAAAACGTTGTTGAAAATGAAAATAGCGGACAAGTCGTTGAAAATAACGAAACTGCCGTTGAAACTGTAGTAGAAGCTACAGCTACAATTGTAGAAACTGCATTTGATGATTTTGATTGGGATAAAGGACCTAAAGGAGTTCTTAATTATTCTGACAATGAAATTGAGCAGTTTGAGCAATTATACAACTCTACACTAAGTTCTATCAAAGAATTTGAGATAGTAGCCGGTAAAGTTGTTTTTATTACTGATTCAGATGTAGTTTTGGATTTAAACTGCAAATCAGATGGATTAGTATCAAAAACAGAATTTCGCGATATGCCTGACCTAAAAGTAGGGGATGTTGTAGAAGTATATGTTGAAACGCAAGAAGACAAGCGTGGGCAATTAGTTTTATCTCGTCGCAAAGCGAAATTACTGAATGCATGGTCGAATATTGTCGATTCTTACGAAACAGGTAGAGTCGTTAAAGGTACCGTTATCAGCAAAACCAAAGGTGGTTTGATTGTAGATATAGACGGGCTTGAAACATTCTTGCCAGGTTCTCAAATTGACATTCGCCCTATCATCGATTATGATTCCTACGTAGGCAAAACAATGGAGTTTAAAGTTGTTAAAATCAACGAATCCATTAAGAATGCTGTTGTATCGCACAAAGCACTTATCGAAAGTGACTTGGAAGAACAACGTCAAGCTATCATATCTAAATTAGAAAAAGGTCAGGTACTTGAAGGTACTGTCAAAAACTTGACAGACTTTGGTGCTTTCTTGGATTTAGGTGGTGTCGATGGTCTACTTTATATCACTGATATTTCTTGGGGAAGAATCAAACACCCTAGTGATGTACTAGAGAATGGTCAGAAATTGAACGTAGTTGTTTTAGATTTCAACGATGACAAAAAACGTATTTCTCTTGGCTTAAAACAATTACAACCACATCCGTGGGATGTTTTAGAAGAAGACATGCTTCCTGGTTCAGTCGTTAAAGGTAAAATCGTTAACATTGAAGATTATGGTGCATTCTTAGAGGTTACACCAGGTGTTGAAGGGCTTATTCACGTATCTGAGGTTTCTTGGAGTTCTCAGCCAATCAATTCTCGTGACTTCTTTAAAGAAGGTGATGAGTACGAAGCTAAGATTGTGACCATCGATCGCGAAGACCGAAAAATGTCTTTAAGTTTAAGGAAATTACAAGAAGACCCATGGTCAAAAATCGAAGAAAAATATCCTAAAGGTTCTGAACACAGTGGAGAGGTCAAAAACCTTACACCTTATGGCGTATTTATCGAATTAGAAGAAGGGATAGGTGGAATGATTCACATTTCAGATCTTTCTTGGACCAAACGTTTTGCACACCCTGCTGAATTCACTAAAGTAGGTGAATCTTTAAAGGTAACTATCTTGGAAATCGACAAAGACTCTCGCAAACTTTCTTTGGGCCACAAACAGCTAGAAGAAAATCCGTGGGAAACTTTTGCAGATGTATTCCCTGAAGGTTCTGTACACGAAGCTACTATTTTGCGTCGCGATGACAGAGGTGCTATAGTTCAATTACCTTATGGTCTTGAGGCTTTTGCTCCAATTCGTCACATCAAGAAAGAGGATGGTACTTTAGCTGAAGTTGAAGAGCAGTTACTATTTAAAGTAATCGAATTTAACAGAGACGACAAGCGTATTTTGGTATCTCACTCTCGTTATTATTCTGATGCTAAGCGTGATGCCGAAACGGCGGACAAAAACGCAGTAAAAGCGCAGAAGAAAGCAACTCAAAAAACGATGAATAAGGTTAACTCAAACAATGAGAAATCTACATTCGGTGATTTGAGTGCATTTTCTCAACTCAAAGAGCAGTTGCAGAATGAGGAGAATGAAGCTAAAAAAGCAGCGTCTAAAGTTGAAGTTAAAAATGATAAAGCTGCCGAAGAGGAAGAATAAATTCTTTTTAGCTGAGTCATAATACAAAAGGCAACTACTTAATAGTAGTTGCCTTTTTCTATGTAGCTTCGGTCATAAATACATAGAGTGCTATTGGGCCGTGTGCTCCGTTCACTAGTGTTTTTTCAATATCTGCAGTTTGACTATTGTTCGATGCAATATTGAGCATAGAAGGTAGGTCATCAGCTCTTAACGACTGCAAAGACAGTATATCTTTCAAATCAGAAACTACTTGATTGGTGGTGGCAATAACAATATGAATGTCAGGTAAAATAGATAAAGAGCGTCCTGCTTCACTTGCGCTACTCAAAAAGACAGAACCTGTACGAGCAATCAAAGCCTCGCAGCTAGTTATACCAACGGTGGCATCCGAAAACTTACTCGGGTCGTCGCTGTATTTTAAGTCATAATGCCTCAATAAATTACCGAGTTGCTTGTTGGCACAGGCGACCGATTCCCATTTGTTCTGATGCAACAGAACGGATAGCTGCTGAGCTAAATCTGCAAAAGTATCTCCATACACAAATTTGCCGCCGTTATCGGTAAAAGATTGTGCAAATTGTATCACTAAGTCCTCTTCTTCAGATAGGCTATAAATCGGCTCTTTATTGGGTATATAAGGGTCTTTGACTGCTGACTTTACTTGCCTAAGGCGCTTAAGTATATTATTTCTAGAGTCTTTCATACGATAAAATTATAAATTAATCCATAAAAAAAATCTGAACCCCATAGATTTTATGAAGTTCAGATTGATTTAATGCAGCGCTTGTTCTAAAGAATTTCTGTCTGATCGTCGCTGTCTTGTAAGGTGTCTACACCGTTGTTGTCGCCCGCTGCTTTCTCTCCGTCTTTTTCGTCAGGGATGTAGTCATAAGGTCTTTTTCCAATGAGAAGTTCTACATCTTTACGCAATAGTACTTCTTTATCTAACAATTCGGAGGCCAATAGCTTCAACTCTTTTTGTTTTTCTTTAAGTAATTGCAAGGAACGTTTGTATTGCCCATCTATCACACTTCTAATTTCTTGATCAATTAGTTGGGCTGTAGCCTCTGAATAAGGTTTAGCAAATTGGTTGTTTTTCATCATCTCATAATAAGAAACATTTCCTACTTTGCTGTTCATACCATAAATAGTGACTAAACTATTGGCTATTTGAGTAACACGGTCCAAGTCGTTCTGTGCACCAGTAGAAACCTCACCAAAAATGATCTCTTCAGCAGCCCTTCCCGATAACAATCCACATATTTGATCCAACAAATGTTGTTCAGGGACAATGTTCTTCTCTTTTGGTAGGTATTGTGCATAACCAAGGGCTGTTAAACCACGAGGTACGATAGTTACCTTAACCAAAGGATGTGCATGTTCAAGGTACCAACCACTGATAGCATGTCCGGCTTCATGATAAGCTATCACGCGTTTCTCTTCTGGAGAAATCAATTTATTTTTCTTCTCTAAACCACCAATTACTCGGTCAATTGCTTTGTTAAAGTCGTCCATTCCCACATGACTTTTGTTGAATCGAGCTGCAATTAGTGCGGCTTCGTTACAAATATTGGCTATTTCTGCGCCGGCAAATCCAGGCGTTTGTGTAGCCAATGTTTTTGCATCAACGTCATCGGCAATTTTGATGGGTATAAGGTGTACTTTGAATATTTGTTCTCTACCCATCAAATCTGGTTTTCCAATTCCAATCTGACGATCAAAACGGCCAGGTCTCAGAAGGGCAGGGTCAAGAATATCAGGACGGTTGGTAGCTGCTACCAAAATCACACCTTTATCCGTACTAAATCCATCCATTTCTACCAAAAGTTGGTTTAGGGTGTTTTCTCTTTCGTCGTTACCCTGCATGGAGTTACGCCCTCTAGCACGGCCTATTGCATCAATCTCATCGATAAACACGATACAAGGCGCTTTTTCTCTAGCTTGACGAAACATATCTCTTACTCTAGATGCACCTACTCCAACAAACATTTCGACAAAGTCAGAACCAGATATACTAAAGAAAGGTACAGCAGCTTCTCCTGCTACCGCTTTTGCTAGCAACGTTTTACCGGTGCCCGGAGGGCCTACCAACAAGACTCCTTTTGGAATTTTACCTCCAAGGGCAGTATATTTTTGAGGAGAACGTAAAAAGTCAACAATTTCCATCACTTCTTCTTTGGCTTCATCTAAGCCAGCAACATCTTTGAAGGTTACGTTTACTTTAGAATCCTTGTCAAAAAGTGTCGCCTTTGAGCGGCCGATATTGAATATTTGGCCGCCGCCGCCGCCACCGCCGCCGACGCGACGCATAAAGAAAATCCAAATTCCTATTAATAAAACAAAAGGGAAAAGCCAAATAATTATATTGGCCAATGTGCCGCGAGTATCGGTGCTGACAAGTAAGTCTTTTCCATCCGGGTTTTCTTTCAAAAACTCTTTACGTGCCTCATCTACTTTGGTATCAAATGTCTCTAGAACTACAAAGTTTTGTTTGTAGTGCGGCCCCGTGTTCGGCGTTCCGATAGTTGAGGTGGAAACCTTTTTGTGCCGTTGTAATTTAAGAACATTTGGGTCGATGTATATTTCAGCATATGAACCGGGTTCGTCTTTGTTAATTATGACAATTTTTTGAACATCCCCTTTTTTGATTAATTCCGTCAATTCAGACATAGGTATTTCAGGTAGTGAACCTGTCATACTAAATAAATTGAGCGAAATCAGTACAACGGCAATAATGGCATAAAACCAATAATAATTAAATTTTGGTTTGTTATCGTTTGATTTCTTTTTTTCCATTTTTTGAATTTTATAACCCCAACAATATATTTGGGGAATATTTAGTTTACTAGTTTAGTTGAGCAAATTGCCCGATATTAATCCTCGAGATTGTTGTATTTTGTTATTTGGGCATCATTCCAAAGGTCTTCGAGGTTGTAAAAAGCACGTTTCTCTTTAGAAAAAACATGGACGACAACGTTGAAATAATCGATTAACATCCAACTATTGCCTTGCTTACCCTCCGCATGAAAAGGTCGTAAGCTAGTTTTTTCAAATACTTTTTTTTCGATGTTGTTGATGATACCAAGCATTTGTGTGTTAGAGGTAGCGTGGCAAATGATGAAAAAATCATTATTAGCCATTTCGATGCCTCTTAAATCATAATTTACTATATCTTTGCCTTTAATATCTTGAATAGAATCTATGATAATATTATTCAGAATTTCAGCCGAATTTTCCTCCTTTTCTACAGCGCTATTTTTGTTGTTCAATGGTTGAAAAATTTGTGATAAATATTAATGAAATAAATCATAAAAGGGTGCAAACAAATAAATACTAATGCTGCTGCACCAAAATCAATAAGATAAACATTTTAGGTCAAACCCTAAATTCAATACATGAATCTTTTAAACCCTAACAGTCTTTTTGTTGGTAAAGTTGCAAAATTTATAAAAAATATAGACTCTACTAATTCATATGCTAAAAACTTACTTTCAAAAAGTAATCCAATTGATGGAACTGTCATTTGTGCGGGGAATCAGCAGGCAGGCAGAGGACAAATTGGCAGTGCTTGGCAGTCTGAAGCAGATAAAAACTTACTTTTATCAATAATTTTATTGCCCAAGTTTTTGCAGGCCTCACAACAGTTTATGCTCAGCAAGGTAGTTTGTTTGGCGGCTACCGAATTGTTGTATTTTTTGGGAATTGACCAAAATGATGTTTGGATAAAATGGCCTAATGACTTGTATGTAGGCGACTTGAAAATAGGAGGGATTTTAATAGAAAATCAATTAAAGGGGCATTACTTACACAATTCGGTAATTGGTATAGGCCTAAATATCAATCAGTCTCTATTCGACCCGTCATTGGCAAATCCCACTTCAGTATTACTTCAAACAGGACAAAATAACCCAATAAATATTGTACTCAAGCGCTATTGTGAACTTCTAGAACCTTATTACCTGCAATTAAAAGCTACGAACTACAAGCCTATAAATCAAGCGTATTTGGAAAGATTACTTGGCTACAAAAAGTGGAGGTATTTTTATCTAAAAAGGACTGAACATCGAATACGGGCCCAAATAATTGGTGTCCATGAAAGTGGTCAGCTGTGTTTGCAAACCGAGCATAAACAATTGTATTGTTCGCTCAAAGAAATTGTCTTCGAGTTTTGAGCTGTTTATTAGTACAAAAAGGGTAGGAGTTTAGGCGTTGAGGAACGGTAGGGTTCAAAGGTGTTTAGATGCCCGTAGTTTTTCTTAGCAAGCTTTTGCAGAATCGGGATACCACTAATTCGAACCAATAAGATAATTATCCACAATGGTCCAATAATACTTAGCCATTCCCATGCATTTAGATGCGCCGCACAACCTACAAAAATACCACACCAAAAAAGTATTTCTCCACTATAGTTGGGGTGCTGAACGATCTTCCACAAGCCACTTTGTATGAAAAGGCCTTTATTATTGGGGTTTCGACGGAAGCGAAATTTTTGGAAATCTGCAATGCTTTCGATGATTAATCCGAGTATAGCAAGCTCAAAACCAAATAGGTGAATGGTTTTGATAGCATCGATGTCTTTGTCAAAGACACAAATTAGGGGTAATGAGATAACTAAAATACTTATGGTTTGAAGCAACCAAAAACTACCAATACGTCTCCAGTTTTTTCGTATTTTGTCAAAGCGT
>CAJQQM010000015.1 GCA_905480485.1 uncultured Aureispira sp.
CAAAAACTTCAAAAAAACTGCGTTAAAGCCCGAAAAATTTATGTTTGGGAAAAAGAATCCGAAAAATTATTAAACTTTTATGCGGCTGTCTTCAACAATACTTAACGTAGGTATTTTTGAATCTACGTCCAGGCAATTTTAGGCATCTAGGAGTTCAACAATTTTTGTAATCTTGCAATATAGATGTTCTAATTGCTGATGATAGGTATCCATTCAACAAAGGAAACTTCAATTTCGACGCATTGAATCTTATATTAATTATCCCTAAATTTTGTTAATTTTTTTGAGGCTGCACTGTTGGTCGTTGGCTATTTTCAAATAATATATACCTTTTGGAATCGATGAAAGATCAATCTTAATCCCTGCATTCAATGCACCATTTGTTATGGTTTGTTGATAAACTACCTCCCCTGTCATATTAATAACCTGTAGCTTGTAAAATTGCCCCCCTATTGTATGCGCTTGCACCTTCAAAGCTGTTTGAACAGGATTAGGGTATAACTGAATTTCGATAGCTTGATTGGACAATTTAATCGTAGATGTGGCTGCCAATTGAACAAAAAGTTGACTACTATCAGATACAAAGCCTGCAGCATCAATAGCAGATACTGCTACCCTTGCTGAATTTAATCCACCATAAAACTGTACATCAACCGTTGAACTATCGGTATTTGCTGATACAACGACACCTCCGTCAACTTCCCAACAATATCGGTAATTATTCTGCGGGTTGCTAAGCGTATAAGTATAATTGACAGCTGTTGCAGCTGCGCTAGGGCCTATACAAAGCGGCGGCGTCGGCTGCATCAAATCATACAAGAAGTTGGCACTTTTTTGAATAATGTCGGGCCAATATGCATTCGGACCCGATAAGGTCCAGTTGCCATTTAAGACACCCCAGTATTCGTGATTTTCCCCTGTAGCATAATGCGCCTCGTGTCGAATCCCTTGCAAATCTAGGACCGAATCTATAGCATAACTGCCACAGGTAACAGGAGCCACCAAAATAACACTCGAAAAAGGTTTAGCACACTGATAATCAACAACCATATCGTTGGTACCATGAAATAAAATCGTTGGTGCATGATGCCCCCCTTGATTGATCCAGGACAAATCAGCTATTGCTCCCCAATAAGCAACAACAGCATTAGCTATAGAATCGACATCAGCCCCCAGAACTGACTGACCCGCAAAGGGATTAAAGCCGGTTAGTTCTACAATCGGACGAGAATGAAGAGGGCCTAAATCCGGTTTTAGAAGCGGAACCAACTGATAACTTTCGGGCATGCGTTCGGTGTAATCAACAAAGGTACTATGCAGGGCACAAAATGCTCCAGCACTAGAACCCGCCGCAACCACCCGTTGAGGGTCAATAGAAAACCATTGGTAGTTTTTTCTGAAAAAACGAATAGCCGCACTCATATCTTGAGTAGCTCTCCATACTGCCCGTTTGATACTTGAATTGCTCAACACATTAAAACCCAATCGATACTCGATAACAGCAGCTACATATCCCCAGTGCGCCAGAGTGTCCGCCAAAGCTTGAACATCGTCGTTGTCCATCGTCCCAACCAAAGAGGTTCCTCCCATGAAGGCAATATTGATAAAACCACCACCGTGTGCCAAAATTACAACAGGACGTGCTTGAACAGTATCATAAACCGGAGGCATAAAAACATCCATCACCAAGTCTTTGTTCACAATTGTTTCGGTCGTTAAGGTAGCAGCGACCAAGGAGGGGGCATTCTGACTATAAACAACATCCCTAAAAATTTGTATATTGCTGAAGTGACGTTGCTTGTATCTATCGCCACATTGTGCTTGAAGGGAATGTTCCCCCACAAAAAATAAGCATAAAATCAAGGCACATACATTAGGCATTCTTTTTATTTTTAAATTCGAAAAACCGTAAATTTACTAAAATATTTTTAAAAAGTGAATTTGCTTTTTGTTAAGGACCTAAACAAGTATCTTAACGATGCCGTATCGGTCTCATTACAAGCTTATCCATATGCACGCTTATTTAACCTTCTTACTTATTTGCTTTAGTCTTTGTATTTCCGCTCAATTTAGAACGGATGACATGCCTGAACATAGCTTACAGTTGATTTTTCTGAACAATAAGATAAATACTCCTTACAGTGTTTTGAAACCTCAAGAGTTCATGACCCCCGCAGCACTTGACAGAAAGGCAATTCAAGGCGTTGAAATCGATGCATTAGACCTTCCAATCGACCCCGAATACGTACAAAAAATACAAGAGATTGGCCCTATTCACGCCTGTTCTAAATGGTTGAATGCTGTATCGGTCCATTGTACAAGTATCCAACAAATCGAAGAACTTCGGCAACTTCCATTCGTCCTTCAAATTATACCATTAGGCAAATTTAGAAAACCCAAAAAAGCGAAATATTATACGCGAAGACCCCCCTTAGACAGTAGTAAGCACCAAAGCAACTATTATGGAAAAGCCTTTCACCAGATTAATATGCTGCAAGGGACAGCCTTGCATCAGTTGGGCTTTAGTGGAAAAGGTGTTTCGATAGCAGTTGTTGACGGTGGGTTTAACAATGCCTATCGTATGTGGGTTTTTGATAGCATGTATCTAGAAAACAGACTTTTGGGGACCCATGATTTTGTAGATGGAGATGATTATGTTTACCAAAGCAGTACACATGGTACAAGTGTTTTGTCGACGATGGCGTCCAAAAGACCTCATTTATTGGTAGGCACCGCACCCGATGCCTCTTATTATCTATTTAGAACGGAAGATGTGAAAGGGGAATATCGTGCAGAAGAATTTAATTGGGTGGTAGCGATGGAATTTGCGGATAGCCTAGGGGTAGATATTGTCAACTCCTCGATGGGCTACAATCAATTTAGGGATACTTCAATGTCTTATACTTACCGGCAAATGGATGGCAAAACAGCCTTAATTAGTCAAGGGGCCTCCATAGCTGTCGACAAAGGATTGTTCATCGTTAATGCAGTAGGCAATGATGGAAACAAAGCATGGCGTCACCTTTTTGCCCCAGCTGATGTAGCAACTGTATTTTCTGTTGGGGCCGTTGATTCCTTCTTGCAAACAAGCAGTTTTAGTTCGCGCGGTCCGAATGCATTAGGCCGTATCAAACCCGATATCACAGCACAAGGAAGCAGTACAGCTTATGCTACTATGACAAGATACGATGTAGCTTTAGGCGAGGGTACCTCCTATGCCTGCCCGGTAATGACTGGAATGATTGCTAGTCTAAAAAGTGCATTCCCTTCCGTCAATAACAAACAGCTAAAACAAGCGATTATCAAAAGTGCTCATCAAGCCAACAAGCCCGATAATAATCAGGGATATGGCATACCCAATTTTTTGGATGCTTATCTATCTTTGTTGAATGAATATTTAATGATTGGAAAGAACAATAAAATCCAAAGTTCAAGCCATCAGCTCAGTCACGATTGTCCATTTTATATAGATGCCCTAGATGCTCAAGAACTACATTTAAAATTCTATGATTTTTATGGTCGTTTGTTCGCCGAGGAATCCATCTATTGGAATCAGAAAGGGCTTTGTAGACTCCCTGTTCCTTTAGCCAAATTTTCGAGGGCCCGATACTTTCAAATCAATCTAAACGACAAAAGCTATTTTTATTCCTTAAAAAAAGTCGACTAATTTTCTTTAGCTATTTTCTGTTAGTGTTTTATTAAATGCATGCATTAAACAATAAAAACTAGTAATTATTCTTTTTATTGTGAACAAGCTATATCCTATTCATCTAAATTTTAGAATCGATGCCCATTATCCTATTATTAGAGTTTCTAATCGTCTTTTCAATTGGTACTGTTACTGCCCAAGATTATAATCACCACAATCATACTTTACATGCCGTAGAGTTTGAAGACAAAATTGGAACGCCATACAGTTTACTAAAACCACAAGAATTCTTATCTGCCAAAGCCTTAGATCGCCGCGAGATGCAGGGAATTGAATTAGATGCCTATGATTTACCAATAAATCCAGCTTATACAAACGCGGTGCTTCAAAAAGGAGTAAAATTTCACGGTGCTTCGAAATGGATGAATACATTGGCCATACATTGCAAGGATGCTGCTATCTTAAAAACAATCGAACAATTACCGTTTGTTCGTTCGGTATATCCCTTAGGTAAATTCCGCCCCGTCAAAAAACCCTTCAAAAACCCACGAAAACCAAGGGTTGATGTTTCAAAGCACGAAAAAGATTATTACGGTCAGGCCGCCAATCAAATAAAAATGCTCGGCGGAGATGTTTTACATAATTTAGGATTTACAGGCAAGGGTGTACAAGTTGCTGTTCTAGATGGTGGTTTTCTAAATGTATACAGAATGCCCGTTTTTGATAGTATTTTTGATACAAATCGCCTGCTTGGAACCCACGACTTTGTAGAGGGAGATGAATTTGTTTACGAAAGTAGTGGCCACGGTTGTAATGTTTTGTCTTGTATGGGAGCAAAGGCGCCTAATTTGATGGTAGGCACGGCACCAGATGCATCCTACTATCTCTTCAAGACGGAGGATGTAAAAGGAGAATTCAGGGTAGAAGAATTTAATTGGGTTGCTGCGATAGAATACGCAGATAGTCTTGGGGTTGATGTGATTAATTCCTCTTTGGGTTATACTGGTTTTAACGATACCACTATGTCTTATAATTATTCACAATTGGATGGACAAACTGCCTTCAGTAGTCGAGGCGCTAATATAGGAGCGTCAAAAGGGATGATTATCGTAAACAGTGCAGGCAACGAAGGGGATGGCCCTTGGCACTATGTTGGTACCCCTGCTGATGCCCCTGGTGTTTTAACGGTTGCAGCAGTCCGCCCGAATGGACAAAGAGCAAGTTTTAGTTCTTGGGGCCCCACTGCTGATGGACGCATCAAACCGGATGTTGCAGCGCAAGGAAGATACACAGTAGTGGCTTCTATGAATAAGTACGATGTTCAAAGAACCAACGGCACTTCTTTTTCATCACCTGTCTTGGCAGGTATGGTCGCTTCTTTGCGGGAGGCGTTTCCGAATTTGCCTAGTGAATCGCTCAAAGATGCTATCAAATTAAGTAGCTCACAAGCCTATTTGCCGGATTCTTCGCTCGGTTATGGTATCCCTAATTTCTTTTTAGCCTACCTATCACTAATCGAATCTACGGTCGTGATCGATTATCAAGATAAAATTTATTATGCCCCTGTAACGGTCAAAAAACAGTTACATTTATTGATTGAACAACAACAAGAAGCAAAAATAAAAATTGAAATATATAATAAGCTGATGCAGCAAAAAATCAGCTATTTATTTGACAGCAAAGGCTCTGAGATAAAAGAGATAATTTTAAAAGATTTTTCGCTACTAAAACCTGATATTTATTTCATCAAAATTGGCATCAACCAAAAGTCTTTTTGGGTGAAAATGATAAAAGAATAATCGGGCTAAAGGATTGAACTGAATGGATCTGACTCATGCCCGCCTTTTTTCCAATTCTGATAACTTTTGAAATTAGTAATACTAACATTGAAAGGTCCGGATTTGTGACTTTTGGCATACATGGCACCCGATTCAAGAGTTTCCCAATCCTCCCACGATACCTGAAGGCCGCCTATAGGCAATACATTCACCCACATTTTCCAGGCAATAGGAAGTCCGGTTTCGTCCAATATCCACAAATAAGAATCTCCAGGCGTTACCCCTCCAGATAGATAACTAACTAAAAGCCCCTCTTTGCCATCCTCTAGGGCGACATATCTAAGTTCTGTATCCCCTTGATAAATTTGTGTAAAGGCATTCATCCAAAAGGCGTCATTGGTAAAATAACCATAAGCTGTTTCGATAAGGGCAGCTTGATTTTCTTGCACTAATACATCTTTGTGGTATACGTTCCCTTCTAAAGTTGAAGGGTTGAAAAAAGCGCTATAATTTGACCATCTTACTTGTACCAAATGACGTTTACGATCCCACATAAAATGATGCATTCCCATAAAAGACCATTCCACATATCTTGTTTTTTCCCAGCCTTTGACATTCACTCGATCGAGCATTTTTTGAGCTAATCGATCGGCCTGAACTCCTTGCTTACCTTCAGGAACAGGTTCGTCGTACAACAAAAATAAAATTAAGAACAATCCCAAAGAAAACAAGCAGGTGTACAAACAAAATTTTAGGAAGAACCGAGCTATTGATTTGATCAAAACAGTAGAAATTTAGTTGAAAGACATTTTTTATAGAACAATTAAAAAATTAATTAGTTGAATTAATTTCAGAATCCTTTGGTATTATTGCTTCATAGACTACTTCTTGAATACGAGAACGAATATCTTTTCGAATAAGTGTCATATTTTCGCCGGAGGGGAACGTTCTATTTGAAAGAAACAAATAAACAATTTTGTGCTGCGGATCGCCCCAAGCACCAATCCCCGTAAATCCTTGGTGTCCAAATGTAGCCTCTGATGCTTGGTAAGCTACATTAATCGAGGTATTAGGACTTGTACTAACTTCTTTTCTATCAAAGCCGATACCCCGCCTTGAATCCTGACTAAACTGTGCCGTAAATTGCTGAACGGTCGCGGCTTTGAGGTAGCGTTTGCCCCCATATTCTCCTCCATTTATCAACATCTGATAAATAGCCGATAAATCTTGTGCATTCGAAAAAAGCCCAGCATGTCCAGAAACTCCTCGCATCATACCTGCCCCCATATCATGTACATCTCCCTGAATCTTTTGATACCTAAAATAGTTATCCATTTCTGTTGGGATAATCGTCTCTTTCTCCACGCCTTTAGCCAAGGGGTTAAACATCATAGTATGCAGGCCCATTGGTCTATAAAAATGTTCTTGTGTATAGGTATCCAAATCTTTTCCGGTTACCGTTTCGACCAAATTTGCCAATAGGTAAAAACCCAAATCACTGTATTTATAATTCTTTTTTCGACGCAATTCCTGATTATATATTGGCTGAAACAATACAGAATCAAGTTTGGAGGCATCAAAATATAAATTTTCTGCAATTCGTATCGAATAAATAGCGTCTTTTTGGGTGGCATAATAACGCCCCATTATCGGCTTCTTCTGTTTATCTAAGGTGTTGACATAAAATGGAATCCAAGGTTTCAAACCTGCTTTATGAACCATAATCTCTTTAATCGTCATACGAGATTTATTGGTCCCTCTTAGTTGAGGCAAATAAAAACTCAAAGGCTGATTTATATCAATAAGACCATCGTCAACTAATTTCATAACGGTAAGCGTGGTGGCCGCTACTTTGGTTACAGAAGCCAAATCGTAAATATTGTCGAGCTCTACTTTTTGTTTTCTGGCATAAGTATAATACCCAAAACTTCGGTGATAGGCTATTTTGCCATCTTTAGCAACCAACACCTGACAGCCCGGGGATGCTTTCGAACGCATCATTTCCGTAGCAATTGATTCAATTTTAGACAATACTTTGGCATCAAGTCCTACTTCTTCAGGATTAGAGGCGTACATCATTTTTTGAACTTCGGTATCTTTTCCCATGGCATATTTAAATTTAGCGGAGGCATTCACGGGTAAGCGTCCTCGAAAAGGCAATGCCCCTGCAATCGCTTTAGCCGTCAGTTTTTGAGTTAATGTTTCGTGATTATAGGCCACGACCGCAGCCTGTACATCCGGAAACATCCGAAGGGCATAGGGACTACCAAATGCCACTAGCAAGACCTTAGTTTGTTGACTTAATTGTTGTACAAAACGTTGAACAGTCGCATTGACACCAAAATTGGAGCGATGACTTCTATTCAACTGATGCAAAGCGACTACTACTACATCATACTTGACCAATTGCTGAATGCGACTTTGAGACAATCTATTTAGACCATGAAAATGTTGTCCAATACCATAACGCTTCAATTCTGTATCAAAAGGGCTTGAATTATTAGAAGTTCCTAAAGAAACGAAGGCTACCTTTTTGTTCGCTAAAGGCAACACCGCATCCTGATCAATTAGTGTTAAAGCTTTACTTACAATCGTTTCTTTGAGTCTTTGATGCACTTTTACGTTTAAGTGTTGCTGCACAGAATCTACCGAAACAGGGCGATATTGATTCAAACCCATTTGGTATTTTGCCGCGAGTATTTTACGAATTCGTCGCTCTATTTCTTTCCAAGAAATACGTTTGTCGTCAATTGCCTTCAGAATTTTTTGTTTGGCCTTGGGAATATCTTGTGTCACTAATAAAACATCATTCCCCGCCAATAAGGCCTTTACATCTGTTTCGCCATCTTTAAAGTGCTTGGTGACGCCTCTCATATTAAGGGCATCTGTAAAAATAAGGCCTTCAAAACCTAATTTTTGTTGCAACAGGTCAGTGACGACAGGCTTGGACAAAGTGACCGGTAAATGAGGTGTACTATCAAGGGCAGGAATTTGCAAATGAGCAACCATTATCGATTGCACCCCGTGTTGTATCAAATTTTTGAAGGGATAGAGTTCGATGCTGTCAAGACGAGACGTTCCGTGAGGAATTACTGGTAAGTCTTTGTGTGAATCAACATCGGTATCTCCGTGACCGGGAAAATGCTTTGCACAAGCCATGATACCTTGGTCTTGTAGGCCTTTAATATACTGAAAGGATTTGGCGGTTACATTTTCACGACTTTCTCCAAAAGAACGATCTCCAATAACAGGATTAGCTGGATTATTATTAACATCCACCACTGGAGCAAAATTGATATGAATTCCCATAGCTTTACATTCAGCAGCTACAGCGGCGCCAAATTCGTAGATATAGGCGTTGTTTTGTAAAGCTCCCATCATGAGTTGACGAGGAAACTTTACCGCAGTATTGACACGCATATTAGTGCCCCACTCTGCATCCATAGCCATCATTAACGGACAATTAGCAAGGGCTTGGTATTGGTTTGTCAAACGAGCAATTGTAGCGGCTTGGCCCCTAAAAAAAATGAGTCCACCAATATGATGACTATCTATGGCTAATTGAACCTTCCGAAAATCGGATGCGCCTTTGTCGGGATAAGCTCCGAGCATAAACAGCTGCCCTAGTTTTTGGGATACCGACATATTGGCCAATTGAGCGTCTACCCAAATTGTTTCTTTCTTTTTAGCCTCTTCGGCAGCATATACTTGCTTTTTTATAGAATCTTGTACCCATTGAGTTCGTGCTAATGCTGCTTCGTTTGCAACATTTGATTGACACATGATAAGGCTAATAAAAGCCAAGCTAATTAAAAGATATACTATTTTCAATTTCATTCCTCCATTAAACAAATCACCTAATTATTTTCTATAGCTAAAGATACTATAATCTAAAATCTATGAAAGAAAATCCTTCTTATTTTAAAATATTTCAAGGAGTACAGAACCCTCCTCAAGTTCTTAGCCATCGATTTTGATCTAGACAGAAAGGATTGTATTTCATAAATAGATAATTTCCTATTTAGTTTTTGGAGGTCTTTAACGAGAGCATTAATGAACTTTATCCCTATAAAAAAATTAGATCTATCCTTAAAATTGGATATTTACTGCTTTTTGTGCTCATAAGAATTATTTTTTGTGGGGACAAATTATAATCATCATTAAAAAATTTTGTAATTTTCAAGACAAATAAACCTACAAAGAAAAATTTTAATTACTCATTTAACCACAAATTATACATCATGAAATTATTAAGCTTCAGTATCTTTTTTTTATTTGCTTTTGTTTACAACAGCACCGCTTTACAAATACACACGCCGCCCACTACTACAACAGAATTAAATTTAGAGCGGAACGTTCAAGGTTCGATTAAGATTATTAATGATACCAAAGAGGATCTACGAATACACACAGGCAAGGGTATTGTGAAATTAAACCACCGTGGTGGTTCCACCTCAGTAAGCTGCGACAGCGGTAGAAAAATTTCTCTTTCTGACGGATCAAAGGCAACCAAACTATTGTTTAAAATTGATAATAGCATGTGTGGTGAAACCATAAAACTGTCTGATTATATTTAATACTGAATAGCTCCTTTTAACTATATTTCAGACCTACATCTTAAATTATGTTGGCCTTATCAATAGGGCTAATACATACAACGCTTTGCTAGTGCAAGGCGTTTTTTATGCCCATATTATCGATCAAAAAAATGGCTAATATTTAATCAAAAAACCTCAAAAAGAGCAAAAAAAATAATAAACTGTTATCTTTGTAGAAAATTATACCAGACAACTATAAAATAGGCATCTATGCTCAATATAAATAATGTTTTTGTCAAATACGGCGATAGAACTATTCTCAACAAAATAAGTACGGGTATTCACGACACAGACCGTGTAGGCTTAGTCGGTTTGAACGGTGCAGGCAAATCTACCTTACTCAAAATAATGGCCGGAGAAATCAATCCCCACAGCGGTGAAGTGGTGCGTCCTAAAGGAAGTACTATTGGTTTTTTGCATCAAGACATGAGCCTTCCTAAAGGCAAAACAGTCCTTGAAGAAACCTTGAGTATTTTGTCGGAAGTCAAAGCTATCGCTCGATCTATCGAACAGCTAAATCACCAAATTGAAACACGCACAGACTATGAAAGCGAGGGCTATTTGAACCTATTTAACGAATTAGATGAGCTTAATGAGCAATACCGCATATTGGGAGGACAATCTATTCAAGTAGATGCTGAAAAAATTCTGATGGGATTGGGTTTTATGCCCGATGATTTTAACCGCTTAACAGACGAATTTAGCGGGGGATGGCAAATGCGTATTGAGTTGACCAAAATGCTATTGCAGCGGCCTGATTATTTATTGTTGGATGAACCGACCAATCACTTGGATATAGAATCGATTATTTGGCTTGAATCTTTTTTGGCAACTTACGAAGGGGCAGTAATCGTTATTTCGCACGACAAAACATTTTTGGATAATGTTACGCAGAGAACCTTAGAAATTGAGCTTGGAAAAGTGTATGATTATAAGGCCAATTATACAAAATATTTGGTGCTTCAACAAGAGCGAAGGGAACTGCAACAAAATGCCTTTGAAAATCAGCAACGAGAAATTGCCAAAAAAGAGCAATTAATCGAACGCTTCAGGGCCAAAGCCAACAAGGCTAAAATGGCACAATCACTGATTAAGGAGCTAAACAGAATGGATAAAATTGAACTCGATACGGTTAATTCTTCCAAAATGAAATTAAATTTCCCGCCGGCACCTAGAGCTGGCGAGGTAGTCGTTGAAGTAAAGGGGTTGAGTAAGAGTTATGGCGAGCTTAAGGTATTAACAGATGTAAACCTACAAATCATTCGAGGCGAACGTTTAGCCTTTGTTGGTAAAAATGGCGAAGGAAAATCAACCTTATCCAAGATAATATTAGGCCATATTGAAGCAACGGGAACTGCTCAATTGGGCTACAACGTTGAAGTAGGTTATTATGCTCAAAATCAGGCCGAAACACTCGATCCAAAACTAACTGTACTGGAAACGATCGAACAAGTTTCACCAGAAAATATGCGCACCAGATTGCGTTCTATCCTTGGTTCTTTTTTATTTTCGGGCGAAGACGTCGATAAAAAAGTATTTGTTTTATCTGGTGGCGAACGCGC
>CAJQQM010000016.1 GCA_905480485.1 uncultured Aureispira sp.
TCTAGTAGGTGGTGCTTCGAATGGTTGTGATTCATTGGTAACGCTTGACTTGACGATTATTAATACAGCAACCGGCACCGATACACGGACGGAGTGTAATGCCTATACTTGGATAGATGGCAATAATTATACTGCGAGCAACAATTCTGCAAGCTTCAATCTAGTAGGTGGCGCTTCGAATGGTTGTGATTCATTGGTAACGCTTGATTTGACGATTGTTAATACAGCAACCGGCACCGATACACGAACTGAGTGTAATGCTTATACTTGGATAGATGGCAATAATTATACTTCGAGCAACAATTCTGCAAGCTTCAATCTAGTAGGTGGTGCTTCGAATGGTTGTGATTCATTGGTAACGCTTGACTTGACGATAAACAGCGTATCTGATTTAACTACATCAATTTCTGGACTAAGCATAATTGCCAATAATTCAGTAGCTACTTATCAATGGCTAGATTGCGATAACAATTATGATTTAATCAATGGTGAGACGGGACAAACATTCATAGCTTCTGCAAATGGTAATTTTGCAGTGGAATTAACTGAAAATGGATGTGTGGATACCTCGTCTTGTGTGGCAATTACAACTGTAGGAATTGTTGAGAATAGTTTTGAGGGTATACTTAAAGTTTACCCTAATCCAACCTGTGGTTATTTTTCGATAGATCTTGGTGCTAGCTACGAATCTTCATGGGTTTCAATTACTGATATTTTAGGTAAATTAATTGTTTCAAAAAACCTATCTCAAACACAATTTCTGAATTTTTCTATAAAAGAACCTGCCGGAATATATATTGTATCAATAGAAGCAGGAGATAAAAAGGCTATTATTAGATTAGTGAAAGAATAAGACATTGTGCAGCCATGTGTAGGCTACAATAAAATGGGGTTTGTACGAACTATAATTCGATAAAATAAAAAGAAATACAAAAAATATAGTACTTACCACCTTGCGCTTAACACTAATCAATACCAAAGCATACTCAAAATACCGTAACAATTTTTAACGGGTTAGGGGATTGTATGATAAAGGAATTAATATGGAACCGTGTATGAACTATTGTATGTGCTTTAGGGGATTTACCCACAAATAAATGAATTTCTAAATGTAACTGCACGTACAATTAACGGTATTAATAATGCCAATGAGTTTGTTTTTTCATATCAAACCTCTTTTGTCTTTAAAGCAGTAAAACTATGGTTTGATATTGATGGCATATATTCCTTGAAAAGGGTATATTTTGACAAAAATACTATTTCAATACTGTGAACATACCTTTTTTTAATTCGATTTAGAGTCCTCAAAAAAGTAAGACATTTGGTGACTAAGCAACTTAGGGGCTATTTCAGACCTCATACACGCAATATTTTATAAGATTAAAAAATGAAAAAAACTTTAACAGTAACGCTTTTTTTTGTAATGATATCTTTTTGTTATTCTCAACATTTTGAAGGAATTGTTGAATATGAAATGCATTACATTCCTACGTCTGATAGATATACCACCGAATTAATGGAAGAAGCATTTGGTAAAAGAACTAAAACGTTTTTTAAAGATGGTTTTTATAAGGAACTTACTGATTCCAAATTTATGAGTTATCAGTTGTTTAGATACGACAAAAACAAGATATATTATAAACACACAACTAACGACGATACCCTACGTTATATCTCTACTATTTCTACTAATAAATCAAACTTCAAATATGATTTGTATACTAAATCTGATACCGTCTTAACGATAGTTTGTGACAAATTAGTCGTCAGGGATGATTATGGTACAAAAACCTATTACTATTCTTCTGACTATTCCTTGAATCCTGATTTTTATACAAATTTTACCATTTCAAACAAATATGAAATTGTTAAATTAATGAAATCTATTTACCTAAAATTAGAAATGGAGTATCAAGATTTTGTTGTGGAAATTACAGCAAAGGAAATAACACGAAAAAAGTTAAAAAAGAGGGTTTTTAAACTAACAAAGCACACAACATTGCTTGAAGAATAAAACCTCGTAGATTATTTTCAACTCAGTAAGCGTCCTCCTAGCATAGCCAAAGCTATCTTGAGGCTAAAAATGCTGCTAATGTATCCAAAATAGTAGCCACTTGCGCAACTAACAACCTATCTTTATTCGGTCAGTTATTACCCAACATCCAAACCATTAAATTTAGTAAATAAACAAATCGTATGAGTTGTATAGTGTCCAGATAACCTTCCTTATTTCTTATTTTTTTCCTTTTGGTTTTTCTGGAATTTACCTGTAGGGTATAGCTGTCAAAAGGAATATTAATCGAGTTATCTAAGAGGCTAATAAGTAAGATTTTTTCAGCCTCAGTTAAGTAGGTTCCACCGTTTTTTAATGAAAAAAAATAATTAAGCGGATAATTGGCAACAAAATTCCATCTTAAATGTTTTATATTGTACCTAATCATTATCTGCTTAAATTGATTTTAGTTGCTTTCTTACAGTATTTTATGTGTTGGTGCCTGCGTTTTTATTATTTTTAAATACCAACATTTACTCTAAAAATTGTGCTAATTAAGAAAAATTCCATTATTATTGCATTACAAACAAAAAACTATATGTTGTTTACTCCTACACATTTCACACATCATCATCATCATTGTATGCCTCATACAAGTGGTAGTGCTGTGTATGTGTTCAACTGTATCCAATATTTCTAAAATACAACCGTACACATTTTCAAAAGGCTTATCACAACAGTGATAAGCCTTTTTTTATTTCAGTCCATTCAATTTATACAAAATAAAAGTCATGAAGCAACAAGTATTAAAAATTGCCATTCAAAAATCAGGTCGACTGACCGAAAAGTCCTTACAGTTATTACGTAATTGTGGGATTGATATTCCTGCAGAAAGTAGAAAACTAAAAGCGTCTGCCAATAATTTTCCTATTGAACTCTATTTTTTGAGAGATGATGATATTCCAGAATATGTTCAAGACGGGATTGCCGATTTAGGTATATTGGGAGAAAATGTACTGTTAGAAAAGAAGGCTGCTGTTGAAACAGTGATGCCCTTGGGTTTTGCCAAATGCAAACTATCCTTGGCGGTTCCGCGCAATGAACAATACGAAGGATTAGACTATTGGGAGGGTAAAAAAATAGCCACTACCTACACCAATATTTTATCTAATTTTTTGAAAAAAAACAAGATTAATGCAGAAATTCACAGTATTAGCGGTTCGGTAGAAATAGCCCCTGGTATTGGCCTGGCACAAGGTATATGTGATATTGTTAGTACAGGGTCTACCTTGCTAAGCAATGGGCTAAAAGCAGTGGAAGTGGTGCTTAATTCACAGGCGGTGCTGATTTCTAACCAAAATTTAACCAATGAAAAGCAACAAATTCTCGATAAATTGTTGTTTAGAATTAGGGCCAAGCAAAAAGCAGCAACCAACAAATATATTTTACTAAATGCGCCCGATTCGAAAATAGATGAAATCTGTGCGCTATTGCCTGGCATGAAATCTCCTTCCGTTTTGCCACTTAGAGAAAAGGGCTGGAGTTCTTTACACTCGGTGGTTCAAGAGAATCAATTTTGGGAAGTAATTGACCAACTCAAACAAGCGGGTGCCGAAGGTATTTTGGTTTTGCCTGTCGAAAAAATGATTGTTTAAGCATACTAATTAGCTATAAAATGAATATTTATACCAATCCAACAGATTTTCAGCCTTTAATACGTCGACCACTCAACGACAGCAAAGTACTGAACAAGCAAGTTCAAGAAATTATTGAACAGGTACAGCAACAAGGGGATACCGCCTTGCAGTATTATACCGAAAAATTTGACAATGCTCGTTTGTCTAACTTTGCAGTAAGTCCAACAGAAATTGAACAGGCCGCAAGTCAGGTGCCTCCTGCACTCAAAAAAGCGATAGCTTCGGCAAAGTCTAATATCGAAAAATTTCACAAAGC
>CAJQQM010000017.1 GCA_905480485.1 uncultured Aureispira sp.
GCCTGATTATTTTGACGAACTATCATATCGCCTCTACTCACGTCGATGTCATCCTCCAACAAAATAGAAACGGACATCGGTGGATGTGCCTCTTGAATCTCTCCTTCAAAGGTATTGATGGATTTGATACTTGAAGCAAAGCCTGAAGGATGGACAATGATTTTATCTCCTTTTTTGAAAACGCCTCCTGCTACACGGCCCGCATAGCCTCTGTAGTCGTGGAATTCGTCTGTGTTTGGTCGAATAACGTGTTGTACAGGGAAGCGGCAATCTATAAAATTGTAGTCAGAGGCAATGTGAATATTTTCGAGTGTGTACAAAAGCGTAGCACCCTGATACCAAGGCATGTTCTCCGATTTGTTTACCACGTTATCCCCGTTTAAGGCAGAAATTGGAATAAAATGAATGTCGTTGACATCTAGCTTAGAGGCAAAATTGGTAAAGTCATCCTTGAGTTGGTCAAAGACCTCTTCTTTGTGGTCAACCAAATCCATTTTATTGACGCACACAATTAAATGCGGTATTTGTAATAAGGATGCAATAAATGAGTGGCGGCGCGTTTGTTCTAAAATTCCGTGCCTAGCATCTATCAATATCAAGGCTGCGTTAGCCGTTGAAGCACCTGTCACCATGTTTCGGGTGTATTGAATATGACCCGGTGTGTCTGCAATAATAAATTTTCGATTGGGCGTGGCAAAATAACGATAAGCTACATCAATGGTAATTCCTTGTTCGCGTTCGGCTTTGAGTCCATCGGTTAACAACGCAAAGTTGATACCCTCTTCTCCACGTCGTTCGGTTGTTTCTTTAATGGTATTGAATTGGTCTTCAAAAATAGATTTACTATCGTACAACAACCTGCCTATTAAGGTACTTTTTCCATCATCTACACTTCCTGCGGTAGTAAATCGCAATAATTCTGTATTCTGTTCTTTCATTTTGTATTCTTGAGAATTTTAAAAAAGGGTTCCTTAAAAGTAGCCGTGTTTTTTACGGTCTTCCATTGCTGTTTCCGAACGTTTATCATCCGAACGGCCTCCGCGTTCAGTAACTCTTGTTGCAGCCACCTCTTCCACAATCTTTTCGATGGTGTCTGCATTTGATTCTACAGCACCAGTACATGACATATCCCCTATTGTTCTGAAGCGAATCATCATTTCAGAGATTTCTTCTTCAGGTCGTATGTTGATAAAATCAGAGTCGGCTAGTATAGTACCATTCCTTTTGAAACAATTTCTTTTGTGGGCAAAATACAAATTAGGTAATTCCACATTTTCTAACATCAGGTATTGCCAAACATCTAGTTCGGTCCAATTACTAATTGGAAATACTCGAAAGTGTTCTCCAAAATGTTTTTTGCCATTAAAAATATTCCACAACTCGGGGCGCTGATTTTTAGGGTCCCACTGACCAAACTCATCTCGATGTGAGAAAAAACGTTCTTTTGCACGTGCTTTTTCTTCGTCTCTTCTTGCACCTCCTAGGGCAGCATCAAATTGCCCTTTCTCAAGCTGTTCGAGCAATACAGCAGTCTGAAGGCCATTTCTACTAGCATTATAGCCTTTTTCTTCGGTTACTTTGCCTTGGTCAATTGCCTCTTGCACCGAACCTACAATCAACTTAACGCCTAATGATTTGATTAGTTTGTCGCGAAATGCAATCGCTTCGGGAAAATTATGCCCGGTATCGACGTGCAACAAAGGAAAAGGGATTCTAGCTGGATAAAATGCTTTTTGAGCAAGATAGGTCATTAGAATTGAATCTTTACCTCCAGAAAACATCAGTACGGGATTGTCAAATTGTGCAGCTACTTCTCGTATTACAAATATCGATTCGGCCTCAAGTTCTTTGAGGTGACTAAGATGGTAGTTCATGTGTTGTATGTTCTTATGTTCAAATATTTTTAATGTGAATAACAAAGAGAAAAACATCTATACGAGGGAATAGCTGTTTTGTTATTAATATAGTACTTTATTTGACCTTTATTGAAGACAGAATATGCTCGTACAACAAATTTACGGACTCTTCTATGGTCAAATCTTTGGTTTTGATTTCTATATCTGCCTGTAAAGGAGCTTCGTAGGGCGCATCAATCCCGGTGAAGCCTTTGATTTCTCCTTTTCGAGCTTTTTTGTACAGACCTTTTACATCTCTAGCTTCGCAGACCTCTAAAGGGGTATTTATAAATACCTCTATAAAATCGTCAGGGCCTATTATTTCTTTGGCCATTTGACGAATAGACCGAGTAGGACTAATGAATGAATTGATGGTAATCACCCCACTGTGTAAGTAGAGTTTGGCAATTTCTGAGATTCTTCGGATATTTTCGATACGGTCATCGGCACTAAAACTTAGATTTTTGTTGATTCCCGAACGAATATTATCGCCATCTAATACTTGTGCAAAATAACCATTATTGTATAATTTTCTTTCTAAATGTAAGGCAATTGTACTTTTACCTGAACCCGACAGCCCCGTCAACCACAGCACTTTAGCAGATTGATTGAGTTGTCTTTCTCTATCTGATTTTTGTAGGAGGCGGTCAAAAATTGGATGTATGTTGTTGCCCATATACTTTTGTTTGGTAAATTCAAGATGGGGAAATAAAGAAAATAATATTAAATATTAAAATTAATTAGAGATTAAATGATCTACTAGGATGACATGCACCTCTAAATCAACGATACTTAATCGATTTCTACAGAATTGATACGATCTCCAACCTCAATTTTGTGTATGACGTCAAAGCCTTCGATTACTTTAGCGAATATACTGTATCGTCCGTCTAAATGAATGGTAGGGGCATGTGTGATAAAAAACTGAGCACTTTCAGTATCTTTTCCCGCCGAAGCCATTCCGACCCAACCTTCACTTTGATACTTCAAAGAGGCATGAAATTCTGATGGAATAGTAACATCAAAACCACTCCATCCATCGCCGCGAGAACAGCCCCCTTGTAGGACAAAATTAGGTACAACCCGATGAAACGCTTTATTATCGTAATACTTGGCTTTGGCTAGATGAATGAACTGTGTCACCGTTGCAGGGGCTGCTTCCGGAAATAGTTTCAAGGCAATCGTACCCTTGTTGGTGTTTAGTTTAATTTTGTATTTGCCTTTTAATGCTTTTATTAACGGCCAATCAATTTCTGTTGGGTTACTCGATTGTACTCGGCTAGTAGATGCACGGTCCAATAAAAAATCGAGGGCTTTATCCAAAATAATGTATGTTTCGATATTGCTAGGTAATGAAAGCTTGCTTTGCGCTTCTTCCATAAATTTAACATCGGAAAACACTTTCTTGAAATCTACTGTTTTTTCAGTCATGAAGCTTGCAGCAATAGCCTGAACAGCTGCATCGCCCTCTACAATACAATTTTTAAAAATTTCGTTTAATTCGCCAGCAATGCGCAGGTTCGAAATCCCTAGCTCTTTTTTGAAAACGGGATTTTTGCGTAAGGTTACCAAGGCTTCTGCAGCACTTGAATAAACTATTTCAGGCAGTTTAAGACTGTCGGGTCCTCCAAAAAGTACCTTTGACAAAAAGCGATAATTCCAGCTATAATTACCCAATGCCTTGAGTAGGGCCCCCTTTTCATAGGCATTGCTTGTTTTTTTGTATTGAGCTATTACTTTTTGGCTGTAAAAAGATTTAGTTTTTGACTTAAAGTAAATAGTATTCTTGATGGCAGCTGCATAAAGAAGGCTGCGAACGCGCCAGTTTTCGTGATTTTCGGCTAATCCAAAAAATTGAGCGGCATCCACATCACTACCTTGTTGATACAAATATTCTGCGGCAGTTATCTGAGTAGCTATGTTTGGAGCATTTAGTGCCTCTAGGGCAAGGTATTTAACCGTATCATATGGAAAGTATTGAAGGCCCCTTATGATGTTGCACCGAACACGATAATCTGCTTGATTAGCAAACTCCTTGAGAAGTGTTTTCCGAGCCCTTGTTGTTTTACTTTTGGCAAGTGCTGATACTGTAAACATCAATATATCTGGATTTTTTTCTTCAGTTACATTGTTAATCAAGACGTTTTCGTAGCCACTAAGGTCAATTCCTGCCGTACGAGCTAAATAATTGGCAGCGATAAATCTAGCTTTTGGAGAAATCAACGAGTTGGCCATAAAGTCATTCATGATTTTGGTGGTTCCTTCTTGGTGTACCAATCCTCTTAAGGCAAAATTATAAATAGCCTGTGCTTGCCCCTCGTGCAACAAACTATCTTTCACGGGGTATGGCCTAGTTACACTAATATATTTGAGGTGTTCTTGATTTCCACATTTGCCAATAGCTTCTAAGATGCCTGATTGTACCAATCTTGAGGTGTCTTTCTGAAAAGCCTCTGTTAAATAACCTGCAGCTTTGATATGGCCAATTTGTCCAAGGGCATACGTAGCAGCATAACGAATTTCCTCGTAGTCGTCGTTCAGAAGGTCGCTTAGGTCTTTTATGGCAGCGGTATCTTGAACAGAGGCCAAGGACATCGCAGCCACGTAGCGGTGTGAAGGGTTCTCAACACTCAAAAAAGGAAGAATTGCATTGGTGTTTCTAGCGTTCTGAAAATTAAAAATTTGTTGTACGACCGCGTTGTCTAGATCGACACGAACGGTAGCTTTTTCTTTTTCGTCGATGGGTTCACAAGCCGTTAAAAGGAGGCCTATACACCAAAAAAGGAAGGCATTTCTCATAAAAAGGTAGCAGTTTGTACACGGAGCGAAAAAGCTCTAATGTAATGTAGATTGGGTACTAATTTATTAAAAACACAATATAAACAAACTATGCAGAACTGCTTAAAAATATACAAAAGAATGGCAGCCTTGTTTCGAAAAACAAGCACAAGTACCTATTTGTAAGCAATAGAACCTTTTTGTTAGGTTTTGCGCTTTTTTTTCTTAGCTGCGGGAAATAACACGTTGTTCAGGATAAGTCGATAGCCAGCAGATTGTTTGTGTAATTCTAAGTCGGTAGGAGGGTCTTTTACAAAATGACGATAATCTTCAGGGTCGTGGCCACCATAAAAACTCCAAAAGCCTTTTTGAAAAGTGCCGTGTATGTAACGTGCTTCACTTGCAGGTTTGTTTTCTCCCAAAATCAAAACATTTGATTTTATTTGAGATTTGCGGAATGCCGTAGTTTGCCCCATAAAACCCTTTACTGTTTTGCTGTGTGATTGCGTAAGCATTGTAGGAACAGGGTCCCATTTGGCAGAGAAATCAAAAAGCGTAAAATAGTCAACATCATCTTTGACGCGTCGAGGCGGAGAGGTCAATTGAGAAGCATCGATGCTCGAAAATTCGTATTTAAGCGGGTCGCGAACGAGTTTAAAATCTTTGAAGGCAAAGGTATTGTTGTAGTTGAGTTTACTTTGTGCGTCGGGGTCGGGGGCATCGCCATCATACATGTAGTCACAAATATCAACGCCATCGGCAGCCAAGGCTATATCGTAGGTGTCAGTAGCCGAACACATAGCAAACATAAAACCACCGCCCGATACAAATTCTCTGATTTTTTTGACGACAGCAAGTTTGAGTTGAGATACTTTTTCATAACCGTGTTTTTGGGCCAGTGTTTCCATTTGACGAACATGGTCTTTGTACCATTTTTGGTTGCTGTAATTCGAGAAAAACTTACCAAATTGTCCGGTAAAATCCTCGTGATGCAAATGCAGCCAATCGTATTCGTTTAATTTACCCGCCAAAACCTCATCGTCGTAAACTAAATCATAAGGGATTTCGGCATAAGTCAGCACAAGTGTGACAGCATCGTCCCAAGGCTGTACTTCGTTACCTCTAACATTAACAGTAGGGCTATAAACGGCAATTTTAGGTGCAACTTCCAGTTTCATAGCTTCCATATTAACTTCCGGAGAACTAATTTTGCTGAGTATACTGTTGAAACTTGCCGTAGGTATGATTTTGAAAGAAACGCCTCTTCGTATGCATTCCTTCTTGAAAATTTCGTGGTATTGAAAGGCAAAACTTCCTCCTTCGTAGTTCAATAGCCAATACGCTTCTTGTTTGGCCTCTAATACTTGGTAAGTAATACCATAGGCTTTCATATGGTTCGTCTGATTTTCATCCATCGAAATCAGAATATAACCTTGTCCTTGGACAAAGGCAACAGTACAAAGACAAAGCCACATTAAAATACATCTGAGCATAAGAAACGAATTAAGCGGTGAATGCATAGTTTAAACCATGATTCTGTTCTACTTTTTGTTGTTGAAAATCAAGCTATATACTTACAAATAAGCGTAATTTATTCCGAATTGTTACAGGATTAACAATTATTAACATCACAAGTTACAAACTATATGAATGCAAGTGCTTTAAAATTGCTTTAATTTATTCAATTAAGCCGCTTTTTTGCATCAATCGGCAAAAGTTTTTTGATTGTCGTAAACTATAAGTTAAAATATAGTTTCTTGTCTAATTTGCTGTAATGTAGCTATTTATGCCTTTGTTTTGTAGGGCATGTTTATTTCTTATGGGTTAAATTTTTATTGTTTAACTAAAAAAAGAAAAAAAAATTTTGGTTATAAACGTGTAAATATTCATCTTTGCCTCTTAATTATAAGAACAAATGCCGAAAGGTTATTTTTTGAATTTAAAAAAACAAGAAGTTATGTCTACAATAACTGAAAGAGTGACACTTATCATCGCTGATAAACTTTCTATTGATGCATCAGATGTTACCACTGAAGCTAATTTCAAAGAAGATTTAGGTGCCGATTCAATCGATTTAGTAGAACTTATTATGGAGTTCGAAAGAGAATTTGAATTGTCTATACCAGACGAAAAAGCAGAAGAAATTCAAACGGTAGGTAATGCTATTGAATTTTTGGAGCAGGCAATAAATGCTTAAAAATACCAAACAAGCGTTGATTTAGTCAACGCTTGTTCTTTTTTTTAATCTATCTTACAATAGATAGCTTATATAATTAGCCAATCTTATTTTGTTATCTGTTTAACATAACAATCCCAAAAATAACTATGAAAAACAGAAGAATTGTCGTTACAGGTTTAGGCGCAGTGACGCCTATAGGTAACACGGTAGAGACGTTTTGGTCGGCTTTGCTTGAAGGAAAATCAGGTGCCGGACCTATCACGAACTTTGATGCTTCTAAGTTCAAAACTCGCTTTGCTTGTGAAGTGAAAGATTTTGATGTTGAAAAGATATTAGGTGATCGACGCATGCAACGCAGAACGGATCGCTTTGTTCAATTCGCATTAGCTGCAAGTGATCAAGCAATTAAAGATGCCGCTTTGGGTCAATTGTCCGAAGAGGAAAAGGAAAATGTAGGGGTACTTTGGTCTTCAGGTATTGGAGGTCTGGAGTCGCTACAAAAAGAAATACAGAATTTTACCCGCGGTGATGGCACACCGAGGTTTTCTCCTTTGCTAGTTCCTAAAATGATTGTGGATGCTGCTGCTGGAAATATTTCGATTCGAAATAAATTCAAAGGTATGACCGCTTCGATTGTTACAGCTTGTGCATCTGCTACACACACGGCAAGTTTTGCCTTTGATCAGATTCGCATTGGCCGTGCCGATGTCATTATTGTTGGGGGTTCAGAGGCTTCGGTTACGGAAGTAGGCGTAGGAGCCTTTGGTTCGTTAAAAGCGCTTTCTAAACGAAACGAAAATCCAACATTGGCTTCTCGTCCATATGACAAACACAGAGATGGGTTTGTGTTGGGAGAAGGTGCAGGAGCAATTATACTTGAAGAGTATGAACACGCAAAAGCACGTGGCGCCAAAATTTATGCAGAACTGGTTGGCACAGCGATTACTTCAGATGCCTATCATATCACAGCCCCTGATCCAGAGGGTTCGGGTGCTGCTAGAGTGATGGAAAATGCGCTGAAATGTGCCGGTTTGACGATCGCCGATATTGATTATGTCAATACGCACGGTACATCTACACCTTTAGGTGATTTAATGGAAATAAAAGCAATCGAGAAAGTATTTGGTGAGCATGCATACGACATGAACATCAGTTCTACTAAGTCTATGACGGGCCATTTGTTGGGTGCTGCAGGGGCGATAGAGTCGGTTATTTGCATTAAATGTATCTGTGAAAATGTTGTTCCTCCTACTATTAACCAGGAAGAAGTAGATCCTGATATTAATCCAAAGCTTAATTTAACCCCGAACTTTGCTCAAAAAAGAACGGTGAATGCAGCGCTAAGTAACAGTTTTGGTTTCGGAGGTCACAATTCGTCAATCATTTTCAAGAAATTTGAAGAATAAGATATTTTCTTCCTATATTGATGCTTGTTGTAAAGGGGGAAATTGAAATTTCCCCCTTTACGTTTTTTGACCTCAGTTTTAGCTCCTAAACAAGGCTTTTGCCGGATAGAACGCTTTTCTGCAGCCCAAATATGCAGCACCGTTCTTCTTTTTTGTATTAATATAGTATTGTGATTCGCAAGTTTTTTAATTTATATCTATCTCCCGATAGAGTTTTTGTAAGGGAATTGTACAAAATTTTAGGTTTTGTTCCAGGACACTTGTTTTTGTACAAACGTGCCTTTACACACAAATCTTTGGCTTCTAAAGAGGAGAAAACTAAATATCCAACCAACAACGAACGTTTGGAGTTTTTGGGCGATGCCATCTTAGATTCTGTTACTGCAGAATACCTATTCAGAAAATACCCGACGCAGGATGAAGGTTTTTTGACTCAAATGCGTTCAAAAATGGTCAATCGAAAGGCACTCAATGAAATAGCTGCGCACATGGGCTTAGATGTTTTTCTGAGACAGTTAGGCGCTACAAGAATAAGTCAAACGATGATGGGCAACACCTATGAGGCTTTTGTTGGGGCAGTATACCTAGATGTTGGCTACAATCGTACGAAGCAGTTTATTATCAAAAAGATGCTTAAACAATACATCAATGTGCATCTACTCGAAACCACTAATACGAATTACAAAAGTCAGCTATTAGAATACAGCCAAAAAAATCAAAAGACGATTAGCTATGCAGTCATGTCTCATTATCGTACCAAAAATAATCGCGAACGATTCAAGATTGAAGTACTTTTGGATGGTAAATCTTTGGCAAGTGCCGAAGATTACAGCAAAAAAAGTGCAGAACAAAAAGCTTCCAAAAAAGCATTGATTCAAATTGGCCTGTTAACAAAAGAAAGTCAGGCAAAACCTTAGCGGAACAAATTTGTTTTATTGCTATGAAATTATTTAAAGAACTTTTATTGTTGCCACTTATATTTTTGGTGGTTTGGATGGGCATGAAGTGGTACAAAATGCCCTTGCTTGCGCAAGGGGCTTTGGCCCCTGATTTTACGGCGTATACTGCTAATAGTGATTCTCTAAAATTAAGTGATTATCGGGGCAATTTAGTGTTGTTAGAATTTTGGGGTTCTTGGTGTGGGCCTTGTCGTACTCACAACAAAGATTTAGTACTTTTGTACAACAAATTCAAAAACGTTCGATTCCAAAAAGAAGCGGCATTCACGATCTTAAGTGTGGGGATAGAAACCAACAAGCAACGTTGGCTACAGGCCATAAAAAAAGACGGCTTGGTATGGAAAGAACAAGTCTCTGATATTAAGCGATTGTCCGATCATGTTGCCTTGCTTTATGGTATCAAAGAAATCCCAAGTTCTTATCTAATTGACGGAAAGGGACATATTATTGCTGTTAACCCATCTACAGAACGCTTGGAGGAAATATTGACAAAAAGAAGTCAAAAATAGCGCCTTTTCTTTTTAAATTATTCTTATTCTGACAATTTGTCCTTATTTTTGCGCTGGCAAACAATTTGTCAATAGATTCATTGTTAAATTAATCATGGTGTCCATACTATAACACAACAAATTTATGAGCAAGAAAGTAAATAAGGAAGAGATGGAAACGAACAAAGAGGTAGCAGAAGAAATAATCAATGAGACCGAAACCTTAACTGCTGACAAAGAAGCATCTACTCAAGAAGAGGCTCCGAAAGAGCAAAAAGAAAATAAAGAAGCTAAAACGGAAATCAAAAGCGAGGGCAATGAACTAGAACGGCTAACCAAAGAATTAGCTGAAATGAAAGATAAATATTTGCGTATTTTTGCCGAATTCGATAATTATCGAAAACGGACGATCAAAGAGAAGCAAGATATAATTAAATTAGCCTCTAGAGACGTTTTGAATGCGGTACTGCCGGCGGTAGACGATTTTGATCGTGCTATCAAAGTAGCTTCTGAAAATGAAAACGAAGCGGATATTCCAGAAGGTGTAATTTTGATATACAACAAGCTTTTTAAAGCGCTTGAACAACAAGGTATCAAAGAAATGGAAACTAATGGCCATGATTTTGATCCTGAAATGCACGAGGCCCTTACAAAAGTACCAGCCCCTAACGAGGACATGAAAGGTAAAATTATAGATACTATCGAGAAAGGGTATTACCTAAATGACAAAATTATTCGTTACCCTAAAGTAGTGGTTGGTGAATAATTAGAACTGTTTGTAGATTCAAGACCTTAAAAAGGAACTAACTAAAACATAATGGCAGATAAAAGAGATTATTACGATGTACTTGGTGTAAACAAAGGTGCTTCTAAGGATGAGATGAAAAAGGCCTATCGAAAAGTTGCCTTAAAGTATCATCCGGACCGAAATCCAGACGATAAACAAGCTGAAGCTAAATTTAAAGAAGCTGCAGAAGCTTACGAAGTTTTATCCGACGACCAAAAAAGAGGTCGTTATGATCAGTTTGGTCATGCAGGAGTCAACAATCAGGCCGGTGGTGGTGGCTATGGTGGCTTTGGTAATATGGAGGATATCTTCTCTCAGTTTAGTGATATTTTTGGCGGGGGCTTTAATAGTGGGGGCAGAGGTCAACAAAAATCTAGAGGCAAGCGTGGGTCTAATCTCAGAATAAAAGTTAGCTTGACCTTAGAAGAAATAAACGAAGGAGCCAACAAGAAAATTAAAGTAAAAAAATACGTTCGCTGTAAGCCTTGTAATGGTTCAGGTGCCAAAGATTCTAGGTCGGTCAAAACCTGTCACACTTGTAACGGTTCGGGCTATGTGCGTCGAGTTCAACAAACATTTTTAGGGCAAATGCAAACAACGGCAGCGTGTCCTACGTGTCATGGTTCTGGCGAAATGATTACCAATAAATGTACCGCCTGTAAGGGGGATGGTAGAGTTTATGGGGAAGAATTAATAAACTTAGACATTCCTGCCGGGGTGAGCGAAGGTATGCAATTGTCGATGAATGGAAAGGGCAATGCAGGCGTTCATCGTGGAGGAGCCGGAGATTTACTCATCAACATTAAAGAGAAAGAACATCAGCATTTTACTAGAGATGGTTCGAATGTTTTGTACGAATTAGATGTGAACTTTGCCGATGCAGCATTGGGTACAAGTATTGAGGTGCCGACGCTTGCCGGGAAGGTCAAGATAACCTTACCACAGGGTACACCCTCTGGAAAGATTTTCCGTTTGAGAGGAAAAGGTTTACCTTCAATACAAGGATATGGCAGAGGCGATCAGCTTATTCATGTGAATATTTGGGTCCCTAATTCGTTTTCATCCGAAGAAAGAAAGGTGCTTGAGCTGATGCGTGAATCCAAAAACTTTCAACCTAGTGCCGTTGACAACCGAGAACGCAAAGGTCTTTTCGATAAGATGAAAGATTTTTTTAATGGTTAAAAAAGCTCTCAGAAAGTTAAACCAATAGATAGAACGCATCAACCTGAATAGGTTGGTGCGTTTTTTTGTGAATTAAACAAGAGCAACTCCTTTTGTTTTTTGTTTTATTAATAGGTCCGTCAACTACAATTCATGGTGCTTTAAAGGGCCTTGATTTAGTTTTGCCATTTAAAAGATGGCTAATCGTGTAATATTTAAAAACTATGTTGGATAATTTGCTAATTTTTGGTATTTTGCGCTGCTATCCCCAATTAAATTAAAATTAAATTAAAATGAAATTATTTTTACAGTGCCTATTGCACGTTTTTATTTTGTCGAATTGTCTTTTGGCGCAAAGCCCTAATCCTAGGTCTATTCACGAACAACAATCCAACTATTACAGCAGTCTTGGCGAATTGACCGATGCACAATACGACAAATTAAATGGCTATCAGAAAATGCCTACCTCCTCAACTAAACGTTCGAACTGTCCCCTTGACAAGATTGTTTTTGGCTGGCACCCTTATTGGGTGGGCAGTGCTTATAATAATTATGATTGGGACTTACTAACCGACTTATCCTTTTTTTCTTATGAGGTAGACGCTGCTACAGGGAATGCTAATTCAACACATAATTGGGCAAGTTCACCGGTTATTGACATCGCTAAAAGCAACGGTGTTCGGGTTAATTTGTGCGTTACCTTGTTTTCTAATCATGCCACTTTTTTTAATTCATCAACGGCACAACAAACACTTATCAGCAATCTAATTACGATGATACAAAGTCGAGGGGCTAATGGTGTTAATATCGACTTCGAAGGGCTACCTTCCTCGTACAAAACCAACTTTACCAATTTTATGATTAACCTTTCCAATCAAATGCACACGGCTATTCCTGGTTCTCAAGTGAGTACTGTCCTTTATGCCGTTGATTGGAACAATGTATTTGATGTGGCTACCTTGTCGCAATATGTCGACTTATTCATCATTATGGGTTACGATTATTACTGGACAAATAGTTCAAATGCCGGTCCGAATGACCCCCTCTATCATTTTATTGCCAATAGCTACCAATACAGTTTGTCTCGATCCGTAACCGATTATCTATCAAAAGGATTACCACCGCAGCAACTCGTACTTGGATTGCCCTATTACGGCCGCGAATGGCCTGTCAATTCCAATATAATACCAGCTACAACTGCCGGGTCAGGGTCTGCGCGTACCTACAAAGTAATTAAAAATAATTCGAGTGGAAATTACGCCAATCGGCAAATGCATTCAGCCTCCAAAACGCCTTATTATGCATTTAATGACGGCACCACTTGGCGACAGTGTTTTGGAATGGATGAACAAAGTTTGTCGGAACGTCTTGACCTAATTCTATTGCGTGATATTGCAGGGATGGGGATTTGGGCTTTGGGCTACGACGACGGATATACAGCATTGTGGGATGTCATAGAAGAAAAAATGACCGTCTGTCGAACGATTCCATGTATCGATACCTTGCACGATATGGGTGGGGGATTGCGTAATTATTACAACAAAGAAGATTACATTTATACCCTTAATCCTCAAAATGGCGCTTATCCATTATCTATTAATTTCACAGCCTTTGATATTGAATTAAATTACGACTATTTAAAGCTTTATGATGGACTAGATACGAGTGCACCTTTGATAGGAATCTATACAGGGACTAATAGTCCAGCTGCCTTTACCGCTAATAGTGGCGCATTAACCTTGTGGTTTGATGCAGACAATGCAACGACTAGTCCAGGCTGGGAACTGATTTATAATTGCAATCTACCTGCTACGGTTTTGCCCGATAGTGTACTGATAGGGTCTACTGCTAACACCGAACTCAATTGTGGCAATAGTTATCATTGGCTGTTTGATTCCGGTGGTGCAGGCTTCAACTATTCGGATAATGAAAACTTGACACAAACATTTTGCAACACCGACAGTAGCAAAGTTGTACGTATCTCTTTTCGGCCAAATCCGAGCAATGATACTCAAATAAAGCTTTCTAGTACGACGATTGGAAATGATTATATTTATATATACAATGGGTCTGATACTACAGCTAACCTAGTCGGTGTGTATACAGGTACTACAGATGCAGCACCACAGCCAGGTACTTATGTTAGTACAGATCAATGTCTTACTGTTCAAATGAAAACAGATGCTAGTTCTAATAATAGTGGATTTAAGGCTAGGGTCTATTGTGCTGAAGCCCCTTTGACCAATCCGGTTCAGTACGTCGGTGGGTCGGCCGGGTCGCTTGTATTTACCGATGACGGCGGGCTAGTTGGAGATTATTCCAATGATCAAAATTATCTTATGACCTACTGTCCAGATGTATCGGCGTCAGCTGCTTCTGTCGTTTGGGCCGAATTTGCGCCGAATACAGGCTTAGAGCGCAATTGGGACTACCTTTATGTTTTTGATGGTCCTGATACTGACAATAGTCGTTTGATGGCTGTCTATACCGGTGACTCTGTCAACCTTAACACTTTAGGGACAATTAAAGCAAGCAAATCTAATACTTCTGGCTGTCTAACGTTCCAGTTTTTCTCTGATGGAGCTGTTGCTGCTGCAGGATGGCAGGCACAAATGACTACAGGTGAAGCAAGGTTAGACTATGCCGCAGATGATTGTGCTTCGGCGACACTTATTGATGTAGAAAACGTAAGCTATGCGGGCAGTACTATGCTTGCAACAGGTCAGCCTAATGGCAACGATCCTAGCCTTAATATTTCTTTGGCAAGCCTACCTGAATGCTCCGGTGCAAATGCAATTACGCGGCTTGAAAATTCTGTTTGGTTTACGTTTACTACCGTAGACACCTTTTGCCTTGTCGATCAAGTAGCCGTTCGCCTCGATAATATTTCTTGTCAGAGTATATCAGGCAATGGTTCGGGGGTGCAATTTGTATTATACGAGGTGAGTAGTTGTCAAAGTGGCGCATTGTGGGGGCAGCCTCTTTATTGTGCCGATAAATTATTAAGTGGTGATAGCGTAGTTATCACTTCTTTGTTGCAGCCTAGTACTAGCTATTATATCCTTTTAGATGGTTTTTCCGGACAACACTGTAATTTTGATCTGCGACTTGAAAATAAAGATTCTACCAATTGTAGTATTATTACAGGCGTCAAACAACAACAAGTCAATGCTTCCTATTTTAAGGTATATCCTAATCCGAGTTCTAGCCATCTGAATATAGAGTATTTTAATGCTCCTCAGGGCAAAACAAACATTAAAATAATGGATGTATCGGGCCGCCTGATTCAGCAACATCAGACCAATATTGATCAAACTAACTGGGAATACCGATTAGATGTTTCTGCTTTGCCCAAAGGTTTTTATATTTACAGCGTCGAGACTCAACAAGGGTTAAAGGCAGGTAAGTTTCAAAAAATTGATTAAAGCAAAATTATAAAACTATGGCTAGAGGTAGTCAAATTATTTGGATTGGCATCGCACACATTAAATC
>CAJQQM010000018.1 GCA_905480485.1 uncultured Aureispira sp.
TTGGCACTAAAGTACAAAAAATTATAGATTAACTCTTTTATTAAGCCTTACTAAGATGAGTTTAACGATTACATTAATCCAATCCGATTTAGTTTGGGAAGACAAAGCCGCCAATTTAGCTCAATTCGAACAAAAACTAACCCAAGTGGGCGATAGTGATATTGTTGTGTTGCCCGAAATGTTTACGACCGGCTTTACGATGAATACAAGCCTTGCTGAGACGATGCAAGGCCCTACTGTAAAGTGGATGCTGAAAATGGCCAAAAAGATCAATAGTGTAATCTGTGGGACAATAATCTTAGAGGAAGCGCAGGTGTATTATAATCGGCTGTTGTGGGTACAACCTAATCAGACCATTCAGTATTACGACAAAAAACATCTTTTTTCAATGGCTGGAGAAGATCAACATTTCGTGGCAGGCCACAATAAACGAATACTAGAGTACAAAGGCTGGAAATGTGCTTTGTTTATTTGTTATGATTTGCGCTTTCCGGTTTGGAACCGAAACCAAGATGACTATGATTTGGCGTTTTATTTAGCCAATTGGCCAGCAAAAAGAGCCTTGCATTGGAACAGTTTGTTGTTGGCAAGGGCTATCGAAAATCAAGCCTATGTAGTTGCTGTTAATCGAGTAGGAATAGATGGAAAAGGTTTTGATTATATTGGAGACTCTTCTGTCATAGACCCCGCAGGAAACTATCTGTACCGTCAGTCTGGTCAGGAAGCTATTTTTCGAATTGAACTCAAAAAGGAAGATCTCGAAGCCAAACGGAAAGAATTTCCGTTTATGCAAGACCGAGACCATTTCCAGTTGTTGTAAGCTAATCTTTAGAAGCGCGCATTTTGAAATTAGCTTGAAACAATAAACGGTTATTGGAGGTCTCCGGGCCATCCGGGCCAATGATATCATACATTCCTGTCAAATCATCAATTTCAAAAGCCGTACTTACCTGCAAAAAAGGGCGACCTTCATCGTCGAGGAGTGGTTCGAACGAACTCATCGCCTTAACCGAATGACTTTTGTCCATAATCGTCAATTTTGCTTGAATAGCACAGTTACTTATCTTACCTAATTGTAGTGCGGCATCCAATTTTTCGACCGATTCGAAAACGAGTGTTGCGGTAGGATATTTATCTGCGTATAGCATCGAACTTTTTACAGCCGAAGTCAAACTAGCTTCCCCCATATCGACCGAACCGACTTGCACTTTAAATTGTCCTTTCATGCCTTTCAGTTGTTGGATTTCACCTAGCTGAATGTTTCCCTCACATTCTTTTAGTTCTCCACCGTATTGGCGCAAAGGGGCAGGGAAATTGAAGCTTAACAAAGGAACGCCCGCCATACTAGGTCCTTCTAAGGTCCAATTCTTAGACAATTCAGTCGATGGGTAAACGACAGCTTCTTCCTTGGTAGGAACGCTTAATTGTTGCAGCGGAAGCACTTCCCAGCTTGCTTCAGGGCTTGTATTTGACACAAAACTCAGCGCATCTCCTTTTTTGGAGTACCGTAAGCTATACTTAATTTTCTCGAATAATTGTGCTGCGGCACTGTCAAAGGCACAACAAACATTGTCGGCATTGGCAGGCTGCTTAAACTGCGTATAGATGGGTTTTTTACAATCGTAATGCGAATAAATTTCGGTGCTTACATAGATACGCCCCTGGTCATCACGATATGGATAAAAATTGCAATAAATGAGTTCGTCTTGGTCACTGATGGCCTGAATTTTTTGATAACTCGCCTGGGAAAATCCTTTTTTAAGCCCCTTTAGTACCTGATTATGCCATTTTTTGGCATTAAAATTATCAGCTTTTGGTCCTTTAAGTTCGGTAGTTTTTAGTTTCAAAATAAGTTTGCCACGACCCTTATTCCACACAAATACATTTTTTTCTTCATAGTCAATAGGCGATACGGCCAATCTACGGGTTGTACGTATAAAATTCAGAATCCGTTGGTGGGTGGTATGCCTTCCTTTATACAATTTGAAACCCAAATGATTGCGGTATACAATTGATGGGGTATAGGCGATAGAGGTAGGGACAGCAGTTTGAGCGATGTTGATGATTTGGCAAGCAATATTTTCTGCTTGCATTTTATCAGAAAGTAATTGCATGTCTTTCAACACAAAAGGGCTATTCTTGTTGCTATCGACTAATAATAAGAGTTCTTCCTGAAGCTGTGCAGAACTATTAAAAGCATAAGAAACTATTAAAAAAAACGAAATAAACAATTTTGGCATCATAATATTAGTTCTAATTTCAAGGTATTTGTGTAAGAGAAGACTGATTTTGTTTCAAAAAATGTTTGGAACAATTAAATTAGGGATAAAATGCTTACTTTTGAACAAATTATACCAATACAACAATTAAAACACAAAACAGATTATAAAAATTGAAAAAATAGGCAAAAAGGACTTTCCCGAGTCTTGTCAATAGATTAAATCATGATTAAATTTTATAGTATTATGCTCAACAAATTCCTATGTACTTTTTTTATCTCTGCTTTATTAAGCAGCGTTTTATTGGCACAGCAACAACGTTGGCAACAGCAAATAGCCTACCAAATGGAAATTGAAGTAGATGCCGCCAAACACCAATTAAAAGGCCGACAAAAGGTACAATATGTCAATAACTCAAACGAAACTTTAGACAAAGTTTTTTATCATTTGTATTTTAATGCTTTTCAGCCTAACAGTATGATGGACGTTCGTTCTAGAACAATTCAAGATGCCGACCCGCGGGTAGGTTCAAGAATTTTAGATTTGAAGGCAGATGAAATAGGATATCACAAAATAAATGCTTTAATGCAAAACGGTAAGGCCGTAAAATATGAAGTGGTGGGTACTATTTTGGAAGTTCAGCTTAATAAAGCTATCCAACCTGGTGATAGCTGTACTTTTGATATGGATTTTGAGTCACAGGTGCCCTTGCAAATTCGACGTTCGGGTTGGAACTCAAAAGAGGGAATTGAATTTTCGATGTCGCAATGGTATCCCAAAATGTGTGAGTTTGATTATCAAGGATGGCATTCTAACCCCTATGTAGGTCGTGAATTTCATGGAGTATGGGGTAGTTTTGATGTCAAAATAACGATTGATAAAAACTATATATTAGGCGGCACAGGAATTTTGCAAAACCCCAACGATATCGGATATGGCTACCAAGATGCTGGATTAGATGTTAATCATGATGATAAAAAAGAACTAACTTGGCATTTCAAAGCAGATAATGTACACGATTTTGTTTGGGCTGCTGACCCCGATTATATACACGATACTCAACGTTTAGATGACGGCTTAGTATTACATTTCTTGTACCAAGACAACGAAGATTACAAAGATGTATGGAAAAAAGCACAGAAAATGACGGTAAAAGCATTTCAGTTTATTCAGAGTCGTTACGGTAAGTATCCTTACAAACAATATTCGATTATTCAAGGTGGCGACGGTGGTATGGAATATCCAATGGCAACACTCATTACCGGCAAACGTAATTTTGGGTCATTGGTGGGGGTTATTGTGCACGAAGTAATGCATACTTGGTATCAGATGCTAATGGGGTCGAATGAAAGCTTATATGCTTGGATGGATGAAGGATTTACTACCTATGCATCTGCAGTAGTGAATGCCTATTTATTTAATAATAATGCTACCAATCCGCACGACGGTTCGTATAGAGGGTATTATTATTTAGCCAAAAGCGGTTCGGAAGAACCTTTATCGACACATGCCGATCATTTTAGTACCAATTTTGCCTATGGTCAAGCCGCTTATTCTAAGGGTTGTGTGTTTTTGGGACAACTTAATTATATTGTTGGGGAAGGTGTATTTGACCAAGCAATGTTACAATACTACAAGGATTGGCACTTTAAACATCCAAACCCGAATGATTTTATCCGGGTAATGGAAAAAGCATCAGGACTAGAATTGGACTGGTACAAAGAATATTGGGTTAATTCTGTACATCAAGTCGACTATAGTATCGCCGATGTAATCAAAAGTAGTAAAAAAACAAAAGATACGACAAGCCTTAAGGCGGTATCAGGCAATTATTTTATTAATAGTGCGGGCTTCGACAAAAAAGGTACAACTATATTTTTAGAGAAGAAAGGTAAAATGCCCATGCCACTCGATGTAGTGGTTACTTATACCGACAAAAAATTAACTCAATTCAAAACCTACCATATTCCGCTCGAAATTATGAGAGGCCACAAAAAAGACGAATTGTTGAACGGTAAACAAACGCTTAAAAAAGACTGGAAATGGACGCATAAGGTTTATCAGCTGAATATTGATATACCCTTGCAGGCGATAGAAAAGATAGAAATTGACCCTTCGATGCGCATGGCCGATATAGACCGAGAAAATAACTTATGGGAAAAGTAAGTCATAATAGAATAAAAAAAAGCCGCAATTTGCGGCTTTTTTTATTCTATTATAATATCGTAATTGTGCAGTAGTCCTTTTAGACCTGTACTCGAAAAACGCGCCTTACTCAGCTTATTGTTGGCAGGGTCGATAGTGTAATTAAAAGCGGATGAAAAATCAACTTGTTCCAAGACTGTACCATCAAATATTGTATGATTTAAATCGCATTTTTCAAAAACTGAATTTTGCAGATTGGTATCCGAAAAATCTGATTGTTGCAAATCGCACTGAACAAAGATTGTTTTAGGGATTTTTAATTCTCTAAATGTCGCGTAATTCAGATTACAATGTTCAAAATTAAAAGAAATTAAAAAATCATTGCAATCGGCAAATTTTAGACCGACAAGTTTGCATTGTACAAACTGTACACTTTTAAAGGCCGTATCTTTTATTTTGGCCAAGCTAAAGTCGCAGTCTTCAAAGCGGCAATCCATAAAGGTTTTTCCCGATAAATGAGCATCTGTAAAATTGCAGTGCTTAAAGCTACAATCTTCGTATTTATGACCCAACATTCGGTTGTCGCTAAAGTCTTCGTTACTATAATTTTTTGATTCAACTATTTTTTCAATCATTAGAGTGGTTTAAATGAGCCCCCAAGAAAGGGTTATTTTTTGGCATTTAATAATTCTGCAACAGCTTTTGCAACATTTTCTCCATCCATCGCCGCTGAAACGATTCCACCGGCAAAACCGGCACCTTCGCCACAAGGAAATAAACCTTTTAGCTGTGGATGCATCAAACTTTCTGCATCTCTTGGAATTCTGAGTGGCGAACTCGTTCTACTTTCAGTACCTACTATTTGTGCTTCATTGGTATAATAGCCTTTCTTTTTTTTGCCAAATTCTGGCAACGCTTTTTGTAGACGATTCGCCACAAAAGCGGGTAATAAGTTTTGCATAGGAGCCGAATAAATTCCTGGTATATAAGAAGTGTTTCCCAAATTTTTTGATGTTTTGTTTTGACAAAAATCTACAATACGTTGGGCGGGTGCTTGCTGAGATCCATCGCCTGCTGCAAACATCTTTTGTTCGACTTCTTGCTGGAATTTAAGTCCATTAAAAACGGGGTCATAAATACCTTCGTAGCTTTTGTTGTTGTAGGCAGCTAAATCTTTCGTTTCAACAGCCACCACCATACCTGAATTGGAATAGGGAGAATCTCTTCTCGATAAGGACATGCCATTAACTACAAGTTCTCCTGGTGCAGTAGCTGCAGGAACAATAAGTCCTCCGGGACACATACAAAATGAAAATACGCCTCTTTTTTCGACTTGACAGACCAAGGCATAACTCGCTGCCGGTAGTTGTAATGCTCGCTTTTTTTGGCGGTATTGTATTTGATCTATGAGTGATTGAGGATGTTCAATACGTACTCCGAGTGCAAAATCCTTCGATTCGATACGCAATTGATGCTTGTATAATAACAAGTAGATATCTCTAGCCGAATGTCCGGTAGCTAAAATTGTAGCTGCGCCAAAAAACTCTTTAGTGTCGTTGACCACAACCCCTCTAATAGAAGGACTACTTGATGTGCGGTCGAGGATAAAATCCGTTACTTTATGTTCGAAATGTATTAGCCCTCCATGGTCAATAATGGTTTGACGAATGTTTGCAACAACTTTCGGGAGTTTGTTAGACCCTATGTGTGGGTGGGCATCGATGAGTATTTCAGAAGTTGCACCGTGTTCTACTAGCGTACGTAGAATGGGTTCGATTTTGCCTCTCTTTTTTGAACGCGTGTACAATTTGCCATCCGAATAGGTGCCGGCACCACCTTCTCCAAAACAATAATTAGAATTAGGATCAACAACACCATCTTGTTGAATCGCTTTTAAATCACGTCTTCGAGCACGAACGTCTTTTCCACGATCTAAGATAATAGGTTGTATGCCTAGGGCAAGAAGCTGCAATGCTGCAAAATAGCCGGCAGGGCCTGCTCCAACAATTAGCACTGACTTTTTGTGCTGCACTTGTTGATAGTTGATAGAGATAGGCTGAGGGGGGGTATACTGTTCTGTGATATAAACATCAACTTGCATCCTGAATACAGGCTGTCTACTCCGTGCATCGACAGATTTACGAACAAGCCGATAACTTGTCATGTTGATGCGTTCACTAGCTTGTAAATGCTCAATAACCGCGGCCCGTATTTTAGTTTCGTCATGACTATCTTCGGGAGACAAAGAGAGGTTGATTCGTTTGATCATAGGTAATAGAAGATGCTGAATTCGTAAAACAACAAAACTAAACTCAAAAGCAGTTTAGGGGTTGTCTAATAAAGGGTCATGCTTTTGTCGATATCACGAGCATAGGCGGTTATACCTCCGTTCAAGTTGTATAGATTGGTCAATTCGTGTTCTTGTTGCAAAAACAAGGTAGCCATATAGCTTCTTTTACCACTTCTACAAACCATTACCGCCATTTTATCTGTAGGGATTTTGTCGACATTCTGGTCGATTTGTCCGAGGGGTATGTTGATACCACCTAAAGAACAGATTTCTATTTCGTCCGGTTCTCTTACATCGATAATCACAAAATTTTCTCCACTATCTTGCATCTCTTTCAATTCGTGTGCCGTTACGCCCTTAACTTCATTTCTGTTCATAATAGATTTATATTTTAATTAAAATTTAAGCAAAAGTACGATATAAATGTAGTATTTCAAAAAAAATAATGATAGGATGCCTCAGGACTTGTAGTACTTGAGCAAAAGGGGAAGAATGGATTCGTCTATTATTACTAGCCACTCTTTAAAGACTGTTAACAAGGATTTTGGTTTGTTCATCTAAATGGGCAAAATGAGGCTTGCTAAGGTTTTGGGTAGCCTGTTAGATGGTTCAATTGAACGTTCTCTAAGTCTATTGTCCTTGCGATTGCCTTCGCTGCATCTAAAGCCTAAATAATCTACAATAATCGCGGGTTGTTCATGCATAAACTATCAAAGATTCTTGTTATTTTGCAACCCTAAAATCAACGCTATGCAAAAAATTGCCAATTATATTAACGGGGCCTTAGTACCACCCAATAAATCCAATTACCTCGATAATTACGAACCTGCCACCGGGCAGGTATATGCCCAAATTCCAGATTCTTCTACCGAAGATGTTGAGCATGCGTATGTCGCTGCCAAAGCGGCTTTTCCTGCATGGTCTACTTTAAGTACCGATGAACGTTCCAAAATCTTGTACCGGATTGCTAGCTTAATTGAAGAAAACTTAGAAAGTTTAGCCGCTGCCGAATCAAAAGATAATGGCAAACCTGAATGGTTGGCAAAGATGGTAGATATACCAAGGGCAGCGAGTAACTTTAGGTTTTATTCAACGGCAATTCAGCATTATGCGGCAGGGGCCCACGCTATGTCTAACAAAGCCATCAATTATACCTTAAGAGGGGCAATTGGTGTGGTAGGCTGTATATCCCCTTGGAACCTTCCTTTGTATTTATTCACCTGGAAAATTGCACCTGCGTTGGCTGCCGGTAATTGTGTGGTCGCCAAACCCTCAGAAGTAACTCCGATGACGGCATTTTTGTTGTCGCAAATCTGTATAGAAGCCGGATTGCCTGCTGGAGTTTTGAATATTGTACATGGATTAGGGCATAGTGCAGGAAATGCAATCGTTTCGCATCCTAACATAAAAGCCATTTCTTTTACAGGTGGTACTCAAACAGGGGCTCAAATTGCCAAGATAGCAGCGCCGATGTTCAAAAAGCTTTCGCTCGAATTAGGCGGCAAAAATCCAAACATTATTTTTGCTGATTGTGATTATGATAAAATGTTAAGCACCACCTTGCGTTCTTCATTTGCCAATCAAGGTCAAATTTGCTTATGTGGTTCTAGAATTTTTGTAGAAAGACCTTTGTACGAGCGTTTTAAAAAGGATTTTGTGCAGCGTGTTGCCGCCATGAAAGTGGGTGATCCACTCGACAAGAATAGCAAATTAGGGGCTGTTGTTTCAAAAGCACATCAAGAAAAGGTTTTATCCTATGTTAGTCTAGCCAAAGAAGAGGGAGGCCATGTATTGTGTGGGGGATATGCGGTGCATCCCGAAGGGCGTTGCAAAGAGGGTTATTTTATTGCCCCTACGGTTATTGAAGGGCTTGAATACGATTGCAGAACCAATCAAGAAGAGATTTTTGGGCCGGTGGTAACCATCATGCCCTTTGATACCGAACAAGAAGTTTTAGAATACGCCAACAGCGTTGTGTACGGCTTGGCATCTACTTTATGGACATCCAATATTAGCCGTGCTACCCGTATGGCCCAAGAAATAGAGGCTGGAATTGTTTGGGTTAATTGTTGGTTGTTACGCGATTTAAGAACGCCTTTTGGTGGAGTAAAAGCGTCTGGTGTAGGGCGAGAGGGAGGTTTTCATGCCCTTGATTTTTTTACTGAACCCAAAAATGTCTGTATAGAATATTAGTACATAAGATACTTCTAGTCATAAAAAAAGCCTATTGAAATTCAATAGGCTTTTGTCTTTAGAGGGTGTATTGGGGCGAGATGAATTAGGCCTCAATAGTGGCATTTACTGTAAATGATTCTTCAATGATATTAGCAATAATTAATAATTGATCATCATTCATTGCCTTTATGATACCTTTACCAATGGTCAGAATAGCTTTTTTATTCATTTTAATGGCATTTTCAATGGCTATCATTTTTATTTTACCCAGCCCTGCACGTTTAAGCGACTGAATGAAATAGTAATCTAAGCCAACGTCCGATAGGTCATTAATAACCTGAAATAAACGCAAGGCATGCTGACGTTTATTATTAGACGTTTGTACATCTTGAATGACTTCAAGAACCCGTTGTGTTAGCTCTTCAGACAGTGGAAATCCTAAGTACTTCTTAATCATAGATAACTGAATTAATAATTAGAAAATATCATTAATGGCGTTTAATTGGGATATGATTACTGTACCCGTCAAATTTACGCTTTTTTTTCAATAATGTTAAAATTTCATTAAAGTAATTTCTAATAAAATAATTATAAATTGTTGATTCATAATTATATAAACTTAATTTTAGAAGTTTTCAGCCTTTCTTTAAACACTTAGTTATATCTTAAAACTCCTTTTATGCTTTGCACATTGATGCCGGTTTGAAGAATTAGTAGAAATAGAGTAAGCTGTGTAGATAGGTACAAAAGTAGAGAAGGACTGGACGGGATTCAAAACGATGGGTATTACAAAACTATTTTAAGGGCGGTGTAATATCATCATTGTTAATCGGCTAACACATACTAAATTTTGTTTTTCATCATGTATGTCAATATGCCAAACATGTGTTTTTCGTCCTAAATGTATAGGGCTTACCTTGGCAAATACTTTAGCCCCTTCTTGTACCGATTTGAGGTGATTGGCATTGATGTCTAATCCAACAGGAGTTTGCTTTAGCGGGTCTTTGACACACAGAACAGAAGCGATACTTCCGACAGTTTCGGCTAGGGCTACAGAGGCACCGCCGTGTAAAATGCGCATAGGTTGAACGGTGTGTTGATTGACAGGCATTTCTGCAAGCAAAAAATCATCTCCATAATCAATAAATTTAATGCCGAGTGTATCGACTAGCGTGTTCGATGACATGCTGTCAAGTCCTTCAAGAGAAAACGTTTGTTTCCAAATTTTCATAAAGCTATCTTGTACTAAAAAAAAATGAGCTTATAAATATATATAAACTCATTTTAATTAGCTTGATTTTGATATATTAATTCTCAATAACAAATTTGTAACCTACACCGCGAACAGAATGGAAAAAACTTGGAACTTTTGGATTGTCTTCAAAATACTTACGGAAAGAAAGTATGAAATTATCTATAGTTCGAGTAGAGGGATAAACATCATAACCCCACACAGATTGCAAAATTTGCTGTCTTGAAACTACCTCACCGCGTCTTTCGATGAGTAATTTTAATAACATGGCTTCTTTTTTAGTCAACTTGAAAGGGCCTTTAGTCCCTTTAGCCTGAAAGGTTTTGAAATTGGCAGTATTCTCCCCAAATTCAAAACTCTCAATAGAAGTAGAGGTCTTGCTTTTGCTTCGCTTGAGTAAAATTTGGATTCTGAGTAATAATTCCTCTAAGTTGAATGGCTTCGTAATGTAATCGTCAGCCCCTTTACGTAGGCCGTTAATTTTGTCACTTGAAGCATCTTTAGCGGTCAAGAAAATGATGGGAACATCCATGTTAATTAAACGGATTTGTTCACAAATCTCTAAACCACTCACTTCGGGCAACATGATATCCAATAAAACAATATCAAAATACTGTTCCTTGAACATTTTAAGGACTTTTTTACCTTCACCTGTTGCGATTACTTCATAATCTTCTAACTCAAGATTAAGTTTGAGGGCATCTCGGATGCTTTTTTCGTCCTCTACCAAGAAAATTCTAGTTGCCATAGTTGTTCATTTTTGTTAATGTACCAGGTGAATTAAAAATTATTTATCGGGTAGTAAAATACTAAAAATAGAGCCGTTTGGTACATTTGCTTTGACGCTAACTAAACCTTTATGCGCTGTAATAACTTGCTTAACTATATGTAAACCAAGTCCTGTACCTTTTGTTTTGCGTGTATCTTCGTTCCCGATTCTGTAAAATTTGTTAAAAATATTATCGCGTTCTGCTTTAGGAATTCCTTGACCAAAGTCGACAATTTCTAAGCTGTATTGATTTTTCAATGATTTAAGGTTGACAATAATTTTTTTACTTTCTTTGGCATATTTCACGGCGTTTTCAATTATGTTTAAAAAAGCTGAAGTAAGCATAGCATGATCGGCACGTTGAACGATAGCTTGGTTTGAAGCGTGATTAAATACAATTTCACCATCAAAATTAGACGAAGCAATTTCAATTGATTTGTTGAGTAGCTGCACTAAATCGGCCTCTGAAAATGAATAACTATAACCACCATCAACACGTGCTGCTAACAATAAATCTTCAACAAGTTTGTTCAATCGATGAATATCGCTTAAAGCATTTGTCGTCAACATAGCATGCTGTTGTTCGTTTAACTTACGACGATTAAACGTTTGCAAGGCAAGTTTAATAGCCGCTATAGGCGATTTGAGTTCATGCGTAATCGAAAGCAAAAAATTTCTTTGTTGGTTGGCCACTTCAATTTCCTTTTGTCTACTCTTTGCAATGCGCCAAATTCCCAATATTGTCAAAATCAAAAGAACAGCAGACTCGCTGAAAATCATCCACTTTTGGCGACCATACTGCTCTTCTAACTTAGTATATTGAACAGATTCTAAATAGCTTTGTTCATCGTGGTTTCCATTTTCTTTCATTTTATACCACAATACTTCTTTTTTTGAGAGAAGTGCGTCTTCGTTTTTGATATACAATAGATAAGACCACCACCCTCCGGCAATCATAACATAACTGATAACGAAATAAAATAAAATGTCAAATCCTTTACTTTTTTTTTGAGTCTTCATACCGCTTTGTTGTGCTTATACTAAATTTATGTAAACAAAAAAGATTCCATCTTGAGTTTACAAATGTATGAAAACAGCTTAATTTAAAAGCTTTATACCGTTCTAATCCACCTTAAATTGACTAAAAAACTACAAGAGTCACCGCAAAAAATCCCTTTATTACACAAAAAAAGCACCTGTATACATCGATACAAGTGCTTTTTTTATAGTGGTATGTACAAATCTAGTTGACGCCAAGCTTGATTATGATATCTCCGCATACTTCGCCGGTACCTGGTGCACGGGTATATCGATAGTTTTGAGCACAACCTTGTACTAAGTCTATCAGTTTTTGACTGGTTATTGTAGAGGCTTTACGATTGATTTTGGCACTTGTTACCCGGCCTTGGGCATTGATGCAGATGGTTACAACGGCCGTACCTTTTTCTTGCCAAGAAGCATTATTTTGTTGATAATCTTGGCATTTTTTGATCACCCTTCTAGAAGATGATATACCGTCACCTCCATCTCCCTGACCATTGCCGGTATTGCCCAAATCATCTTTACCCTCCGGATTACCTACTTTTCCATCCCCCTGGTCTTTGCCATTTCCACTGTTATTTCCGCTAAACATGCTGTTAGGGTCTACTTTAGGTTTGTCTTCTACTTTAGGCTTATCTTCGGCGGTAGGTTTGTCTTCAGTGGTAACTTGAGGAGAACTATTATCTTCAACGGTTTCGACTTCCTCTATTTCTTCTACGGGTTCTTCCTGTACCTCTTCTTGTTCTTCCTGTTCTTCTTGTTGTTGTTGACTATCGCTACCACCTGCTACTTCTACTTCGCCAAAAGAAGCCATCAAGCCTTCCGGTTCTGGAATAGGGTAGACGGTCGTAAACCAAGGCCAAACGATCATTAATAAAAGAATGATGTGAAACAAAGTAGTACCCACCATCCCTTTTTTACGGTCTTCGGGCTTTTCAAAGTTTTTTATGTCGTAGCTCATCAGTAATTTTTTTGAAACTATTTTTATTAAAACGATAGCATCGATGTATTGTTGTTTTGCGGCTCGATTTATTCGGCTACAAAATCGTAAGAAACATCCATAGCATCTACAATTTGAAGAATATCCAAGATGTCTTTACTTTGTTCTACCTTTGGTAAACGTAAGGCAATAACAATTGATGCATAGCTGTATTGCTTTCTGTAGCGAAATACTTCTCTTTTCAAGGTAGATGCAAATTTTTCGTAATTGGTTGTGTCTTGGTTAACAATAAAAGAAGTTCGGTTCAACATGCGCACTTTAATATAGTGTATATCCTCCGTTCTATTTTGTATATCGTATCCTATTTTTAGTGCAGCAAGCAAAGAAACAACTGCCATGGTTAGGAGTAGGGCTTTGCGGCGAATTCCTTGATGTTCTATTGTCGAAAAACTTCTTCGTAAGGGCATGATGTAGGGTTCATTTAATTGACTTTGGTCGCCAATATCATCTTTACACCATAATCATTCATCATATCAACCATACTAACAAGTGTTTGTGCATCTACCCGTTCGTGAATATCTAAAATTACGGTAATATCGTTGCTACTACGGCCGTCACGATTAATTGCACGACCTAACTGTGCATTTACTTGAGTCTCTTTGATGCGTTTGCCGTTCAGTTTAAATTGTTTGCTTTTGCTAATACTTAACTTAATCGGAGATTGAGTCGATGCATTAGTACTACTTTTACTCGAACTTGGCAATTTAAGATTGATAGCAGTAGGGCTTACCAAAGACGAAGTCAGCATGAAAAATATCAGCAAAAGAAAGATGATATCTGTCAAAGAGGACATATTGAATTCGGCGCTTACCCGGGTTCTTTTCTTTAATCCCATACTTTGTGCGGTTAATTAATTAGTGGTTTCTGAAGCTTTATCAGGGTCAGTAGCTAAAATTAGTCGTACGCCTAATTGATTGCTCAATTGCATAAATTGAACAATTTTACCCGTAGTTTCAGTATTTTTTACACTGAGAACGATCGTAACTTCTGTATTAATATTTTTTTCTTTGTTTTTTTGACGTTCCTCACTAATCCGTATTCGCAAACTATTTTTTAAGTCGGATTCTTTTGTTTCGGTACCATCTACAAAATACAAGCCTTCTTCGCTATAATCAAGGGCTACATTTTGAGGAGAGGGCGTTTTGCTATTCGAAACAGGCCGATCAATATCTTGAGTGTTCGGACTCGTCAACGACGAAGTCAGCATAAAGAAAATGAGTAACAGAAAAATAATATCCGTCAAAGAGGACATATTGAATTCTGCATTAAATTTTGTTCGTTTCTTTAAAGCCATCGTGAAAATTTGATAAACTAACTAAGCGTATAGATGATAAACTATACATAATAGAATATTGGTGGTCTGATTAGGCAGGTTCTTGCAACAAATCTAAAAACTCTACCGTTGCTGCTTCCATTTTAAAGATGACACGGTCCATTAAGGCAACTAAAGAGTTGTACCCAATAAATGCAATAATACCCACCACCAATCCAAAGGCTGTTGTAATTAACGCCTGATAAATACCACCGGCCAAAGACTCTGTACTTACGTCTCCACCCGCCATATTCATAAACGATAAAATCATTCCTGTTACGGTACCCAAAAAACCAATCATAGGCGCTGCCCCCGAAATTGTTGCCAAGGTAGACAATCTTTTTTCAAGTTTAAATATTTCGAGATTACCAACGTTTTCAACGGCTGCGCTGATATCTGCTAAGGGTTTGCCGATACGTTGTAGACCTTTAGCAACTAATCTAGCTACGGGCGTATCCGTATTGTTGCACAAAGCAGTAGCATTTTTGATGTCTCCACTTTGAACATATTGTCGAATTTGATTCATAAAATTTTCATCTACTTCGCCAGCCCTTTTAATGGTTAGATAACGTTCAATAAGGATGTAAATGGCAAAAATAGAAAGAACAAGTAAAACAAAAGCAATTGTAATACCGATAGCACCTCCTTGCGTAATAATACCGATTAATGAAAAACTTTGTTCTTGAGGAACTAATGCTGTGGTATCTACAGCAGGGTTTTGAAACAAGAAAAGAGGTAGTTGAAACATAGTTTTGATGTTGTTTATGCGTAAAATTTTTGAATGCCAAAGCCATTTAATAAAGCTTGCTTTTTTTGTTGGCCCTAATATATAAATTATCTAAGTCTAAAGTTACTAATAAAGATAATTTTTAATGAAAACGTCTGTTAAGTGAAGCTTAGTCTGTAAGACTGCGTTTTTTTAGTGTGGGCTTAGGTCTTTGGGCTATTATTTTCGTCTATCTCTGCTAAAATCATTATTTTCTGCCAAATCTTGCGGCTTAATCCATCGGTTAAGGATTCGATATCATTGACCGAACTAACAATGACATCATCGGGCAGGGATTGCGCATAAAGTGCGGCTACTTTACCAATTAATGAAAGCATTTCAGAACAATAATCTAAATAACGTTGCAATTCAAATTTACTAAAGGTCCGTATAGGAGAATGCGTGGTTTGATGTTTAATCACGCCAATCATAATTGGGTCTTTGGTCAATTGATGCATATCAATTACGTGGGCTAAACCACGTAATTGATCTAAAAATTGCATCGCTTTGCTTCTTTTTAGGCGCAATTCGAGGCTAACTAAAAAAAAGATAGCAGCGCCAAGCAAAACCAAATCATTTATAGTTGCTTCTGCAAGCGTGACCAAATCAATAAAGGTAAGTTGACCCACACCTAAATCAAGAAGGCTGAAACTGTACAAAATGCCTATAACCGCCATGGATATTACCAGGATGGTGAATAAACGAATTGGAATATTCGCTTTAGCAATAAAAATAATATTTTTTTGACTCTGCTCAGCCATTTTCAAAAAGCCTTGACAAGTTATTTTTAGTTTAGAATCTGGAAATCGATCATCAATCCTTTTTTCGAGGGTTTGGATCGTTTGCAAAATATGTTGTGGCTGCAAACTTAGACGGTTGTCATTGGATATAAATGGCGGCATAATTCTTAGTTCATTAATAGTCCCCTAAATTAGGCATATTCTATAAATGTTATCAATAGCTCACTTTATTTTTTTATTTTTTATTTTAAAAATCTGTAACTTTTATTTAGTTTATCATTAACAAGATATCATTCACCAACAAAAAATAGGCTTGATATGCAATTTACATTCAAATCATTTGTACAGAATACTACATTATTACTCGGCACTTTGATCGTACTTAGTGCTTGCAACAATAATACACAAGAACCGCTAGCTGCCAACGACCCCATTTTGGATTCCGTTCAGAATAGGCTCCTTGTGGTACCTGCAGTACAACCCCCAATACCCGGTTTAGATGTTCCGTTTACTACCTACAAGGTAGCCGTAGATGAAGGGAAAACATTTACTACTCGAACCGGTACCAAAGTACAGATACCTGCTAATGCTTTTGTAGATGCCCAAGGGCGTGCTATCGAAGGCATCGTAGAAATTAAATTTAGAGAATTTCATCGTGCCGGTGACTTGATTGCCTCCGGAATTGTGATGCACGATGCAGCTTCCGGTGACTACATGGAAACAGGAGGGATGTTCGAAATCGAAGGCCTTCAAAACGGACAGGAAATCTTTGTGGAGTCTTCCAAAGAAATTAAGGTAGATTTAGCCTCCTATAACCCTGGAGACGACTTCAATTTTTTTGAACTCGACCAAAAGAAGTGTCATTGGGACGACCAAGGAAAAGCAGCTAAAGAAACACCTAATGTCGAACGAAAAAAATCTATTGCTCTAATTAATAAATCAATGCCCAAGCGTCCCGTTCGTCCAATCAATCGCAAAAAATTATTAAAAGGTCAATATTTTGAACTAGATGTTAATTATCAAAAGTTCCCCCTATTAAAGGCTTTTTCTGATGTTGTATGGACCTACTCAGGAGAGGGTGTTGATATTGAAAAAGAAGCTTGGGTTTTTGAGACAGATTGGGATAAAATTGATTTGGAGGATTCTGGAAAAGGTTCGTATGAACTTAAACTTAGCAACGGCGACAAAACCGTTTCTACATTTGTTCAGCCTGTGTTGGCGGGCAAGGATTATGAAAAATCCTTAGAAAAATTCAATGATAAAATCATGAAGAATTACCAAGCCATTAAAAAGGAATTGGAAGACAAAAGAAAAGCTTTAAACTTTCAAGCCGAAGTTAGGAGAAGTTTTGGGATTAACGGATTTGGTGTTTTTAATTGCGACAAATGGAGACGTATACCGAGCCTAAGTTTTATGCCCGAAATCGCTTTTGATGAACAGTCAGGTTTGAATGAAACATCTCAAAAAGAGGTATTGTATTATATGATTATGAATGCTGGCAAATCTGTAATCCCTTTTAAAAATAGCGGTAAAAATAGATTTAGAATGCCCAAATATGGCAAAAAAGCTATGGTTGCCTTGTTGCCCAAAGGACGCGTAGCCGTTTATACCTCTGGAGAATTTGAGACTATTCAATCAAACCATCTTGAAAATACAGACAGGGTTCCAATGGTTTTACATACTGTGGAAGAATCCATTAATTCTCCCGACGACCTATCTATGGTGATTGATTATGCGATGAATCATTGATTTTTTAACAATAACTTATTCGATGAACCGACTAAAATTAGGACCTATCTCAGCCTTGGGTTTGTCCTAATTTTATCCAATTTATGCGCATTGCAACAAGTCTATACTGTGCTGCAAATAGCTCAATTATGTAGGTTTGGAAGCTGTTTTAAGGGTTTCTTTACAAGTGTTTTGTAGTTTAGTAAAAATAGTTTTTATTGTAATTCAAAAATAATACTACTTTTGAGTAATAAATTGCACGCTATTTCTTTATAATAGCTAGGGTCTGTACATTCTAATTGATTCGAATAGAACCATCTACAAAGCTAAGCTTTGAAAATAATCATCTAAAATATGCTCTCAAAGCTGCTTTAACCCAATATTTAATTACCTGTATATTAATCGATAACCCTATAAATGACAGCTTTTATGTCTTACCAAGCGCGTCTTTTTATCCTTTTTGTAGGATTAATTCAATTAAACACGACCTGTTTTGGTCAATTACACCCGGTTAAATCGAATAATTTATGGGGTTTAATCAACAATAAGGGAGTCTTGGTGGTGCCCTTTCAATACGAAGCGATCAGCGAGTTCAAAGAAAGTGGAAAGGCAATTGCCCAAAAAAATGGTAAGATGGGTTTAATTGATGCTTCCGGACATTTAGTCATTGAATGTAAATATGACTTTCTAAACATAATTGGAGAAGATTTATACTATATACGACAAAACGATCATTGGAATGTAATCAATCAAAGGGAAGAACTAATTTTGAAAGATATGGTCGGCAAAATCGATCTACTCCCAAACGGCTATCTTAGTTATAACGAAATCAGCGGCAAAGGTTTGGCGCACCGGGACAAAGGAATTATTTTGCCGCCTGTTTATCAATCTTTTGAACTAGCGGACTCGGCCTATATTATTGCCAAACGGTCCGATGTCGACATGGCCTTATTTGATACAGCAGGGCAACAGATATTAGCTGATGGATTTGAAACTATTCGCATAGAAGACCACCATATTTGGGGGTTTCGATCGGGTAAGTGGGGTGCTTACAATCATCAAGGAAAGCCAATTATCCAACCTGCTTGGACTAATTACCGTGCTATGAATACTAATTTTGCCGAATTAATAGATGAGAACGGCGTTCATCATTTATATTCTTTCTACAGGGGCAAGATAATTCATTCTAAAATGCGTTTTTATCAACTCTTTCAGAAGAACTATTGTAAAATTCACAATTTTTACGATAAAGTGGGATTGATTGACTTGGAAGGTACTATAGTGGTCAAAGATTCGTACCTGGCGGTAACTAATTTTGGAGACCAAACATTTAGAATCAAAAATGAGGAGGGAATTGGAATCATTGATGGAAAGGGAACTATTTTGCAGGCCTTAACACTTGATTACATTGGTCCTTTAGATAGTCATGTAGCCCTGGCCCGAAAGGATGACAAATGGGGCATTGTGAACCTTCGTGGACAACGGGTATTGCCTTTTGTACACGACGAAAACTTAATCTTATCACAAAATTTAGCCAAATACAAACACAAAAACGGAGAACTTCAAATGTTTGTTTTTGATGAATCAGGCAACTTAACAGAAAATAATCAATTCAACAATCTCAAATCGCTCCGCATACGAAAAAAATTGAAGGTAAATGATTCAGCGGGGCGCAACTCCAACAATACTGCCGCCTCTAATCCCAATCAAATATCTGATTCTTTGGTTTTTAGATTTCATGGAAAAGCACGCTTGTGGGGTCTATGGAACCTTGACAGTGCTCGATATAAATTTGCTCCGCAATGGTCTGCTGTAACGGTTTACAAAGATCTTGGAATTACCATTGTTGAAAAGGCCGACCGTAAAATCGGTGGTGAAATGCGGACAGGATTTATAAACTTAGAAATGCAGTCTGTTTACGGTTTATTTACCAATGTACACGGTTTGCCAATTAGTAAGATGGAATTTTTGGATATTCGGATTTCTGATCTTACAGCATTGAATAATCCGGTAGCACGATGTATATTTATTGGAGGGTCACATGGTTTGATGGCACGAAATGGACGGGTTATTGCGCGAGGCTTTGCTTTTATTGGCGATTTTATTGAGGGAAAAGCCCGTGCAACCAGAAAAGGGAACATCAGAATTGATGTCGATGAAAAGATAAAGCGTCCTTTATCCAATACAATTGATTATTTTCGCAATCTTATGTCTCGTTACTCCTACGAAAGTGGCAGTCTCGAAAAATGGATTGATGTATTCGAAAATCAAGGGTTTATCTATGTGAAAGACGCTAAATGGGGATACATAGATAGTACTGGTATACTTCATTCCGATTTTCGGTACGATTTTGCAACTAATTACAGCAACGGGCGCGCTATGGTTTGCAACGAAGGTGCTTGGGGAATGATCGATGAAATTGGTAATGAAATAATAAAACCTCTTTATGATAATATTGATTTTTTGCCTAAGTCGGATCGTAAATTATTTTTTATCAGCCAAAATATACATCTTAAGGGAGCTTTAGATGATCATTCAAAAATTATCGTACCGGTTAATTATACCAAAATCCGTTCATTCAAAGACAACTTAATCGCCGTACGAAATATTTATCGACGCTGGGGTTTTGTAAATCGGTCGGCACAAGAAGTAATTCCGGCTACATTTCGTCAAGCAAACGATTTTAGTGAGGGGCTTGCAGTGGTTTATCATCAGTCTAAATGGGGAGCAATCAATTCAGATGGAGCGTTTGAAATTGAACCTATCTATAGTCAGATGGGTAATTTTAAAGAAGGAAAGGCTTGGGTTCGACTCAAAAATGGAAAAAAAGGCTATATCAACAAAGACGGAGCGGTTCTTTTTGCTGGAGCGTATAGCAAACTTACTGACTTCAAAGACTCTGTAGCGCGGGTGTATATTCGCAAAAAAGGCTGGGGATTGATTGATGTACAAGGCAATTATATTCTCAAACCACAAAAGCGTTTTTCAAGGATTGAGCCCTTTAATGACTATGGTATTGCCAAAGTTAAAATTGGTAATAAATATAGATTAATCAACCGTGAAGGTAAATTTTTGGGCAAGCAATCCTATGGAACAATACGCCCTTTTGTGGAAGGCTATGCCGTGATACGCAAACAAGCAATGTCCGGCTTTCATCTAGGCAAACGCAACCTTAATTATACCTTTATCGATACCTTGGGTCAAATTATTGGTCAAGAGGAATACCGACAACTAAAACCATTTTCAGAAGGGCGGGCAGCCTACAGAAATAAAGAGGGGAAATGGGGTTACCTAAACTACAAAGGAGAAGCTGTTGTAAATCCAAAGTATTTTCGTGCCGAGGCATTTAAAAACAATCGAGCTATTGTATGGCAGTCTTACAACAAAACAGGGGTTATTGATCGTTCGGCAAAGGTCATCATACCTATCAAATACAACAAAATTATTGACATTCAAGAAAACTTAGCGTTGGTTCGCCAAAATTCTTGGACATATTTTTTTGTTCGCGAAAATACCAAACGCAATTCCCCCGAAAACTATCAGGGGGCCTTCAGTTATAACCACGGCTTAGCACCTGTTAAACAAAATCAAAAATGGGGTATTGTCAACAATAAAGGTCTTACAACAGTTATTCCAAAATATGGTCAAATACAAGCCTACGAAAACGGAATAGCGCAAGTTGAAGTATCTCGTTTGGTGGGTGTTGTAGATATCAAAGGTAAGGTAATTATACCGCCTACTTATGAATATGTTTCTTACATTGGTGATGGTTTGTTTCGGGTAGAAAATGGCGATAAAGTTGGTTATTTAAGCATAAAGGGCGATTGGGTCTGGGCAATGCAATAAAATAATCAATAGTTAGTCTGCTGCTATGCTTGATTCAAAAATAATTAGAGTCGGATGAAGGTCCGTACGGCATATTTATTATATTTGAACCAGTATTTTCCGTATAAAATAAAATCATATGACCTTCCAACTTACGCCACAACTAGCTACTTTTATACCTTTATTTTATGTAGCCTGGTCCGACGCTGTCTTGAGTCCTTCTGAAGTAGTTCTAATACAAGATAAAATAAAACAATTTAAATGGTTATCCGAGGACGATAAAGATCAGCTAATGCAATGGTCAGACCCTCTTCAACCTCCCTCCGACGCCTTAATGCTTGAATGGTTGACTGCTATTGGTCAACATGCGCAAAAATCAGCTTCAAACGGTCGTCAAAAGTTGGTTGATATTGGCTTATCAATGGCCAAAAGTAGTGGTTCAACAGCGGAGTGGCTCACCGACGATACCCTCAAGGCTTTGCGGCAGTTAGAAAAAGCAATTGGCTTGACTAGTCTAGAAATGCATGCTCAATTGTTGAGTCAAGACCAAATCAAGCAAGAACGGTTAGCGGTCTTAGAACAATCCTCGATTGATATTCAAGGTTTGAAGGCCTTATTAGACGACGATTATCAAGCGCTAAGGCAAAAGGTTTTTAGGGTTTTACAAGACCCTATGTTTAAATTGCAGCATATACGCAACAAAGAAGAATACCGCGAACAAGTACTACAATGGTGTCAATTAATTGCAGATCAAGGATTTGGTGCCTTACATTTTCCGGATGTATATGGAGGAAAAAATGATATGGGCGCGTTTGCAGCTGTTTTTGAAACACTTGGTTACCATGATTTAAGTTTGGTCGTCAAATTTGGAGTTCAGTTTGGATTGTGGGGAGGTGCTGTACTTTGGCTTGGCACCGAAAAGCATCATCAACGATACCTGAAAGATATTGGTAGTCTGGCTTTACCGGGTTGTTTTGCAATGACCGAAACGGGGCATGGGTCTAATGTCAGAGATTGCGAAACAACGGCTACCTATGACCCTTATGATGATTGTTTAATCGTTCATTCTCCAAGTCAAGATTCGGGCAAAGATTATATTGGAAATGCTGCGGCACATGGTCAGATGGCTGCTGTTTTTGCCCAACTAATTGTCCAAGGAGAAAACCATGGAGTTCACGCTATTTTGGTTCCATTAAGAGACAAAAATGCTAATGTTCATCCAGGTGTTAGGATAGAGGATTGCGCGTACAAATTAGGTTTGAATGGTGTTGACAATGGTCGAATATGGTTTAATCAAGTACGAGTACCTCGTTTTAATTTATTAAACAAATTTGGAAATATTGATGAACATGGACAGTACTCAAGTCCCATCAAAAGTGAAGCCAAACGATTTTTTACGATGCTTGGAACCTTGGTCGGAGGTCGCTTGTGTGTGCCAAGGGCTGGGTTGAGTGCGGCCAAATCTAGTTTGGCTATTGCCGTCAAATATGCCCTCAAAAGAAGACAATTTGGTGCCGAACATCAGCAAGAAATGCTCATCATGGATTATCCCTCGCACCAACGCAGGTTGATGCCTAGCTTGGCCAAAGCCTACGCGCTTGATTTTGCACTTACTTATCTAACCAAACGTTTTTCTGATCGAACAGAGGCCGATATGCGTTCGATAGAGACCCTAGCTGCGGCCCTCAAATCGGAAGCTACTTGGTTTACGAGCGATACGATTCAAGCTTGTCGGGAAGCCTGTGGAGGCAAGGGTTATTTGGCCGAAAATCGCTTTGCTGATTTTAAAGCAGATTCGGACATTTTTACCACCTTTGAAGGCGACAATACAGTGTTGATGCAATTGGTAGCGAAAGGCGTTTTATCCGATTTTAACAAAGAGATTACCGAAGACGGATGGAAAAGTATGGTCAGTTTTGTCAGCAGTCGATTTGCCGATACTATACGTGAAAAGAATTTTATAAATAGTCACAACAGCGATGAATGTCACCTTTGTAGTGCCGATTTTCAGTTAGCCGCAACCGAATATCGATTGCGTGATTTGTCGGTGTCAGTTGGGCAGCGCCTGCGTCATTATATTGCCCGTGGAATCGACCCTCACCAAGCTTTCTTGAAATGTCAAAATCATCTATTAGCGCTTGCAAAGGCATATGTCGATTTTGTAGTGTTAGAACAATTTATAAAACAGGTAAACGAATGTACGGATTCAAAACTACAACAAAATCTTAAAGTATTGTGCGATTTGTATGCGCTGCATACCATCGAATCACACAAAGGTTGGTACTTAGAACAAGCCTGTATGTCGGGTAGCAAAACAAGGGCAATTAGAAGGTTGGTCGATAAACTTTGCAAAAAAGTTAGGAATGATGTAGCCTGTTATATCGAAGCTTTTGGAATTCCTGAACATTGTTTAGCAGCGCCTATTGCAACTTATAGCTAGTTTTTAGATTTAAGAAAGGTGAAAATAATTAAAAATAATTTCGTAAATTTAGCCTTTTAGCCACAGCCCAATTATAGCTATAGCAACAAATCTTCTGCATTCACGAAATCCTAACCGGGTCTAAATATGAGCAAATCCTTAGTTATCAGAGTTGTAGGCTTGGTTTCAATCATGTTGTCGCTCTTGCTATTGGCTAAGTTTAGCAGTTTGGGTAGCTATTTTAGTGTGCAACGACTGCAAGAATTAACGCAAGATGCAGGACCGCTTGGACTCGTGATCTTTTTTTTAGTGTTTTTGATAGGAACCCTTATGAGTGTGCCGGGTGCCGTTTTTTTAGTTTTTGCATTCCTTACTTACGGATACATTAACGGAATACTGTTATCGTTTGTAGCAGCACAAATATGTGCTATGATCAATTTTTATTTTGCACGATTTGTTGGCGGAAAGGCCTTAACAGAAATCAAAAATAAACGCATCAATAAATTGTTGCAAAATGTAGACTCCCACCCAATTTCGACACTTTTTTGGTTGCGATTTTTTTTATTATTATCGCCTGTAGTCAATTACACATTGGCTTTGACCAATATCAGTACCCGCAAATTTTTTATTGCCAATGCCTTTGCTATGTTGTTTCCCTTTTTTGTGATTGTTGGCGGAACTATAATGGTCAGAAGTACTTTTTTTCAAGAAGTTGTTCTTAGCTGGTTTAAATTTTAATAGGTGTTTAATTTTCGTATTTTCAAAAGAAGCAGGGTATTTCCTTGGTGGACGCGTCTTCTACTCATGCTTTTGTTTATTGTAGGGTCGATGTTTTTCATCCGCTATACGCGTTTTGGCATTTACCTAAATGTCGCAAATTTGCAGCTGTTGGTACATTCTTATGGTACATGGAGTGTTTTAATTTATTGGATTATATTTGTTGTAGCTGCTATACTGAATATACCAGGAACGGCCTTCTTACTTTTAGCCATTTTTATCTTTGGCTATGTCTTTGGGCCAATATATGCCTATATCGCTGCACTTTCGGCTGCTTGGTTTACTTTTGTAATTGGGCGTTGGATGGGTGGCAAAGCTTTAACAAAGTTACAGCATCCTAGGCTGCGTCAATATTTGTCTCAGGTCGAGACGCGGCCTATTCGAACCCTAATAGTCTTGCGTATATTTTTACAATTTTCTCCATTAGTAGGGTATACATTGGCCTTAACAAACATTCAACAACACAAATATTTTGTCGGGAATGTGCTCGGATTGTTGTTGCCCACTATTGTTATAACTATCCTTACCTACTGCTTTGAAGATTTTATTCGGCTGCTTTTTCTCTAACTCCAAGTGCTGTGGTATCCTTTTTTGCTCTATTTATGGCCTCGGTTTTAGGAGAATTTCACATTGTAAAATAAATTGATTAGATTTGTATAATACTACGCAGAACCGATCATTTCTTAGCAAAACTATGACTGCCGATACCCTCATAAGCGCCCTTCAAAATCCAGGTACGATATCTGAGATGCCACAAGCACAATTACAAAATATGGTGGACAAATACCCTTATTGTAATTGTTTAAGGCTGCTACATGTAAAAAAGCTAAAAATAGACCAACACATAAGCTTTGAAAGACAGCTTGCATTAGCCTCTACTTATGCCTCTGACCGAAAGCAACTTTTTGATTTCATGCATGCATCTGTTTTAGTATCGAAATCAACAGAAGTACCCACAAAAGACAAATACCTAAGTTCTCAAAAAAAAAAACTAATTCCATCCAATTAGTTCCACCTCCGCCAGTTTTTTGTCAGAAAATATCTGAAGACCCGCCACTTATTACCTTCGATGTACCATTATCGCAGCAATCCGACCTTGAATTGCCTACGGATACACAAGATTATAGCCTTAGTCATATGCCTATAGAAGCTTGGTTGCTTGATTTTGAACCACCCCGTATTGAAGCCCCTAAGTCTTCGGCCTCCAAAAAATCATTCAAGCTGTCGAGAATTCCTACATTTCAGAAAGACTTATTATCTTTTCTCGATGACGATGCGCCAGCCAAAACGACATCGGCACCCAAAGAAACAGATGTTGAAAACCCTAAGAAACCTATTGAATCTACTACAAAGGCAATTGATACATCGAACACAAAAAAAGATACAAGCCCTGCGACTCAAAGTTTAGACGGACAACTTAAAGAACTACCCAAGGAAGACCCTTTTGATTCTTTCATCAACAATACTCAAAATTTTATTAAGCATCTTAACGACAAGAATAAAATCAAAAGTCCGGATGATGAAGACCTGTGGGAAGACGACAGTATTGAAGAAGATGAAGAGATAGTTTCAGAGACTTTAGCCAATATATTGGCCCTTCAGCGGCAAAATACCAAAGCAATTAAAATGTATGCCGCATTAAGTTTGAAATTTCCTGAAAAAAGTCGTTTATTTGCAGAAAAAATAAAAGAACTTGAATAAGCGAAATTTGTCGAGTTTTATATATTCGACTAGAGTTTAAAAAACCCGCGGGTTCATTTTTTTTTCATTATTCATTCATTAAGTTTTAAATAGATATTACCATGGTTTTAATGTTAACCATATTAATTGCAATCATTTCTGTACTATTAATATTAATCATCCTTATTCAAAACCCTAAAGGTGGTGGATTAAGTTCAACTTTTGGTGGGTCTCAAGCTGCCCATCAAGTTATTGGCGCCAAAAATTCTACAGATTTACTAGAAAAAGTTACTTGGGGCCTTGCTTCTGCGCTTTTGCTTTTGTGCTTAGCTTCTGGTGTAATGTTCAAATCTGGAGACTCTACTGCGACAAATGGAGGTATAAATATTGAAAAGCCCGTCGAAAATATTCCGGCTAATCAGCCTGCGAATGGTTTGCCAGGTGGTCAACCAATGCCTCAGCCAACCAAATAAACCACCCATCTAAAAAAAAGCAGGTTCCTTCTTTGGAAGCGAACCTGCTTTTTTGTGTAAAATTGACATATTTTACGAGCAACTGACAGAATACTGCAAGAAAGTATTTATATTTGTGTTTGTACATCAACATCTGACTATTCATACCGCTATGGCAAGAAGGAGTAAATCATCCGCTGAACGTCCGGTCATATCCAAGGAAGGCTGGCAAAAAGCTCGTCAACTACTGAGTTATTTGAAGCCCTACAAATGGTATTTTTTTGTAGGTCTAATGTTCTTAGGCCTAGGAAGTAGTGTTTTTATGGTCTTCCCAGCTGCTGCAGGTGAATTAATTGATATCGCCACCAATAGTTCGGATTCAGGCTGGACCTTAGAAGACGTTGGAATCGGTTTGCTAGTCATCTTATTTGTTCAAGCCCTCTCTTCTTACTTTAGGGTGTTGTTGTTTGCGCATGTTAGCGAAAAGGGGATGGCAGCTATCCGTACTGCTTTATACGACAAACTCATTACTCAGCCTACTGCTTTTTTTGACAAAAATAGAGTGGGGGAGTTAACAAGCCGTAGTACGGCAGATGTTCAACAATTGCAAGATGCTATTTCTATCACATTAGCCGAACTTATACGACAAATCATCATATTAGTGGTAGGAGTTAGTTATCTAGCCTATATGGCACCTCAGCTGTTATTGGTTATGATATCTACGTTTCCTGTAGTTATTCTGATAGCTTTGTTTTTTGGTCGTTATATTCGAAAACTATCCCGCGATCGACAAGACAAACTAGCACATACTGCCACGATCATCGAAGAAACCCTTCAGGCAATTTCCGTTGTAAAAGCTTTTACCAACGAATGGTTTGAACGCAAGCGGTATGCCGCGTCGGTCAATCAAGTTGTTGATATATCATTGCGCTTTGCCCGAATCCGAGGGTTGTTTATTGTTTTTATCATAACCGCTCTTTTTGGGGCTATGTTTTTTGTGCTTTGGTGGGGGGCTACTTTGGTACAATCAGGAGATATGGCAGCAGGCGAGTTAGTGACTTTCATAACCCTTACTGCTATTATAGGGGGGGCTGTGGCTAGTCTTGGCGATTTTTATACTCAAATTCTTAGAGCAGTGGGAGCTTCCGAGCGAATTATGGAACTATTGAGTAGTGCTTCTGAGTTTGATTTGAAAGAGACCATTAATACCACCAAAATTACTGGAAATATTCAGTTCAATGAGGTAGGATTTCATTATCCCTCTAGGCCTGAGTTGTCTATCCTTAACAATATTAATTTGACGATCGAATCGGGCCAAAAAGTAGCCTTAGTGGGGGCTTCCGGTGGTGGTAAGTCAACAGTGGTTCGTCTCTTGTTGCGGTATTACGACCTTATATCTGGCTCAATTATGGTCGATGGCAAAAAACTAGAGGATTATCAGATGCAGCACTTGCGTCGCAATATTGGTATTGTCCCTCAAGAAGTTATCCTTTTTGGAGGCAGTATCCGAGAAAATATAGCCTACGGAAATCATACTGCTTCTGAAGCTGCTATTATTGATGCTGCTCATCAGTCCAATTCTTGGGAATTTATTCACTCTTTCCCGGACGGACTCGACACGATTGTGGGCGAACGAGGTGTTCAGCTATCGGGCGGGCAACGTCAGCGAATTGCTATTGCTCGTGCAATCCTCAAAAATCCATCTATTTTATTGTTAGACGAAGCTACTTCAGCCTTAGACGCCGAGTCAGAAAGAGTCGTGCAAGATGCCCTCAATAAATTGATGCAAGGCCGTACGTCTATCATTATTGCCCACCGTCTCGCTACGGTCCGCACGGTTGATTGTATCTATGTTCTTGAAGATGGCAAAATCATTGAACAAGGACGTCATGAAGATTTACTAACGAAGCAAACAGGGGCTTACCGACAGTTGGCCAAACTTCAATTCTAGTTGCTCAAAAAATACCTCTATGTTGTATATAGTTCCTACGCCGGTCGGAAACCTCGAAGATATTACCTTGCGTGCCTTGCGTGTTTTGAAAGAAGTGGATTTGATACTAGCCGAAGATACACGCACCTCCAAAAAACTATTGCAACACTACGATATCAACACGCCACTGCGTTCGCATCATGCACACAATGAAAATAAAGCTGCTGAAGCCTTAGTGGAACAATTACAAGGAGGATTAACCATGGCACTGATTTCAGATGCAGGGACCCCAGGTATCTCTGACCCAGGTTATAGCCTAATAAAAGCCTGTGTTACAGCAAGCGTCAAGATAGAATGTTTGCCGGGTGCCACAGCTATTATTCCTGCTTTAGTCGCCTCTGGATTGCCCTGCAATCGCTTTTATTTTGAAGGGTTTTTACCGCACAAAAAAGGACGTCAGACACGTTTGAATGTATTGGCTGAATTAGCTTGTACCTTTGCCCTCTACGAATCGCCGCATCGACTCGAAAAATGTATATCACAGCTGATATCTGTATGTGGTGCACAGCGCAAGGCGGTTGTCTGTCGTGAACTATCCAAAATGTACGAAGAGTATTATCGAGGTTCTTTATTGGATATTCAACAAGCGCTACTCAATAATCAGCTCAAATCTAAGGGAGAAATTGTGGTGGTGGTAGAAGCTAAACCCAAAGAGAAAAAACAGAAAAAGTATAAGTCCTGAATCGATAGAACAGATTCATCACTGTATTAAGCTGCACTAAATTTGCTAGCTACACCCATGTTTAAATCTTAATATTTAGACACAGGTATAGGCAATTTAGGCTGAAAAGCCAACCTTGTTGACTGTCATCAGCTATTACTATAGTTAGTTAACATCTGCGTATCTACTTTAATTTTACTTTTACAAGGTCTTAATTCAACTACTCAAATGCTGTAATTATACAGCAGTACTCAATGCAAAGTTCAACATCGATTCTTCTAATCATTTCATGCAATATGCAGGGACAAAAGTTATAATTTTGATTGTTTAGTGCTGTTTTTTTCAATCATACAGCATTTACTTATATAAGCCAATTTAAGTAGACTTTCAGGTACGTCGTATCAAAATTTCAGCCCTTAAATCAATAAGATGCTCGTTCTTAGTTTACTTCTTAATAATTTTGAATTTTTGTTGACGGCCTTCAATGCTCAACATATAAATGCCTGCTGTTAAATTTCGAAGATCTAATTGCAACTCACTTTGGTCAGATATGGTGTGTATCATTGGTTTGCCAGTCATGTCGTACAAATCTACAGTAGCGCCTATAGGTAGTTTCCGAACTCTTAGGTAATCAGTTGTTGGATTGGGAAAAACCTCAATCGCCATTTCCTTCATGACTGTATTATTATTTGTAATTATATTTAGATTGTCTAAAGAACAGGATTGTACCGACCGGGCAAAAGTTCCAGCAATTAATTTATTATTAATCAAATCAATTTCTATATCAAAAACAGGAATTGTCGGCATGCCTAGCCCTAGACGGCCCCAGTTTGTGCCGCCGTTAGTAGTATAATAAACACCTGCATCATTGGCAACAAATAGGATTGAATCATTGTGCCCAGGCTTAATACATACATCATTGATGCCCATTTGTGGTAAATCTCCTGAAATATCTATCCATGTCGTTCCATTGTCGATAGATTTGTGAATGTGGGGGATATAGACACCGTCTTTGTAGCCTGAATGACTTACAAAAACAACATCCTGATTGTCGGGAGAACCTTCGATAGCCGTAACATAGCGTTGTGGTAAGCTACCTGTAATTTCAGTCCATGTGCCGGCTGCAGGGCTATTTCGCCAAATATTACCATCGCTAGTGCCTGCATAAAGTTCCGTAGGGTCCGTCGGAGATTCTGCAACAGCACTGATATTATGATAATTATTTCCAAAGACAGGACCGTCGGTTAAATCGCCACTGATATCTATCCAACTGCCATTTATACCATTCATATTCGTATATACCCGATAGGTGCCGGTGTACAGAACTGTATTAGAATGGTGGCTCATGATAATAGGCATATCCCAATTGCGACGATCCGTATTGTCAATTCCTTGATTGAAATAATTGATATTAAATCCGTCGTAATAATACAAATTGCCATTTTGTGTTTCCATATAGATCAGATTACTGTTTAAAGGATCAAAAATCGGCTGAAATCCGTCCCCGCCTAGTAGTTTAGTCCAAGATAAGTTAGCGGCATTGCCAAGCCAGGTACCGTTATCCTGCGCACCTGCAGCATATACACCGGATTGATGTGGATTGACTGCAATCCGATAAAATTGCATATTGGCAATATTGTCAATATCCGTCCAGGTATTAATATTTCCCATACTAGGGTTGCGGTATAATCCCCCGTCTGTTGCTAAAAGTACCGTTGTTGAATCAAGGTAAAGCATATCGTGTCCATCGGCATGCACCACATAGCTAAACCAATCAGGAACACATTTTTGCCAGGTATTCCCGCCATCAAAACTACTAAAGCTTTCTACTCCGATGACGGTAATTTCATCGTCATTGTAAGGACTCACCCTAATTTGGCTAAAATACCAACCAAATCCTCCCAGATAATTCATATCTAATCCTACCGTATCTAGCAAGGTCCAATTGGCACCAGCGTTAGTCGATTTATAGACACCCTCTAAATTATAGCTAGAATCAACGACACAAGCAAAAAGTAATCCTGGAGTTTTTTGAGAGATACTTAGCCCAATTCTTGAAACAGAATATGATGGTAATCCTCCGGATAATTGTGTCCAGGTCGTTCCTCCGTCTGTAGTTTTGTGTATCCTTCCTCCGTTACCGCTTGCAGTACTTTCTTGGTTATTTCGGATTCTGTCCCATCCCGAGGCATAAATTGTATTAGGGTCAAAAGGGTCCATAACAAGGTCAATAACGCCGGTTTGATTGGATAAAAATAATATTGATGACCAAGTGGCACCACCGTCCATAGATTTGTACAGGCCTCTATCGGTATTTCTTTCATAATGTTTGCCCATTGTGGCCGCATAGAGAATGTTTGAATTGCTTGGATCAATTAAAATTTTAGAGACGATAGACTGATCTCTCAAACCAATATTAACCCAGGTATTTCCGGCATCTGTACTTTTGTATATGCCATCTCCGATATGCGGTAATCCCGAAATATTGTGGTCTCCGGTAGCTGCATAGATGATGTTACTGTTATTGGGGTCGATCACAATATCACTAATTGCCAGATAAGCCAAGTCGTCTGCTATAGCGGTCCAGTTGACACCGCCATCGTTGGTTTTAAAGATGCCTCCTGCAGCAGAACCACTATACATTATATTATTGTTGACAGGATGTACAGCAATCGTATTGATTCTTCCTCCAGGGTCATTTGGCCCTTCAAGTATCCAATTGGCCGAATTGCTGTTTTTTTCAATGGCACTTTGGGTAATTTCATTTTTGACATCCCTCAAAACGTTGTTGTACGCAACAAAATCAAAAGCTGTATCGGGGTAACTTCGCTGAAAATAAAATTGTTCGAAAGGGGCACTTTTTTTGCTTAATTTGTCGGGGCTATTATTGGGGATTTTATCCACTACATTACGATGCTTAGCGGTTAAAAGTAGCATATACACGAATCCTGTAGTAGCCATAATACAAAGGCTACCTAAAATATATTTTTTCATAATAGGAGGTTTAATCGTAGCTTTTGCTACGATTTAAATACTGAAAATACAATGCTTAGAAGTGGGGATGTGCGGAGAATGTTGTCATAAGCTACAAATTTCTCACAACAATAAAAAGAAATTCTTGATTTACATTCCAATCATTTGTACAAAATGCAAAAATCGATTGCCCTATAGTTTGTTGATTGATGCGCCCGTAGCCTCCTTTTTTAGATTTAGAAGCAGGATGTTTTAGGGAGTTTAATTACCGGAATCAAAACGGACTGATTCATAAACATGTAGCGTGCATTCTTAAAAACGTAAAACTTAGAAAGAGACGGTCTAATTTGAAGTTTTAATTAAGTATTATTGGTTTTGTATCAAGCATAGTATTAGCCCAATAAAAGTGCTTATAGGTAATAAGATAGAAATCAACATTTTAACCTCTTCAAGCGCTCTATTTTCTTTCAGTACTATTTTTCTAAATGATTCGCTAAACAAAACTAGAATACAGGCAATAATTATAATGCACTGAGCGATAGTTGTTCCATAGAGGGTTCGAGAAGAAGCACTGTCTTGAAGGTAAAATTTTAAACCGTCAGATAGTAAAAGTGCATTCCAAAGTACGATAGCACCAATAACAATATTTTTTTTGAGGGGAAATGCACCTTGCAGTTGCTTAGAGCGAATGCTTTCGTTTGCGATAATCTTGTTGGTCTTAACTTGATTAATAAACCCTGTTTCTTCTATTCCTTTGATAATTTTTGAGGGGCTTTTATGAGACCAGAAAATTACGTTCTCTTCATAAGATTTGATTTTATGATTAATTTTGATTCCTTGCGCTATAAAAGGTATCAACTTGTATTTTTCGATAGAAATTATATTTTGGGGTAAGAAAAATAAGTTACCCATAGGGGTCATTAACTTAATTTGATCTTTCATTACTATTAATTTTCCAAACGGAAATGTAGCATTCTTATTTCCTATTCTTGCCCCTCCGGTATGTATAATTTTTCCCATGTGTATAAAATAATAACTATTAGAAGATTTAAAGTACCTTATTTTGTGTTATAAAAACAAACATTTCTTTTGTTGAGTTCTTTCGAGCCATCTGTTTGATGCTTGCATTTATAGGTTTAATTGAATATCCTGGAATGAAAATATGTTGTTGGAAGAGCAAAATAAAATCGTGCACTCGTTCCGTTTACCAAAAAACTTTTTGAAGATTTCGGCACAACTGTTCTAAGCAAAAAAATTAAAGATCAAAAAATAGAAGCATGTTTAGGGAGTTGATATTTATGGCTTTTGCTTGTCTATTTCATTTGTGGTGTATAGATCTTTATGGGAATAATTCTTCATGATTTTGTTCCATTCAGAACGATTACAATGTTTTTAGGAGCGCGATTAAAGTAGTGGGTTTTAGTCGTTTTCTGTAATTTGGATTTACATACTGAAATTGGATTATTCCATTACGAACAATAAATAGTGCAGGTACTGCTAAGGAATGATGGTTTTGACCACTCCATTCTTCCAAGTCAAGCTTATAGTTTTCTTTATATTTTCTAAACAATTGTTCATCTAACTGCCAATCTAATCCAAAAGCCTTTATTGCTTCTAATTTTGAATCAGAATATACCTGTATTTCACTTTCTGATCGTTCGTTGGATTCTTTCAGTTTTGATGCTTGATCTACGGTGATACCTAGCATACTATATCCTAACGAGTCTAGTTCTTCTTTAATAGCGTTTAATTCAGATAAATGTTTGGTGCAATACCCACACCAAGCCCCTCTGTAAAATATCAAAACAGCAGGCTTTTCTGAAATCAGTTCAGCTAATAAAATTTCTTGATTGTTCTTATCCATAATTGTTACATTAGGGATGCCTTCACCAACTTTCAAAGGGCATATTTCAAACATTTGGTCCTGAGAATAAATTGTTTGATGACTTAATAGGATGAGTACTACGAAAATTGATTTCATTTTGTCGTTTTAATTTTATTTATAAAAACTACTAAAAAAAGTGCTTAAATCTACTGGTATTCCATCAAACAAACAAAGAATACTCCTTCATTTTATAGTTTGGGAGGGGGAGGGAATGATCATAAACGTTGACGCAAATGCACCTACATGGAAGCTATGCACAATTGTAATACGCTAATCCCAAGCGCCAAATCAAGGATTTTACGGACTTGAATAGTGGTCCTAGTTTTGGGGTGTAGGGGAGTTTGGGAGTATTTTAGGATACTTACCTTTAGCCATGTCATTATGTACAACTTCATTGTTGTGAAGCATAAACAAATCATCCGTTAAGTGATGGTACATATTGCAAACACATATTGTTGTGTGCCGTTTTTTATTAACTCTTTTCCTTATGTGTCTGCACTAGTAAGTTCCCAATCCTATCTATTCGCTTTAAATTTAATAATTTTTCAAAAAATTATCTTCCGCTAATTTCACTCATCCATTTTTATAATAGTTGGTTCAAAAAATAGTTGTTTATCCCTTATAAGTCAAATAATAAAGATTGGTCTATCTTTATCGAAAACAGCTATTTGATATGTTCTTTCTTTAACGGCTTGCGTATATGAAGTGCGAAAAGCTATGCGCTCTACAATATAGTTGTTCCCAAAACAAAATCGTAGATTTTGTGGGTTAATACAAAGGATCCAGACTTTAGCTTTAGCCCTTAAAACCTCGGACGGCCATATACGCCTTGTTATGCACTGTTACTCTATTTTTTCGATAATTATTTTTTTTGAAGAGAAGCCTGTTTCGGTACTTGTGTTGGCTATTGTTTTAGTTTCCTTTTCTATCCAATTAGGAATTCCTTTGCTATAAATAAAAGTAGCTTTATGAGTTTTTTGAATATCTAATGTTGAATTTTTAAGTTCTTCATCTGTTGGTGCTCTACCATATTTTTTTGATAATCTAATCGCTAAATCTATGGCGGATTTAGGGTCATACTTATTAATTTTATAAAAGGTACATTGATTTCCTGTTTTATCAAACTCTTTTAGGTATAAGCGAGTAATGGTAGGAATAGGATCTTCACTAAACAAGCTATAAGCTTCACCTTTTTCTATAATTGTATCTACTTTTGAGTTTAATTTCGTGCCAAAAAATTCATGAATAGCAATAATTTCTTTTCCAATCATCTCTTGAATTGCATATTTATCTTTATAGAATGCTTTTAAAAATTTTAGGGAAGCTTTTGCGACTTTTTCATCCTCTTTACTTTCGAAATTCTCATTTTTCATTTCATCAAATATTTCGAATATGGATTTTCTTACATCTTTCCAATTTTCAAGTTCGTTAAATTCACCTATAGTATTTGTAGTATAGATGAATTCAATATTACTATCTTTTTTAGATTTAGATTTTTCAAAAACTTTATGTTTGTTAAGATATTCATTCGACATAATCCATTTTAATCTAAATCCACTTTGGATTTTTTCTGCAATTTTCCAATGGCCAATGTATGCAGAAGTGTCGTTTGTAGTAATGCTATCATTTTTTACTTTTAATTTGACTTTTGTAACCTGATATTGGTATTTTTCTCCAACAGTCCAATTCGCATTGAGTGAAATAGGTGATTGTGCTAGAATAAATGTTTTAAAGAGAACGAAGGAGAGAATAAAAAAATGAATTTTCACGTATCTTTTAGTTTATTAGTAATCAAAAATTGTGCACAACTAATAAATAGGGGGAATATTCCACCTATACAACTATCACTAAAGTATTTAAGCCTTTACTACAACATGTTTTTAAGGGCCATTAGGGTTGCTTTCAAAAAGTCATCTATATCACCGTCCAAGACCCGTTTCACTTGATGTACTGTATGATTAGAACGGTGGTCTTTGATGCGTTTATCATCTAAAACATAAGAACGAATTTGAGAGCCCCATTCATTTTTCATCTTTTCTCCCTCTACTTCGGCCTTTGCGGCATTTTGTTTTTCTATTTCTAGCTTGTACAGTTCCGATTTTAGCATTTTCATAGCTTTATCCCGGTTTTTGTGTTGCGAACGCTGTTCCTGACACTCTACCACTACTCCCGAAGGTAAATGCCGCAGGCGTACCGCCGATTCTGTCTTGTTAACGTGCTGACCTCCAGCTCCACTTGCTCGAAAAGTATCCCATTCGATTTCTGCAGGGTTGACCTCGATTTCGATACTATCATCGACCATAGGGTACACAAATACCGACGCAAAAGAGGTTTGTCGTTTTCCTTGTGCATTAAAGGGGCTAGGGCGTACCAATCGATGCACCCCATTTTCTCCCTTAAGCATTCCATAAGTGTAGTCTCCTGTTATTTCTATACTTGCTGTTTTGATACCCGCGGTTTCTCCTTCTTGATAAACAAGTTGTCGCACTTTATGCCCCGATTTTTCGGCCCACATAATGTACATGCGCAACAGCATCGAAGCCCAATCGCAGCTTTCGGTTCCGCCAGCACCTGGATTAATTTTGAGAATACAATCAAGGCTGTCTTCAGGTTCGGACAAGGTAGAGGTAAATTCGAGCTGATCGACCACCTCTTTACTTATAAGGTATTGATTTTCCAATTCCTCCTCCGTTACATCGCCCATTTCATAAAATTCGAATAAAACCTCCAGATCTCCGACTGCGTCGGCAGTGGTCTGGTATTTTTTGAGCCAAAATTCTTTATCTTTGATACGTTTGAGTATCGTATTGGCACGTTTAGGGTCCGACCAAAATTCAGGATCTAAGCTGTGCTTTTTTTCTTCTTCAATTTGCATTTTCCGGTTGGAAATGTCAAAGATACCTCCCTAGTATGCCCAGCTGGCTTTGAAGTTCTTTTAATTGATCTGTCGTCATACTTTTGTTGTTTGTTTACACAATAATAGTTAAAAACTATCTTTTTCTATCTTTTTTATACTAATTTTCGGCAATTGTAGCTCGCTTTTTTAGGGCTGCAAATGGGCGAATCACTCCTCAAACCAGAATCAAATATGCAGCTTTCAACCGTAAAAGAGTACTATCATAGTTTGCTACAAGTACTAGCGTCTATTTATGATCAACGCGAAGCCTTTAACATTGCTAGTATTGTTTTCGAAGATGCCTTTGGACTGAAGGACGCAAGTGGCCATGAGGGTTTATTTAATCCCAATTGGCATCATCAATATGAAACCATTAAAGAAGCATTAGGACAAGCAATGCCTTGGCAATACGTACTAGGGGAGGCCGATTTTTATGGCTACAAATTCAAGGTAAATCCGTCCGTTTTAATTCCTAGACCTGAGACCGAAGAATTAGTTGATTTGATACTAAAAAATCACCAACAAAGCGCGTGCTTAAACCTACTAGATATAGGTACCGGAAGTGGCTGCATCGCCATATGTCTGCAGAAAAATTTAAGGAATGCCTGTACAACCGCGGTAGATATTTCCTTGGATGCTTTAGAATGTGCACAAGACAATGCAAAAAGACATCAAGTTGAGCTGTTGTTCCAATCGATGGACATTCTAAACCTTGATTCTTGGCAAAAAATGCCTAAATATAACCTCATTGTAAGCAATCCTCCGTATATTCTAGACGAAGAACAACACTTGATGCCTGCACAGGTCTTAAAGTACGAACCTAAAGAAGCTTTATACGTTACTAATAACGACCCACTGCAGTTTTATGTATCTATAGCAGAATTTGCCCAAAAGCATTTGTTGGATAACGGTTCACTCTATTTTGAAATCAATGCATTTTATGGTCAAGCTGTGGTAGAAATGCTGCAAACTAAAGGATTTGTAGCGCGTTTAAAAAAAGATTTTTACGGGCAAGACCGCATTGTTCACGCCTCTTTAACTATTTAATGATGATGAGAATTACTTTATTGTGCTTTCTTTGTGGCTTTTTTCTATCGACCCTTTCGCAAGGGCAAACCATTCAAAAATATAGCAAAGTTCGCGTTTATTTAGACGGACGCCCAAGTTCAGACTTATTGAATCTTGGCCTAACTTGTGACCACGGACAACATCGCAAAAATCTCTATTTTGAAAGTGATTTTTCTGCCTCTGATATCAGACTAATGGACGAACACGGCTTTCGCTTCGAAATTTTAATAGAGGACGTCAGTGCTTTTTATGCAGCTCAAAATGCAACACTTTCGCAGGCGCGTAATAGTAATTGTGACAACAGTGCTAGCAACGATTATCCGCAGCCTTCTAATTTTAGTTTAGGGTCGACGGGTGGTTATTTTAGCTACCAAGAAATGTTGGACAACCTCGATAGTATGCGGTCTAAATATCCGCATTTAATATCGACAAGACAAGCTATTGACAGCAATAATTTAACGCATGAAAACCGACCGATTTACTGGCTAAGAATTTCAGACAATCCTGATATTGATGAGGCAGAACCTGAGGCTTTGTACAATGCTTTGCACCATGCACGCGAACCCTTAGCCCTGTCCCAACTAATCTACTACATGTGGTACCTACTCGAGCATTACAGCCAAGACCCTGCTATTCAATATATAATTGACAATACCGAATTGTATTTCGTGCCCTGTATCAATCCCGACGGCTACATTTACAACGAAATAAACAATCCGAACGGGGGAGGAATGTGGCGTAAAAATCGTCGTAACAATGGCAACGGTACCTATGGTGTCGACCTCAATCGTAACTATGGATTTGAGTGGGCACATGACAATACAGGTTCTTCGGGCAATTCTTCCTCAGATACTTACCGAGGTACGGCCCCTTTTTCGGAGCCCGAGACACAGAATATACGTGATTTTTGCCAAGCGCACAATTTTTTGTTTTCTATCAATTATCACACCTACGGAGCACAACTTATCTATCCTTGGGCCTACAACGATCAATTAACCGTTGATTCGAACGAATTTAGGGCTTATGCTGCTTTAATGACAAGCGAAAATAATTATGAATTTGGTACCAATATGGAAACAATTGGCTACTCTACTAACGGCGATGCTGATGATTGGCTATATGGCGAACAAAGTAGCAAAAATAAAATCTTTTCGATGACGCCCGAAGCGAGTACTGGTGGTTTTTGGCCAGCTTCATCGAGTATTATAGGACATTGTCAAGGTACGATGTGGCAAAATATCGCGGTTGGCCATCTAATGCTTAAATACGGTAAGCTGTCCGACAGGAGTTCACCGGTACTAAGCCAACTAAGCAGCAGTTCTGCCTACGATTTGAGTCGCTATGGTTTAGAACCTGGAACTTTTACCGTATCGCTACAGCCTCTAAGCAACAATATCTTATCGGTCGGACCTGCCAAGACACACAACCTCAATCAGTTTGTTAGCATTCAAGATTCGATCAGTATAAATTTAGATCCACTGATCGCCAATGCATCAACGGTGCGTTATTTGTTGCAGCTAAATAATGGATTTTATACTGTTTCAGATACTGTAGAGCGCATTTTTGGCAATTATAATTTGTTGTTACAAGATCCGGCCGATTCGATGACCAATTGGACCAACCTTGGCCCGAATTCTAATTGGGAAACAACTACAGCAAGCTATTATTCAGCGCCTTCTTCTATTACCGACTCCAAAAACGGAAACTATACCAACAGCAGATTAACCGAGCTTGCCTTAGATATCCCGATTGATTTATCGAATGCTAGTGATGCTACCCTCGAATTTTGGGCAAAATGGAACATAGAAGCGGACTATGATTATGTGCAAGTTTTAGCCGCAGGGTCAAACGGTATATACAGTCCTTTGTGTGGTCAATATACCAATACAGGAACCTCTAATCAGGCCTTTAATCAGCCACTGTACGATGGTTTACAAGCTGCATGGGTGCCTGAAAAAATGTCATTAAACGATTTTTTAGGAGAATCGGCTGTTCAAATCAAAATTATCTTACAAAGCGATTTTTGGGTCAATGAAGACGGGTTTTATTTTGACGATTTTAAAGTAAATGCATTGTCTGCTACTATCGGTACTACACAAGCTATAAACCAAACTGATTTTGCATTAGGTCAAAGTCAACCTAATCCGGCAGGTCTCAAAGTGTATATCCCTGTCTATTGTCCATTAGATTGCATTGGGGGGCTTCTTCAGGTCTTTGATGTTTACGGTCGCTTGGTTTACCTACAAGCATTAGATAATCAGACTGGTGTAGATATAGTAGTAGAAGACTGGCAAGCAGGTATCTATTTTTATCAATTACAATACGGTCAACAAGTTAGTAAAGCACAAAAAATGATTTTAACGAAATAGTTAACGATTGTTTAAGAACCAAACAATTTGATGTATTCATTGTTTAAAAAGCATCTGATAACCAACTTATATTTGAGATGAAAAATATGATTTTATTATTTTTAGCGGCTGTAATTAGTACAGCTTGTGGAAGCAATAACGCACAAGTAGATACTGTAGCGATAGAAGTAGCCTACGACCAAGACAAATATCAAAAAGCTTATTTTGCAGCAGGTTGTTTTTGGTGTGTTGAAGCAGTATTTGAATCGGTAGAAGGGGTAGAAGAAGCTATTTCTGGCTATTCGGGAGGTAAAGAAAAGAATCCTACCTATGATGATGTGGGCTACGGACGTACGTCTCATGCCGAGGCTGTGGAAGTTATCTATGACCCTGCTGTGGTAAGTTATGCTACACTATTAGAGGTTTATTATGGTTCGCACAATCCCACCACTGTCAACGGTCAAAAACCTGATTTCGGGCGACAGTATCGGTCGATGATTTACTACACTAACGATGAAGAAAAGGCGCTAGCCACTGCTTTCAAAGATCAGCTTGATGCGTCAGGTCAATATGGTTCACCAATTGCCACCGAAATTGTAGCCTTTAAAAAGTTTTGGAAAGCAGAGGCCTATCATCAAAACTTTGAACGCCTAAACCCCAATAATTCATATGTAAAATCGGTATCTATTCCTAGATTAAATCGATTCAAAGCCAAATTTCCTCATTTACTCAAAAAAAATCATTAAATTGGTACATCTGCGGGTAAATCGCCAGGCAGATTTACTCAATATATGATTTATGAAATTTGCCTATATACTCAGCCTATTTTGTTCTTTGTTTTTGTTGACGGGTTGTCCCTATGAATCTCACACGCCTATCACAGCGGCTTATCATGCAGTAGATTCGGCATTGATAGGTCAGTGGTTTATTGCTGACTTTCCGCGCCAAAAAGATACCATCTATTACGATATAGTCGCTTTCAATCAGCAGGAGTATTTTGTCGAAGCTCGGCAGTATTCAGACACTCTTAATAGCCGCAACTATTACCGAGGGTTTATATCTGCTATTGCAGGGCACAAAATATTGAACCTTCATGATTTTATGGATGAAAAATCTTACCTTTTTTTGAACTATAAACCAATAGGCGATCAGATGCAACTGCTCTGCTTAAACGATGCTTATTTTGGAGATAGCCCGCTAGATAGCAGCTCTATCCAAACAATTTTGCTTGAAAACAAAGATGAAGCAGACCTTTTTGAAAAAGAAAGTTCAATTATCCTTCAACCGCTCCAAAAGTAAGATAAGAATGTTTATTGCATGCGTCAGGTATAGTCTATATAGCCGTCATTGATTAAAGCAATAAGTTTGGATGTTTTGTTCGAAAAGATACCTCCCACCTCTGTATCGCCGGCATACCATTTTAACCACGTGAATGCTTGCGCGTAGTGGTTGTGGATGCTGTAATGATGGAGTTTTTTTTCGTCAATCGAATTATATTGTTCTGTATAGTTCATATCCGACAACCACGAAAAATGTGTATTGATCTCTAGAAAATTTTGTTGTATTTGCATCGGTACTGATTCGCTTTTCTGATAGCTTTTTACCAAATTCACTTTCAAGCTTTTCGATGTATTGAGGTAGCTAGTTTCAGGGCCGAAATCAAATGATAAAGATTTTGAGTTGGCAATTTTTTCTTCGATTTTCTGAATCAATTCTCGAAGTTTATCAAGGGTGTATTCTTCAAAGGCGTTGATATGACCGTCACGCAAACTATAGGCTTCGTATTGGGCCAATTTTTTCTTGGCTTGCTCCAAAAATTTTACTACTTGTTTTTCTTTGTCAAAATCTAAATTGATAGACATAATGAGCGTTTTTAGATGATTGAATACAATTTAATTAAACTTGATAGCCGCCTTTCCGCAGGTCTTTTTGATGCTTTTTGGATAAATGCGCCTCTGCAAAATCGATGATTTCTTGTTGCACTAAGGGCAATATACACTGATAGATTTTAAGGTAGTTTTTTATTTTGAGAATTGATACAGCATAAAGATGTTCAGATGCTTTCTCGATACGACAATCGAGTTGTTCTAGTTTTGCCAAACATTTGTTGATATCGGAATTTGGTTCCTCAACGATTAGTTGAAGAATCGAACTACCGGACCTTGATTGTATTTTATCAAAAAGAATTTCTTCTGAATTTGCTACTTTTTTAACCTCAATTAAATCACCACAAGCAATATCAGGGCCATAAAAAGGAACGCTGTGTAATTCGAAATGATTTTTTTGGGGGTCTACCAGTTTACACCACAACAATTCCTCAACCGTTTGGTCCAACAAGGGGCTATAGTAAACAAATAATACTTCTTTAAATTGTATATCTTGCATAGGTTCGGGCGTAGTTTGTTCTTACCCTTCAAATATAGGGAATTATTTTAAATAGCTGTTGGAAGCTGTCATCAAGAATTTCTTAATCGATTTAATATACGGAATTTGATGGGCTGTATTTAATTAATAGGGTCCAACTGCCATACAGATAGTATCAAGCTGTATTTGATATAGCAATTTTAAATTTAATGATTAGTGATGCTTGAATTTTATCCATTATACTCTAAATAACTGATGCTGTATAGGTACTTATAAATTATAAAGTGTTAATCTTAGAATTTTTGGAGGTTCTACACCCTTAAATCTAGGCCATGTCCGTTGTGCCTCTAGGCACAACACAGCGCAGTTCGCATACATTTTTTCCCTTAGAAGAGGGTCTACACCCTTAAATCTAGGCCAGTTCCGTTGTGCCTCTAGGCACAACACAGCGCAGTTCGCATACATTTTTTCTCTTAGAAGAGGTTCTACAC
>CAJQQM010000019.1 GCA_905480485.1 uncultured Aureispira sp.
TGCTCATGGTTAACTCTAAGTTCTCTGAATGATTGTATTGCTGATTTCTAAAAAGGGTGACCCCCGTTATAGCATATATATACATAATGAGTAAAAACAAGACAGCAATATAGGAAAGGGATTTGATAGACCGCAACAAGACACCAATCAGGACTCGAAGTTCTTCAATAGCTCGAATTGAACGAGTTAGTTGGACAATTCTTAGCACCCTCAGCGTTGCAAAAATCGAATTCTGACGTGGGTCCATGTCGGGGAAAATAATTCCCGCTACTTCGGGTACTATTCCTACCAAAAGAATAAATACATCAAACCAATTCCACCGGTCGGCCAAGTATTCTTTGGTAGTGTTGCGTCCGTGCCAACGAAGGGCAACCTCGATAAAAAAAACGAAAAGTATGCAAAGTTGAACGACTTGAATAGAACTAGGCATGCCATCATAAGTCTGCACCCCTATTAACAATCCGTTGAGGACAATCAAAGAAAGTATAGTCATGTTGAACCATGTACTATTAATTATCTTCCTTGATTTTTGTCTTGATGCAGACTCCACATTTCTCATGATTGAAAAAAGACTAGTTGGGAATTGAACCTAATGTTGGTAAGCTGACAAGGGTTCCTACAAACAAATATAAAAATTTCACCTAGAATCTATCCTAGATATGTAAATAATTTTGAAAGACGCATTGCTTAATCCTGCGTCAAATAAGCCTCTATTTGTTCTATTGTCACCTTAATAGCCGGTTGTTGGTCGGCAACAACAGACTTATACCAATGCATTGTCTGCTGAATTGCCGCTGTAGCATTCCACCTCGGTTTCCATTTAAGTTCGTCAACTGCTTTGGAGCAATCGAGTCGTAACAACTTCGCCTCGTGGGGCTGCTGCGCAGACTGTTGAACGCTGTAACTCCCTTGCCCCCAAGCATCTATTGATAACTGAACGAGTTGTTCGACAGATACAGCTTCGTCATAAAGCGGCCCGAAATTGAATGCCTGCGCTAAGGCTTCGGGATTCGAATCCATTCGACAAGCCAACAATAAATAACCATAAACTGCCTCTAAAACGTGTTGCCAAGGTCGTACGGCAGCTGGATTTCTCAACACCACCTCCTCTTGTCGACTTATTGCACGAACGATATCGGGGATAATCCGTTTATCAGCCCAATCTCCGCCACCAATTACGTTTCCTGCACGTACTGTAGCAACTGATTTGAGATGCTGCGCATATTGGCTAGGATTAAAAAAACTATTACGAAAAGAGGCCGAGATAAGTTCTGAACAGGCTTTGCTAGCACTGTAAGGATCGTAGCCCCCTAAAGGATCGTTTTCTCGATAGGGGTAAATCCATTCTTTGTTGTCATAAACCTTGTCGGTGGTAATATTGATTAGACTACAGCGCCCCTTCAATGCTTGTAAAGCTTCTAACACATATACGGTTCCCATAGCATTTACCTCATAGGTATAAGCCGGTTGTTCATAGGCCTCGAGTACCAAAGGCTGTGCCGCCATATGAAAAATAATCTCTGGCTCGAAATCCAGTACTACTTTATGAAGGGATGCTTTATCGCGAATATCTGCTATAACCGACTGACAAAGCTTGTGCCCTTGTATCGAATTATAAAGTGAAGCATCGGGGGCTTCTAAGGCATAGCCTTTAATATCTGCCCCTAAATAGTGCAGTAAAGTTAGCATCCAGGACCCTTTAAAACCTGTGTGTCCGGTCAGTAATACTTTTTTACCTGAATAAAAATTTTGAAGTTCTTGAAGATTCATCTCAATCAAATTTTACCAGCATTTCCAAGGTGGATTATCAGCCCACATCTTTTCTAAATCTACTTTATCTCTTAAAATATCCATACATTTCCAAAAACCGGTATGCTTGCAAGAAACAAGTTGACGGTTTTTGACCAATTGATGCATTGGTTCTTGTTCCCACATGATATCGGTAAAGTCTTTGCCTTCAAAAATATCAAATACCTTTTTGTTGAGCACAAAGAATCCGCCGTTAATCCAAGTTCCGTCACCTTGTGGCTTTTCGACAAACTCATTGACCAGTCCGTGTTCATTAGCATTTAATACGCCAAATTTACCGGCCGGTTGTACCGTCGTTACTGTGGCGGTTTTTTCATGTTTTAAATGGAAATCTACTAACTTTTTTAGATCAACGTTTGATACCCCGTCGCCGTAAGTCAGCATAAAATTTTCGTCCTCGCCTATATAATCCTTCACCCGCTGTAAGCGGCCCGCTGTCATCGTGTGCAATCCCGTATCTACCAAGGTAACTTTAAAACTTTCAGAATTGGTCTGATGTACCTCTACCTGATTGGTCGATAAATCGACGGTAATATCAGAATTGTGGTAAAAGTAATTGATGAAATATTCTTTTATCATATAGCCCTTGTATCCCAAACAAATAATAAATTCGTTAAAACCCTGTGCCTGATAGATTTTCATGATATGCCACAAAATGGGCTTACCTCCTATTTCTACCATAGGCTTAGGACGCATGTACGATTCTTCTGAGATTCTAGAACCTAACCCTCCTGCAAAAATAACTGTTTTCATTGATTAATGGCTTTTTGATATAAGTTGTAATATTCTTTTACTGTATTTTTAATGTTAAATTTTTCAAAGGCAAGTGCTGCTAATAATGTTTTTTCACTTCTGTAGTTTTCATCCTCTACAAAACGACACATTGTCTTCATCAACTCTTGAACACATGCATGTCCATTAGTATCAAAGCCAATAATTTCACCTGCAATATCTCCTCCTGCATCTAACATCTCTGGTATTGCTCCTTTGTTGGTAGCGATGACCGGAACTTGACAAGCCAAATACTCAATAATGGTAAAAGGCATTTCTTCCTGTGGTAAATAGGTTGGTAACAAACCAACTGTAAACTCTTGGACTACCTTAATTGGTTCATTAGTAGCGCCACAAAATAGAATAAAATCTTTGTATGTTTTATATTTTTCTTTTAGTTCATCCAAATAGTCACTCGCTCCATATAATCTAAGCTCAATTGGCATACCTTGACTTTGCTTTTTTAACTCAATTATTGCCAATATTGCTTCTTCCCATCCCTTATGATGCACACCTCTAGCCACTAAGCCAAAGATAATTTTGTCTTTGGGTTTAGCCAACATGTCTTCTTTCTTAAATAGATTCAAGCCATTAAAAACTCGTACAAATTTTTCCCTTTGAACCTCTTTCAACGATCCTAACACAACCTCAAAAGGTTTGATATTTAGTGATGACAAATAGACAATATTTGCAGCTGTTGATAACAAATCATTAAAAACTGGTTTGTATTTATCTTTTTCTTCTTGTGAAGAGCTTTTTGTAATTTCCTTATATGCTCCATGTAGTGTTGTTATGTAAGGAATATTAAGTTCTTTACACGCACGATATACATTATAGTCTCCTAATTCGATATTGTTATGAATCAAGTCCACTTGCTCCTTCTTTATTTTCATTAAAAAGTAACGTGTTGTCAACCACTCTTTGAAATCAAAATTTGGATATATTTTATACAAAATATTTCGAATACGATTAACCCAGACAACTTTATCCTTATTTTTGGAAAGCGTAAATATTTCAATTTCCGGCGGTATAACTTCGTTTTGACTGTTATCAATTAATTCGGGATAATGGCAAAAAATAGATACCTTGACGCCTTCTTTTTTAATAAGTTCTTTAGCCATTTGTATGACAAATGTCTGAATGCCTCCGATACCAAAACGGGATATGTAAAAAAGAATATGCATTATTGTTTGATCATTGTTTTGATAGCATGTGCCTTTTGTTGGTTAATTCCTACTAGGCTACACAAAAATAGAAATAAACTATAAACTGTTTTATCGTACTTCAGTTTTTTCCACAAATGTCCAATGCTGGCATCATTATTTTCGATTAATTCAATAATTCTTGGCCGTTGTGCTTGTGCGACTAAGCTATCTATTTCTTTAGAATATCCTCTTTGTTTGTCTAATAGCTTGATGCTATCTTTGAGAATAGCAGGCCTATAAGAATTGGACTGAGAGAAGGAAGTAGCAAAGTGACGATAATTGACCAAAGGGTAGGTCCACATTTTAATTTTATAATTTTTTGATATGCGCAGCCACATATCCCAATCTTCAAAACAAAGCGACTCGTCGTAGTATCCTACCTCGTCTAATACAGCAGTCCGAATTAAAACCGAAGGGGCTAAAATGGTATTTTGTAGTAGCAGTTGTTTGTATGCGTTTTCGGGCAAATCAGTAGGCAGGTTCCAAAAATCCAAAAATGATGCATGCGTCAAGTTGCTATTTTGATCGATGACCTGCGCATCGGTGCAAACCATGGCAAATTCCTCTGAAGCTGACTCTAAAAAATCTACCTGTTGCTGAATTTTATTGAGAAGCATGACATCATCACAAGATATCACTTGAAAATACGTTCCCTTAACTTGCTTTAATGCTTTATTGAATGTGTAGCAAACTCCCTTATTTGTTTCGTTAGATATAAATTGGATAGCAAATTCTTGTTGCTTTATCCACGACTCTATAATATCTTTAGACTTGTCCGTAGACGCATCGTTGGTAATAATGAGTTGAATATTGGGATAACTTTGATTTTTGATACTTTCGAGTGCCTCTACTACAAATAGCGCATGATTGTAACAAGCGGCAATAATACTTACTAGCGGAAATTCATCGTTCATATCATCATGATGCTTAGGATAGGCTGGATACAATTTTTTGAAAATTCTCCCATTGTACCTGCTTATTGTGAAACGTTCGAACCATCTCATTACCTTGGTTGGCTATTGCTACACGATGTTCATCATTATCCAACAATTCCTTTATTTTGACAATACAATCATCTATATTTTTGTAGGTAGTAAAATGTTGGCCCGCAACAAAATTGTCCGGATAAATCCCTTCATCAGTTAACATATGTGCGCCACAACCTAAGACTTCGAAATTACGCATATTGACCTTATGATTCTTGGTAAAGTCGACCCCTGCATTAAATACTATCTTACTTCTACTCAAATCATTGTATAGGTCTAAACCGTAGGTGGGCAAATCTCTCGATTTGCGGATGTGCTTAGGTGGATAAACTGTTTTGTGCCAATAGCGTCTGATATAGGGTATATTGACCACAGGAGCTGTTTCCTTTCTGTATTGTAATCTTATTTTTATATTGAATTGAAGGTTATCGTTTTTAAACTTAAGTAATCTTTCGACTGACTCGTTGCGTTTTTTGAAGGCATCATCAGCATATTGACCATAAAAAAATAAATCGATGGGTCGAGTATCATTATTTTCATAAGCTGCCATCATTGGGTCATATGCTGGATTAAATAAATCATTCCGATAACCACATTCAGTTTTATCCTTCACATCCAAGGGGAAATTCGTTAAACGACTTTCATAAGCAACAAAAATTTCTGGTCTGTCGTAAGGTGACGCTGACCAACATACTTTATGGATTGAAGGATGAATTTGATTTTTTATTTCATCATTTGAAAAAAAGAAGGGTGATGCATTGTAAAATACGTCTGGCTTTAGTTCTTCGATTTGAGCAAACAGTATTTTTTTGAGGTCTGTTTCTGCCCAGCCTTTTTCCTTTGCCCATTTTAGTTGCAACTTTTCATAGTTCCACATGGTATAGAAAGACCCTGCTTCTATATCCAAAATTGGTTTGAGTAAGTGAAGCCCATAAAAGCGGTCTTTTATTAATGCCTTTCGATGCTGTTCATACGACATTCCATCTACTTTGTACTTTTGTTCAAAGTGGGGTATATATGCATCGTATTTATGGAGCACCTGAAAAACGTTCATACAACTATTTATTATGAAGAAGCTTGGTCACCTCTTGGATGTGTTTATCCGATAACTCAGCATACATCGGCAAAGAAATAATCTCTTGAGTTACTGCATAAGCTACAGGGAAATCCTCTTTTGTATAGCCCCTGCTTTCGTAACACTTTAATAATGGCAAAGCTGTCGGATAATGTATCGCGACCCCTACACCTGCATCTTTAAGATACTGCATAACAGCATCACGATTTTGCGTTCGAATGACATACAAATGAAAAACATGTTTACCCCCCTCAATAACGGTAGGGATAGTGACTTCTGCATTTTTCAGCAATTCTGAGTATTTGTTGGCATTCACAATCCGACCTTCTGTCCACTGGTGTAGGTATTTCAGCTTAACAGATAACACAGCGGCCTGCAGGCCATCTAATCGACTATTGCGCCCCTCCATAAGGTGGTTATGCTTGCCTTGTTGACCGTGATTGCCAATCATGCGGGCAATTTTAGCTATTTCATCGTTGTTGGTCACCATGCCTCCTGCATCTCCATAAGCCCCCAAGTTTTTGCCGGGATAAAAAGAAAATGAAGCACAATCTCCAAAAGTACCGATCATTTGTCCATTGATCTGAGCACCGTGTGCTTGCGCACAATCTTCCAATACTTTTAAGTGGTGCTTTCGGGCTAATTGCATCAAACGAGGCATATCAACTGGCTGACCATAAAGGTGCACTGGAATAATAGCTTTCGTTTTTGAAGTTATTTTTTCTTCTATTTTGTCTATATCGATGGTGTAATATTGGGGGTGCACATCTACAAAAACAGGCGTCGCACCAACAGTTGACACCACTTCTGAGGTTGAAATCCAAGAAATAGCAGGTACAATCACTTCGTCACCAGGTCCAACCCCCATTGCTTTGAGCAACATTTCGAGCGAATCGGTACCATTGGCACAGCCAATACAATGTTTGACCCCGATAAAATCAGCAAATTGCTGTTCAAACAGACTCGCGTAATGCCCAGCCACAAAAGCGGTATTATCAATTACAGCATGGATAGCTGTGTCCATTTCCTCTTTAATAGAGTTATACTGTGCTTTTAAATCAACAAATGGTATTGTCATGATTCGTATAATTAATAATTATTTATTTTCAATTGATAAATTAAGTTTAATTCCATTTATCTCGGCATAAGGAGGCGGGAACCCTGGCATTGAGGTAGCGCGTACATGTTTCCATATTTTATCCTGAGTCCAGTTTAAATCAATCTTTTTAGCTTCAGTAATTTCTTTTCTGTAGTGTATAGAACAGGTCCTTACATCCATTAATTCTTCTTGAGAAATGGGGTTAATTTTCTCCAGTAATATAGCTCCGATTTTCTGCTCAAACATTTGACAAGAAGCTTCAAGTGTCAGTTCATACAAATCTTTCACAAAACAATTTTCGGGTATCGGAAAACGTTTTTCAGCTAATATATCACCGGAGTCTATACCTTCGTTCATTATGTGTAGAGTCGTTCCAAATTCTTTCTTGCCATCAATAATTGCAAAAGTAAACTGATTGCAACCTCGGTATTCTGGCAAGGGTGCCATATGCAGATTAATAGCCATCTTTTGCGCAACATCCAAATGCCTTTTTTTAAGAATCTGATGGTATTGAACCGATAGCATAAAATCACACTCAACTGCCGATAATTCCCCTAAAGAGTCGAACACTGGGATATTGTATTCGGAGGCTAATACCCCCAAATCAGCTTTACCCAATCGATTCGTATTGTTCGTTAAAACAGCCACTACCTCTATGTTGTAATGGTCTTGATTCTTTAGGAGATGATGCAGGCAAAAAAAACCAATAGGTTTTGAACCAAGAAAGACTAATTTATTTTTCATCGAATTCAGAATATATTTTATCAATAATCTCTACCGTCTTTAATCCTTCAAACATATTCGTTGTAATTTGACCACCATTCAATAAAACATCGACAACGTTTTTATATACATAATCGTGGTTAGACATAGAACCTTGATATTGACCATAATTGTTGGGTTTGTTACCTTCTGGCAAATTTCCAATGACATAATCTTCGATGCGTTGATACTCCAATTCATTCAAATATTGCCCCCCTATTTTGACAGTA
>CAJQQM010000020.1 GCA_905480485.1 uncultured Aureispira sp.
ATTTTCCGTAGGGAATATTATTAATCTGAAAATTACCGCTTGAATTGGTTTGTGCATAGAAGTCGGTGCCTTGCACCTCGACCAAAACGCCGGCCACGCCAGCTTGATTGCCTGCATCTTGAACAATTCCTTTGATGGAAGACTGACCATAGCTATTAAAAGCTAAAAAAAGCAACACAAAAGAAAGCGAACTAAAAATATTGCGCATTAAAATGGAGATTTAAGACCTACGTTCAGGTCGATGTTAGTAATTGAGTTGGGCAAGATACCAATTTTTTTGGGGTATAGTAGGAGTACTTGCTCACAAACTTAATAAAAAGTTAAGGTTTGCGGAAATAATAAAAGTTTTTGAAAGATCGAAAGTCTTATTTTTGACATAGTAAGCTCAAATTTAACGGTTTTTTAATGTTAATTAAATAGTTCAACTTAATAATTAAAACATTTTTAAACAAACACAAAGCAGAATCATACAAAAGTGTATATTTGGATTTTGGTACGGTTATAGTTTGGTACTACCTGCAGCTTCACTTAATTTAATTTATTCCATGAATCGTTTACAATTATTGATTTATCTTTTTTGCGGATTGTCGCTTACATTATCTGCTCAAGATCCTCAGAAATCAAGTTACAAGATAGCTTGTATTGGATTTTATAATTTTGAAAACTTATTTGATACCCTCGATACGGAGGGCAAAAGAGACGAAGATTTTACGCCCAAAGGAAAATTGGCCTATTCTGCCCAAGTTTATGCTGAGAAATTGAGCAATCTGTCCCATGTTGTTTCAGAGTTAGGAACAGAATATACACCCGATGGTCCTGCCTTGTTAGGGGTGTCTGAAATTGAAAACAGATCTGTTCTTGAAGACTTTGTAAAACAGCCCAAAATAAAAAATCGCGACTACCAAATTGTTCACTACGAATCTCCAGACAAAAGGGGAATTGATGTTGGTTTGTTGTACCATCCCAAATATTTTAATGTGTTATCTTCTGGTAAAATTACCCCGAAGCTTTTTTACGACAAAAAAGAAAAGGAGGGTACTGATAGAGATTCGGTTTGGACACGAGACATGCTTTGGGTAAAAGGAAAACTAGATGGAGATTTGGTTTATGTTATTGTCTGTCATTGGCCTTCTCGAAGAGGTGGATCTTATCTTAGAGAGGGTGCTGCTAAATTCTGCAAAAACTACATTCGCCAGATTCAAGAAGACAACCCAAGTGCCCGTATTATAATTATGGGTGATTTGAATGATGACCCCGTTAGTCCCTCTGTCAAAAATGTAATTATGGCCAAAGGTAATAAAGACCAGGTTAAAAAGATGGGTTTCTACAACCCTTGGATGTCTTTTTACAAAAAGGGCTTTGGAACACTAGCATACCGCGATTCTTGGAATCTATTTGACCAAATCCTGATTAGCCAATCATTACTCGAAAAAAACGAGGAGTCCTACTATTTTTACAAGAATAGTATTTTTAATAAATCTTATTTAATTAGTAAAGGAGGACGCTTCAAAGGCTATCCTTTCCGAACCTATTCTTTCGGCACCTATATTGGTGGATACAGCGATCATTTACCAGTTTGCATCTACTTAATCAAGAAAATCTAGAATTTTACCATTTTATGTATGATTAATGTATGGATAATTGTAATTTACCAACAGTTCAATTAAACGATACATCAAAACATGCAACAATACGAATACAAAACACTCACAGTCCCGTTCAAAATTGGTCTTTTCTCGAAAAAAGAAGATTTAGATTTGAACGACATAGAGGAGGAACTTAACTTGATGGGTAAAAAAGGATGGGAGCTCACTACTCAAATTACGCGGCTAAAAAACGGTTTTAGTCAGTATGCAGTTTTACTCTTCAAGCGTCCTCTGCATCCTAATGAAACAATTTAAATTCTAGATTATGCGTTATGGTATTTTCTTTAGCATCTTGTCACTATTTGCCTGCAATAAAGGTTCAGAACAGCTCCTTCAAGATGTTGAATTGATACAATCCTATCTTCAGGACAATAACATTCAAGCGACGGAGGATGCAGCCGCGCATTATTTTTATAAGCTTCTAGTATCTTCGTCCGATACCCTCAGCCCGGCTCAATACGCGGGTTTGAAGGTCGCTGTTCGTTATCAAGCACAATTGTTAGATGGGACGCAGTTGCACGACAGTAATGGGCAAACTGAAGTCATAGACCTTGACGAATCGATGATAGGTTGGCAATTGGCACTGCCCAAAATGACCATCAATGAAACAATGTTATTGATACTTCCCTCAAGACTTGCATATGGAACCGACGGAACTCAACAGATTCCACCGAACTCGGTGCTTTTATTCGAGATTGAACTTTTGGATATTTTTCCTCGTTTTTAATAAAATCTATTTGTCTGCGACCTTATCATGTATAAGATTAAATATGCTGTCCTAACGATTATCGTATCTACGCTTCTGTACGCGCTAAGTAATTGTACGCAACCTACAGTGGATTCATCTTCTATGTTCCTCAACATGCATGATTCAGTTCAGTTGGTGGGCATGCAAACTTGCCGTTCCTGCCATTCGGCTATATATGACAGTTATATTCAAACTGGGATGGGTCAATCATTTGGAATCGCCAACCGATCTAAGACCGCTGCTAGTTTTGAAGACAAAGATGTTGTGTACGATCAAAAGCTGGATTTGTATTACCGCCCTTTCTTTAGGGATTCAGTAATGTATGTACTGGAATTTCGATTGAAGGGCAAAGATACGGTGCATCAACGGGAAGAACGAATTGATTATATTATCGGTTCAGGGCATCATACCAATTCACACATGATGATGCGCAATGGTTATTTACATCAGGCCCCAATTACCTATTATACACAAGACAAAAAATGGGATTTAGCTCCGGGGTATGACCAAGGGGCTAATTTGCGATTTGGACGGGCTATCTTGTCTGAATGCATCACCTGCCACAATCATTTGCCTGTCCCGGCCTCCGGTGCCGAAAATAAATACCATCAGATGCCCCTTGGGATTGCTTGTGAACGTTGTCATGGGGCAGGGAGTCTACACGTTCAAGAAAAATTGAAAGGGAATATTGTCGATACCTCTAAATATATCGATTATACCATTGTTAATCCGAGGAATTTATCGATTGATCGTCAAATGGATTTGTGCCAACGATGTCATTTGCAAGGTGTAGCTGTACTCAACGAGGGCAAAACCTTTTACGATTTTAAGCCAGGTATGAAATTGTCTGATGTTATGAATATTTACTTGCCAAGATTTACCGATTCTGACAAAAGGTTCATTATGGCATCTCAAGCCGATCGCCTAAAGCAGAGTAATTGTTTTAAAGTGTCGGGACAATTATCTTGTATTAATTGCCATAATCCGCACCATGATGTTCATTCAATTAGTCAAAATCGATACAACGAAAGCTGTAATAGCTGCCACCACCAAGCATCTAATTTAAGTCAGTTGTTGGCTTGTTCGGCACCTGCTGCGTCGCTAAAAGCTAAAGGAAATGACTGTGTTAGCTGTCATATGCCTCCTTCGGGTAGTATCGATATTCCACATGTAAATATTACCGATCATTACATCAGCCGCCACAACATCTATCAGCCTAATAAGGATACCATTACAAGCGAAAAAAAAGAAGAAATTGCTGGTTTTCTGGGGCTCAAAAGTTTAGTGTTGCCCCAAACATCTGATTTGCAAATGGCGCGGGCTTACTTGGCTTTGTGGGATAAATTTATGGCTTCTGAGGCTATTTTGGACTCTGCTAAGTTTTATTTAGATCGTTCATTAGCCCCAAGAACAGATAAGCTAAATACCTTAGTGCACTATTATTTTAATAAACAAGAATATGCGCTTTTGGTATCTGTCGCACCGCTGGCAAATACAATCAAAAAACCATGGACGGCCTACCGAATCGGTGAAGCAGCAAGTAAAATGAAGCAACTAGCAAAAGCGACCGATTTCTACAAACGTGCGGCTGATTTGCTACCATATAACCTCAATTTCCAAGAAAAACTAGGGACCAATTACGCACAAATCCAACTGTTTAAAAAAGCTGAAAAGGTATTTGAGTTTATTCTTAAAGAAGATCCTAAGCGAAAAAAGAGTTTGTCGAATTTGGGGCTTATAAAAGCACAGAAAGGGCGCTTGAATGAAGCACTTAAATTCTACGATAAAGCGTTGGCTTCAGACCCAGATTATAATATGGCCTTGTTAAACAAAATTGGGGTATTAATACAATTGAACCGAAAGCAACAAGCCCAAACTGTTATCAATCATTTGATTGACAAACATCCTGAATATCGTACTATGCTGCAAAAAAGAGGGCTGTTGTAGTTTTCCTAATGATTTATTTTTTAAGAGAAAACAAGATGTTTTCTAAGTCGCTTACATTGATAGGCTTTTTAAGGAAATTATCCATCCCCGCTTTTAAGCATTTTTTTTGGGCTTCCTCAAACACATTGGCGGTCATTGCTACAATGTATGGTTGACGGATGTGTTGTAGATTACGAATTGCTTTTGTGGCTTCATATCCATCGGTAATTGGCATTTGGATGTCCATGAAGATTAAATCGTAAGGCTTAGTTTGAGCCATTTGTATGGCTAACTCTCCGTTTTTGGCCAAATCTATTTCATAGCCCATTAGACCCAATAAATGCACGGCTAATTTTTGATTGATTTTGTCGTCTTCGACTAATAATATTTTGAGAGGAATCTCTTTTGATAGCGACGCTTTGAGCGGTTCTTTTTTGGTTTTAGTAACAAAATCGAATTTTACATCCGATAGAGTATTAGCGATTATTTCGAAAAGTAAATGCCCTTTTAAGGGTTTCAGAATAATAAATTGGAAGTAATGACTAATTTGTTCAACATCTAAGTTGTTGTGTGCATCGGCTAATATAAGGGGGAAATCAATTTTTGAGGCTTTCATTTTTTTGGCCAGTTCCAAACCATTGTAAGGCTTACATTTAAAATCAATCAAGCCTAGGTCGAATTTTAGTCCCGATTTTTGAACGAATTCTAAGGCTATTTGAGCGGATTCAAAAGCATGAACTAGCATTCCCCAACCGGTTAATCCAATTTCTAAGTTTTTACGAATCGTCTTATTAGGTTCTACGATTAAAATTTGTTTTTCTTTTATGATGTGCAATTTCTCTGCAGGTATTTCGAATGCATTTAGATTTGGATTTTTGGAAACCCCTACTTGAATGGTAAAATAAAAGGTAGTTCCTTTGCCTAATTCACTTTCTACCCATATTTTTCCTTTCATGTTCTCGATAAACTTTTGACAAATAGCCAAACCCAAGCCGGTACCTCCATATTCTCTTCTGTTGGAATTATCAATTTGCTTGAAAGATCCAAAAATATTAGATATGTCTTTAGAACTAATTCCGATACCGGTATCTTTTACCGAAAACTGTAATAAAACGTTGTTACTGTTTAACTCTAAATTACGCACATTAATCAAAACTTCTCCAGATTCTGTAAATTTGACAGCGTTACCAATTAGGTTTAAAAGAATCTGTCTCAATTTTACAAAGTCTCCCACAATCAGACGTGGAACATCATTATCTATCCAATAACTCAGGTCAAGATCTTTTTCGAAAGCTTTAAAGGCACTGATGTCCAATACTTCGCTAATACATTGATACAATGAAAAGGGTTCATTAATGTAGGTCATTTCGCCGGCCTCTATCTTCGAATAGTCCAAAATTTCGTTGATGATGTTTAGTAGTCGGTCTCCACTTACTTCGATGGCGTTCAGATAATCTCTTTGTTGAGCATTTAAAGCCGTTTTGCCCAAGACGACCGTCATGCCTAACATGCCATTCATGGGAGTCCGAATTTCATGACTCATATTGGCCAAAAAACGTGATTTGGTTTGAAAGGCCTGTTCGAGTTGTTCTTTTTGATGCACTATAACGGATTGTTCTTTATAGTATCTTTTCTTTAAGGTGTTCATAATCAATCCTAACAAAATAAGTGAGCCTAAATTGAAGATTAAAGTATCTACCTGTTCGTTATGATCGGGAGGGAAAAACAGAACAAAATCACCATAGTGGCGTTCAATATAATTTAAAAGGACTAAATTTAGAAGTACAAAAATGGTGATTGCACCGTGGTAACGCTGATTTGCGACAAGCATGAAACCTACAAAGGCTAATTGATAAAACAAGGGCATACCTCCTCTAGACCCTGCATTTAAAAACCACGTAATATTAATAATGATAACGGTGAATAATATATAGGAAACAATCAATTTCACACTAAAGTAATTTCTTTTGACCATCGCATAAAAAATGCAATAACCCAAAAAAGAAACGATGTTGATAAATAAAATTAGTTTTTCCTGCCCAATGATAAGGTTGTAAACACTGTACATGGAGGTGCAAACAATAGCAAAAAAAGTAAATGATTCAAACAAACCGGCTTCCAATTTGGCCTGATTAAATCTATCCTTTTTTTTAGTTTTACGTATCATCAACAATAATATTTATTCTTTGTATATTTAGGTATACACTAATAAAGATAAGAAATTTATTAAATTAACATTTCTGTCTTTTTTTATTGATAAACCACCCTATTTTAACTTTTTTTTCAGGATATATGTTCAGCAAAGACCTTTTTTTAATCATTTTTATCTTGGCCTACTTTAGCGCTAGTACGCAGGACACTATTCAAAAAGTTCCACTATCTAATCGGACTGCCAATTATTCAATCGATTTATTTTTAGATACCAACCTCAAACAAGTAAAAGCAAATCAGCGGATTAATTTTGTCAATCCTTCCTCTGATACAATTCACACGATGCTTTTTCACATGTACTACAATGCTTTCAAAAATAATCAAAGTAGTTTTAACCAAGAAGCAGATCGGTTTATGAAATCTAATACAGATGAGAATCAGGAGGATGGGCAATGGAGTTGGATAAATATTAAAAAGGTTCAAGATGCATTTGGCAATAATCTTATCGATAGTTTGCACTATATCAGTCCTGATGATTCTAATCATTACGATCAAACGGTCTTGCAATTACGCCTACAAGAACCAATATTACCTTTTCAGTCTTATCAAGTAGATGTTGAATGGGATTCCAAAATTCCAAAATCAGGGGTTCGAACAGGCTACAATCGCAATTATTATTTTATGGTACAGTGGTATCCAAAGCTAGGTGTCTATGAACCCTCAGGAACCCGATTTGCCACAAAAGGGCAATGGAATTGCCATCAGTATCATGCAAACACGGAGTACTACAGTGATTTTGGCGTTTACGATGTACGTATGAATGTTCCTCAAGATTATATAGTCGCTGCTTCGGGGTATCAAATCAAACAGGAATTAGATTCTAATGCACAACGAAGTATTTATACCTACCTAGCAGAAGATGTGATTGATTTTGCCTGGACTGCGAATCCTGATTTTATTGTCCACAGCGAACTTTGGCAGGGCATCCAAATTAAATTATTAGTAATGCCCGAGCATGAATGCAATAAAGACCGATTTTTGGAAGCAGCCAAACATACCCTAAGCTTTTTTGAATCCTATCTCGAAAAGTATCCTTATCCGAGTCTAACCATCGTAAGTCCTCCTTATTACGGGTTGTTTTCAGGTGCGATGGAGTACCCTACCTTATTTACGGCGCCTACGCTGTGCATACTGCCTCCTAATATCCGAACGACGGAGACGATAACAATGCATGAATTAACGCATCAATATTTTATGCAAATTTTAGCGACAAATGAGCAAGAAGAAGCTTGGATGGACGAAGGCTTTACGGCTTTTTTTGAAGCCAAAATGATGGATAAATTTTATCCTCAAGGTGTTTTTAATATTGATTATCTAAATTTTAATTTGGGATCAGAAGAATTTAGACGAGGCCGATTTTTTAATGCCGAAAATATCAAAATTGGTCCGATGAGTAAGTTTGGATGGAAATTCAAACACGGAGGACATCGAGAGATTGTTTATGGAAAGGGGGCTCTTTTTCTTAAAACTTTAGAAGGTTTGGTTGGGGATATTTGTTTCAAAAAAATTATTCAAACCTATTATAAAAGATGGAAATATAAGCATCCTTGCCGAAATGATTTTATGGCTGTAGTGCAAGAAATTGTACCGCAGTTTCATCCTATCAAATCAAAGGGAATCCTTGATTTTATGCATCAGGCAATTGAGCAAACCGTTGAATGTGATTATGTTGTTCAAACGGTTCAGGTTCAAGATTTAGAACAAAAACTAGGTTATTTCGAAGATCTGAGCTCTGCTCGAAAAGCCCAAAAAGATTCAGTACAGATTTATAAAAGCAAAGCGGTATTTTTCAGGACAGGGGAAATGATTGTTCCGCAAGATATACGCCTCTTTTTTGATGATGGAACGACCGCTATGTATTATTGGGATGGCAAAGAAAGGTCACACGAAATATTATATACAGGTCACAAAAAAATGCTTGCTGCGCAAATCGACCCTTATTACAAAGTTTCGATCGATAAAAATTTGATTAACAACAGCTACACCTTAGATCAGCAGTCAAGTGGTATTGAACGTGTTTTTGTATCCTTCATGACCTGGATTCAAGCTAGTATGATTACAGCAAGTTCAATCATATAGTATAATTTTAATATGAATATATTCAAGGCAATACAGCAAGGTTTTTTTAAGGTTTGGATTTGCAAACGTATGGTGTTGTTGCTGTACATTGCTATCTTTTTGATGGCCCTCTGTATAGCGTATCCGCTCAAAAAACTTCTAGAATCTACCGTAGGGCATTCCCTGATGGTACAAGACCTTATGAAAGGCTTTGATTACGAATTTTTTAATGATTTCAACAACGCCTACGGAGTAGGGTGGACGCCTATTTTTGATCAATCAATTGTGGTTGTTTTACTATTTTTGTTATTGTATGTTTTTTTTAGTGGTGGAATCTATGCTGTCTTAACTCAAGTGCCTAAATCAAATTATAGGGCTATTTTTTGGGCTAATTCTGCACAATATTTTTGGAAGATTCTACGACTAAGTTTGTTTTTTTTAGTTATACATAGTCTTGTATTCGCTCTTTTTGCGCTACTTTTTTATGCATTGGTCAACGGTGAATTGCAGAATGAGGGGGTCATTTCTACCGCGCTTAAAATTGTGCTACCCTGCTATTACCTTGTTGCACTTTTCTTTTTTGTTTGGCAAGACTACAGCAAATATTTTTTGGTAACCGCGCCTAAAAAATGGATTATATCCACCTTAGTTGAATCTTTTCGTTTCTTGAGGGCACACCTAATGAACGTATACTTTCTGTACCTTATTAACATGTTGTTTTGGGGGGTATTGGTGTTTATCAACTATCGAATTACTCTTTTGATTGATATTGAAAGTTATTCTACCATTTTGCTTTCTTTTTTTGTTTCGCAATTATTTTTGTTGATTCGTATATTTATTAAATTAATTAATATTGGATCGATTGTAAGTTATACGTCTTTAGACTAGCAAAAAGCTATGTTATAAAATACACAAACATATGTAATATAAAAATATGAAAATAAAGCAGTTTTCTGTGAACCTTTTATGTGTGTTTGTTGTTATAGAGTCATACGTTTTGTTTTTAGGATCAATTTATTTTTGAAATTCATCTTTTGAAACATAAAAAAGCAAGCTAACCATATTTACAGTTAGCTTGCTTTTTTTAATTAAGGAAGCCACATGGACTTCAAAAAAAAAGCAGCCATCATGAAGGCTGCTTTTTTGTTTAGTTCTGACTTTCTTTAAACTTTTTTAAAGCTTGGTTTAATCGTGGAACTACATCAAATAAATCACCAACAACACCATAGTCAGCGGCTTTGAAGAACGGTGCTTCCGGGTCTTTATTGATAACAACAATTACTTTTGATTGATTGACTCCAGCCAAATGTTGAATCGCACCAGAAATACCAACAGCTATATAAAGCGTCGGACGAATTGCAACGCCTGTTTGACCAACATGTTCGTGGTGAGGACGCCAATGTACATCGGCAACAGGTCTAGAACAAGCTGTAGTAGCTCCTAGAATGCCCGCCATTTCCTCAATAATTCCCCAGTTTTCAGGTCCTTTCATACCTCTACCGGCAGATACTACCAATTCAGCTTCAGGTAAAGGCACAACTCCGTCCACCGTTGACTTGCTAAGTACCTTTACTTTTGAGGTCGGTACATTGATGTTTAAGGCTTCGACTGCAACATCTTGCGCTACTACTTGCGGAGGAAAAGTGTTCCCTGCAATCGTTAGTACTTTTTTGTCGGCAGTTATTTCGTAGCTAGCAAATCCTTTGCCAGAGAAAACGCCTTTTTTGACGGTAAATTGATCCCCTTCTGGAACCGAAATTACCGAACTTACTAGCCCAGCCTTGGTGCGTACGGCAACTCTTCCTGCCAATGATTTGCCAGAAGAGGAGTGCGCAAATACGACAACATCTGCGCCAACTTGAGTGGCCGCTTCCGAAATGATTTGTGCATACACTTGTGCGTCGAAATCATCAGAGGCAGCAACATTATAGACTTTGGCAGCACCGTATTGTCCAAGTGAAGCAGCGCCTTCGGCAGTGCCAATTGTAAGTGCTATACATTCTGTGCCCAATGATTGAGCAGTTAGATTGCCATAGGTAACTGCTTCAATAGCAGCCTTTTTGATGGAGCCCGTAAGGCTCTCTGCATATACTAAAACAGCCATATTAAATTACTTTAGCTTCGTTATGTAATAAATTGACTAATTCTTCCATGTTTTCAGGATCAATTAGTTTAACACCACTTTTTGCAGCGGGATATTCGTATTTAGTTACTTTAACTAAATCTGCTGATTCAACCGCAGGAATGACGTTGATAGGTTTGCGTTTGGCCATCATAATGCCGCGCATATTTGGAATACGTTGTTCGGCCATTCCTTTAGCACAGCTTAATACGAATGGCGCATCAACTTCTAGGGTTTCCATTCCACCTTCTATATCTCTGTTGATCGTCGCTGTTGTTCCGTTTACATCCATTTTGGTGGCATACGAAATAAAAGGCATATCCAACATTTCGGCGGTCATAGCAGCCACTTCAGATCCATTATAATCGATAGTTTCTTTGCCTAAAAATACCATATCGTAACCTTCTGATTGTGCATAGGAAGCGATTTGAGCAGCTGTAAACATTGCAGAAGTAGCTTCGGCATCTACTCTAACTGCATTATCAGCACCAATTGCCAAGCCCTTTCGAATGACAGTCTCGTTGGCTTTTGGTCCAACATGGAAAAGTGTAACCGTTCCACCGACTTGTTCTTTTAGTTCCAATGCTCTAACCAATGCATACCACTCGTCGTAGGGGTTCATGATAAACTGAACGCCGTTTGTATCAAATTCCGTATCGCCATTGGCAAATTTGATTTTGGTAGTGGTGTCAGGAGTCTGACTTACACATACTAATAATTTCATAAATATATTTTTTAATTTTAAACTTTCAATAATTTTTGAAAACAACCCAAATATAGAGAAGTCTAGGTGATTTTAATAATGTAATTGTAATTTATTTTAATCAATTTTGAATTAGGCACAAATAATGCTAATTTGACAAAAATAAAACAGTTAATAAGGGCTCATGAAACATCGTCAAGTACTTTTTTTTTGCTGCACAGTCTTGATTTTTGCGCGTTGTACGCGTCCTGTCGGTTGTATAGACCAATCGGCTTATAATTACGATCCTGATGCCGCTGTAGCTAATGCTTCTTGCCGGTATCCTTCGTTGTATTTGTCTTTCGAACTATTAGTAGATAGCCTTCCCTTTGAAATCAACAGAATTTATTCAATAAATGGGTCAGCAACAGCCTTCAAGCAGTTTCAATTTTACGTAAGCTCTATCAATATCAAAAAAGAATCTGGAGATAGTTTGTACTTGCCAGCCCTTTACCCCCTTATTAAAGCAGGTCAACAGCAATTTTTTTTGAGTGAAATAGGTCTAACTAGCGTACAAAAAATACAATTTGATATTGGTGTTGATGCCGTAAATAACGATCAAATTACTAATTTTTTGACGAATGCTGCGCATCCCTTGTTTATTCAAGTGCCTGATACTATGCATTTTAATTTTAATGACGGCTATATTTTTTTGAAAATGCTCGGTAAGATTGATCGTAATGCAGATGGTATTCCTAACGAAAATGAATCTTTTGATTTGAGAATAGGAACCAATTCATTGCTTAGGTCGGTACAGTTTAATTTAGATAAAGCAATAAAAGGGCCTAGTGATACGCTTCGCGTTCAACTTAATATTGCAAATTTATTGCAAGGAATCGACTTGCCGCAAGAGTCTTATACCAACAGTAACCAAAACATTGGCTTGGCAACGAGGCTAGCCGACAATATAGCCGCTGCTTTTTCGATACCCTAAATCTATTTTATATTTTTAATTAATTACCAACAAAATGATGCGTTCTATTATTGCCTTGATTCTAATCAGCTTTGCAAGTTGTCAAAGTCATCGAAGTCTATCTTCGGATCGTTATTTACCCAGCTATCTCCAATCATTTTCTTTAGGGATGTCCCAAAAAACTTGTCTTCAAAAACGTCCTTCTATGGTAGAAGTGCTCTCATTTCAAGAGACACCACGTCATATTTTTTCGGAGGAGGCCCCTGATAAAGCTATCAATACCGCCTATTATTTTTTTGAAAAAGAGGGGGCGCAAAACTTAGTTGAAATGCACTTTTTGTACAACAATAAAGAAACCGCTGTACAATTACTCGAACAACTTTTTGGTCCCCAAAAAGACAAACAAAATAAATGGCACAAAATACTGAGTGACGGTACCAAAATACACGCCACATTGCGCAAGAATAAGTTGTTTATTTACCAATCTACTGTGGCTAAATCCTTTTGATTTAAATAATATATTGACATCTAATAGACATTGTCCTCTAAAAAGACGAAATTTGCTACTATTCAATAAAAAAATTATGTATTAATTTATTAAATGATAATGAAACCAACGCTGTTAAAACACAAAGATAATGGACTCGAAGGCGGGTCTGATTACCCTCAAAATACCAATCCTAAAGTTCCTAAATCCGTCAAAAATTTTAAGGAGGATAAAGTTAAAGTTCAAACAATACCGGACAAAAAGGCCAACGCGATAACCTTTGAAAATTTTATAAATTTCTTTCCTGAAGTAGATTTACCCTACACGATTACCTCTGATACACAGCGATTATTAAGCATCAATAACGACCCAATGTCTGCTACTTGGATGTTTAATTTTGTACTTGAAAAGGATGCAGTTGTCGATGAATACACCGAATTTATGCCCTGTTTTTCGCTTCCTAATACCTCACAATTTATTGCTATTGTATTTTGGCAAGCAGGAATCGAAGGGTCGAACTATTACCTCACCACCTTCTCCAAAACAGGGGTTTTAATCGACAAAGCCAAAATTGCAGGAACTAAATATGGTGCCGACGGGTTGTATCAAATGGTATGTACAATTAGTCCAAATTGGTTGTTCAGTACCGTAGAAGGTAAACTAGACGAACAAGGCAACTCAGCGCCTATCTCAGAAGAAGAAAAACATCAATATAAAAGCCTTCAATTATCAGGGGACGGAGAAATTGTCCCTATCTAAACCTCTTATCATTTGCCCTGTATCAAGGGGCATTACCTCTATCAAAAATACGTTAAGCTATTATAATGGCCAGAAAAAATAAAAATAAACGATTTAAACCCAAAACATTAACTGTACCCGTTTTAGAAAATAGAATTATTGACCTATGCAGCAAACAAGTTAGCACTCGCTTCGATGCCAAAACACTCATTCGAAAGCTCAAAATTTCTAATTCAAAGGATTCGGTGCAGCATTGCCTTGAACAACTCGTCATAAAAGGAAAATTAACAGCGACTCGTTCGGGCAAATTTCAGTGGAATAAAGCTGCTAAAAGAACCCCAAAAGCTCCAAAAAACACTCAATCTGCTATCGGTATTGTGGATATTACCCGCCGCGGTGCCGCTTTTATAGTTTGTGAAGACAAAACGGAGACCGACAAAGATATCTTCGTGCCTGCGCACAAGCTAAACGGAGCTTTGCACGGCGACAAAGTCGAGGTGGCTTGGTTTTTTTCGCGCAGAGGAAAACCAGAAGGAAGCGTACAACATATTATAACTCGCAAAACCGATCAGTTTATTGGTACTTTGGTGTTGTCTAGGAAATTCGCTTTTGTGGTACCTGATAATCCCAATATGCAATCGGATATTGTGATCAACCCATCCACGCTCACCGAAGAGGCCGAAGAAGGCTCAAAAGTGGTTGTGCGTATTGTTAAGTGGGCTCAAAGCCATAGTATGAGTCCCGAAGGTGAAATAACTACCTATTTAGGAACGGAAGATAGCAACGACATTGCCATGAAATCGATCCTGATTAATAAAGGCTTTAATCTAAGCTTTCCACCCGAGGTATTGGCAGAAAATGCATCGATTGACACTCGAATTACAAAAGAAGAAATCGCCAAACGTCGAGACATGCGTGGCATAACTACCTTTACTATCGACCCCCTCACGGCCAAAGATTTTGATGATGCATTATCTATTCAATTACTCGATAATGGTCATCATGAAATCGGAATTCACATAGCGGATGTTAGCCATTATATCCAAGTAGGGTCTGCCCTTGACAAAGAAGCTGCCAAGCGCACCACTTCGGTATATTTAGTTGATCGGGTTTTGCCTATGTTGCCTGAAAACCTATCAAATGGAGTCTGTTCTCTTCGTCCCGAAGAAGAAAAACTGACATTTTCAGCGATTTTCGAATTAGACAGAACAGGTGCCATCGTATCGGAATGGTTTGGCAGAACCGTTATCTATTCTGACCGACGGTTTACCTACGAAGAAGCACAGGAACGGATAGAAACAAAAGAAGGAGACTATGCAAAAGAATTAGAACTGCTCAATTTTTATGCCCATGCATTGCGCAAAAAACGTTTCAACAAAGGAGCGATCAATTTTGAATCACCTGAGGTACGTTTTAAATTAGACGCGGAAGGGGTTCCGCTTGAAGTATATCTGAAATCTAGACAAGATGCCCATATGTTAGTGGAAGATTTTATGCTATTGGCCAACAAAAGAGTAGGAGCCTTGATCGATGGTTTGCATGCTTCTACCGGAACCAAATGGCCTATGGTGTATCGCATTCACGACGAACCTAATATGGAAAAAGTGGATCAATTTGCTACATTTAGTGCTTTGATGGGTTATCCTTTAACGCTAAATGGTCCCGAAGAAGTGCGGAAAGCTTATGCCGCTTTACTAAAAGAAGCAGAAGGCAAGCCTGCTTACGATATTTTACAACAATTAGCGATTCGGACGATGGCTAAAGCGGTTTATTCTACCGAGAATATAGGCCATTATGGTTTGGGTTTTCAAACCTATTCTCATTTTACTTCCCCTATTCGTCGTTATGCAGATGTGTTGGCACATCGTATACTATTTGATCACCTTAGCAAGACAAATAAACGTATGAATGCCGATAAATTAGAGGCATTATGTAAGCATATTTCCAAAAAAGAACGCGATGCTATGGAAGCAGAACGCGAGTCGACCAAATACAAACAAGCAGAATTTTTAGCCTCTAAAATTGGCCAATTATTCGAAGGGTCTATTTCTGGGATTACCGAACATGGTATCTACGTTACCCTGAAAGCTAACTTTTGCGAAGGCATGATTCGCTACAACAAAATGTATGATAACTTTGTAGTTGAGGAACCGAATTTTCAGATAAAATCACAAGATCGTAGTTATCGGATGGGGGATGATGTATGGGTGCGGATTTTGGGAGCAGACAAACACAAAAAGCAAATTGATTTAGAACTCTTAGACCCTGAAGACCCCGAAAATCAACCGCCTGAAATTAATGCCATGTCACTTGAAGTTCCTGTCAAAGAACCAAGCGGGCCTAAGCTCAAAGTTTTTAATAAGGTAAAGATAGTGCAAGAACCTAAACATCTTTCACCTTATCGTGAAAAGCCTCAAAAGCAAGTAAAAAAACAGTTTGAAGCATTTGAAGCCGTATTACCTCACGTAGAAGCCGCTTTTAAATTGAGTGATATTCGTACCGTTGCCAACAAAAAACGCGTAAAATGGAAATACGAATGGTGCCCCTATGCGCCGCAGGAAAAATCAATTTTGCTGCTAGAGTTTAATCCAGTAGCCGAAAAAAGGAAAGGTTATCGCGCTCAAAAAGTGGTTTCACAACATTTTTATGCACCTAAAGGGATTCAACAACAGTTCTTGAATCAATTCCTTTCGCAATATCCTTGTAGTTTAGGCTATTTTTCTCCTTTCCGGTCTTTTGATGACAAACAATTATCAGAACAAGATTTGGCATTGAGTTTACCGTTGTTTGAGCGTTATATAGAACTGATAAAACCGGTAAAGGTATTGGTGTTTTCTTCTTACTTAGTAGAAGTGCTTCAAGAAAAGGCCTTGTTATCTGAATACATCAACGAAGAAATTAGCATAGAGGGCCGCACCATTTTAGTGGCAAGAGGTCAGCTTGAGGTAGCCGGTCATCGCTGCCCGATTCTTTTTTTACCAAGTGCAACATCTCGATTGCCTCGGCCTCTAAAAGAAGCAGCATGGGCCTGGGCATTTGATGCTGTCAATCCAGCATAGATAGAAGAATTTAGCTTAATCTGTATTCATATAGCCTTCGGTTTATTGGATGGTCTAATTATTTATTAGAACAATTAAAGTAATTATTTTTAAATTTTAGGGCGGTATTGTATCTTAAGGCTGCTGATATGGCGTTCATTTATCTATAGCATTATGGTTCAATCCTACAAAAAAAATTATCAAATTGCCGATTATTATGATACCATTATTATTGGGTCAGGTATCGGTAGCCTCACTACTGCTGTCTTATTGGCAAAAAGAGGTCAGAAGGTGTTGGTGTTGGAAAGACATTACACGGCCGGTGGCTTTACCCATATATTCAAACGAAAAGGCTACGAGTGGGATGTTGGGATACATTATATTGGCGGGATGGAAAAAGACCATTCTGTCTTGAAAAAAATATTTGATTATATAACCGAATCTAAATTAAAATGGGCAGATATGGGCCCGGTGTATGATCGTATCGTCATCGGAGAACAAACCTACGATTTTGTTAAAGGGGTAGGCAATTGGACCGAAAAAATGCTGGAGTATTTTCCGGAGGAATCAACGGCGATTGGTCAATACCTCGATTTAGTTTTTGATGTAAGCAAAACAAGCCGGAATTTCTTTATCGAAAAAACATTTACTCCTTGGATGAGTAAATTGTTTGGATGGTACTTAAGAAAACCCTACCTAAAATATGCCAATCAAAGTACCGAAACGGTGTTGCGTCGGATTACCGATAATGACCGTTTAATAAAAGTATTATGTGGTCAATACGGCGACTATGGCCTTCCACCCAAACAGAGTAGTTTTGCGATGCATGCATCTTTGGTCAGGCATTATTTTTCGGGCGGCTATTTTCCGATAGGTGGTTCTTCACAAATAGTAGAAACAATTGCACCTGTTTTGCATCGCTTAGGTTCTGCCCTGTTGATTAGTGCCGAGGTAGACGAGATATTGGTCGACAACAACAAGGCAGTTGGTGTCCGTATGAAAGATGGGAAATCATTTAAAGCCACAAATATCATATCCAACGCCGGTATTTTTACCACCTACAACAGCCTGATTCCAAAAGCTTCGTTTCAAAAGCATCAGCTTGCAAAACACCTCAAGCAGGTCAAACATTCTGTTGCACATGCTTGTTTGTACATTGGATTGGAGGGAAGCCCGGAGGCATTGAAATTACCGAAAGCCAATTATTGGATATATCCCAAAGACTTAAGTCATGATGCTTGTGTAGACCGTTATCTCAAGGATATATCTCAAGATTTCCCCGTAGTTTACATATCTTTTCCGGCCGCCAAAGACCCGGATTGGTCCAATCGTTATCCAGGTAAAAGTACCGTAGATATAATTACCTTGGTGCCTTACGAAAGTTTTGCAGCATGGGACGGTAAACGCTGGAAAAAAAGAGGTGCAGATTACGAAGCGCTTAAAGAATCTATAGCACAGCGTCTGTTAGCAATACTCTACGAAAAAGAACCGCAGCTGAGAGGCGCTGTTAATTATTACGAATTGTCTACAGCCTTGTCTACCAAACACTTTGTCAATTACGAAAAAGGCGAATTGTATGGTTTAGACCATGATACCAATCGCTTTTCTCAAAAGTTCTTGCGTCCTCAAACAGCCATCAAAAATTTATACCTCACAGGGCAGGATATTGCTACAGCAGGTGTTGGAGGTGCTGCATTTTCTGGAGTATTAACTGCATCTACTGTTTTGAGAAAAAATTTGATGAAGGATATTCTTTAGACGTAGCGATTTGCTAAAAGCCACCCTTGCTACAAAGTGGGGCATTTTAAATTGAATCTGAAAGAACGATACCTACAATTACCGTAATTCGCACAAGGAGATTTAACTGAATTATTTTATTTGAACATAGTAGAATCATGCCTTGGGTAGGAGAGCAGGATTTTCAAAAAAAATTATCGTTCTCGGTATTGGCAAGATACACCTGCCCTAACGGTAATTAGACTACGAAATACAGATTATTCTTTGTATTTATTTCCATCAAAATATTCATCATAAGCATCCGGATTGTGGTTGACTAATATGAAAATCATGATGCCGCCCATAATCAAACTCATTTTAAACAAAAAGGAAGCAAAAGGTCCCATCGATTCAACCCACTGCAAGCTGCCTAGGGTGAGTCCTACCGAATTCACCACCAAAGATATACTCCCTGTAAAAAACATAATGCACCCTAAAATCATCCAATAAGGTCGGTATTTTGGATTTTTTTCAACACTGTTTACAGCTAAAAATAATAATAAAGCAATAAAAGCAAAGCTGATGACTGTTAATAACATGCTATGAATTAATTATGTGATGTTAGAATCGTTTAATTTAATAAGTGCACAAAGTTAGGCTATTTTTTCAAACTTCAGGTTTCTTTAGCATATTTTAAACAGAAGCCTTATATTTGCCGGTGAATACATTCAATTTTGAATGCCTAAACACGCTGTACAATTTTTTTTATGGTAAAGATAATAGAATGCCCCCGCGATGCGATGCAAGGTATCAATGACTATTTCATCGATACAAAAATCAAGGCTGAATACATAAATCAACTTTTAAAAGTAGGTTTTGATACCCTTGATTTTGGAAGCTTTGTTTCTCCCAAAGCGATACCACAGATGCGGGATACCGACCAAGTGTTGAATGCACTCAACTTAGATGGAAGCAGCTCCAAGTTGTTGGCTATTGTTGCCAACAAAAGAGGTGCCATACAAGCCTGTCAATTCGAACAAATTACCTACCTAGGGTACCCATTTTCTGTTTCAGAGACCTTTCAGTTGCGCAACACTAACGCCACTATTCAAGATTCGATTGCGCGGGTTGCTGCTATTCAAGACATCTGTACAAAGTACAACAAAAAAATGGTGGTTTATGTTTCGATGGGTTTTGGAAACCCTTACGGAGATGCATGGAATGTAGATATCGTACAACATTATGTCAATTTATTGGCCGATATGGGAATCAAAATTCTTTCTTTGTCGGATACAATTGGAGTAGCCGACCGTTCTACCATAGAATACCTATTCTCTAATTTGATTCCTCCTTATCCCGATGTAGAATTTGGAGCGCATTTTCATACCCGACCCGATGAATGGGAAGAAAAAATTGATGCTGCCTTCAAGAATGGCTGTCGACGGTTTGATGCTGCTATAGGTGGCTACGGAGGATGTCCGATGGCCAAGGATGATTTGACGGGTAATATGCCTACCGAAAAAATGTTAACTTATTTCCCGAAGGAAGGTTTAGATTTGGGCCTTAACGATACTGAATTCAATGTGGCGATGTCTATGGTGCATCAGGTATTTCCTCCAATGGTTCGTTAGAGGGTGATTTGAACCAAATTAAATCGCGTTAATTTGCTGCACTTAAGTTTCTGCTAGTGGATTAATTTTGAAGACAATCAATAAAATTGGCTTTTTTTGTTGTTTAATTTCCATAAAAATAAGTATTATTGCACTACTATATTGCAGAACTACTTTTGATTGTTACTGCTTTACTGATAAACAGCCTTTTGGTACCATATAAATCATAACATACTAAGAATGAAAATTGCACTCAATCTATTACTTGCTTTAGTTTCAATGGCCCTTGTATATCTATTGATAGAAAGCATTCGCAAGCCTATCAACTTTAAAGAAACGCGCGAAATTAGAGAGCAGCTCGTCAGAGAACGCTTAAAACAAACGGCTGAATTACAAAAGGTCTACAAGTCTTTGACCAAAAAATACGCCGAAAGTTACGATTCACTCAAGCAAGTTTTGACTACAGATACTTTTTTGATTGATCAGGCATTTGGAGACAAGTTTGATACCAACCAAGTGGTTACAATCGTCAAAATTAAGTTGCCAGCCAAAGATTCACTTAAAGGCATTATCAAAAAAAATGCCCCCAAGCCAGATATGACTATTGATGAATACTTCAATTACCTTAGGGTTGTACCATTCTCAGGAGGGCAAGAGTTTTACATGAAAACTTCAGAAGCAATCGTAGAGGGTACCGATTCTTTGATGGCGCCTACTTTTGAAGCAGGTACAACCTTAGGTACTTATTTGTCCGAATTCGATTCTGCCTCTCATGTAATTTACGACCCTGAATTTAATCCTAATAGCCTGCGAAAAGTAGGTGACTTGAATAAACCCTCAACAACAGGTAATTGGTAGATATCACCTACAATATTTTTGAAGACGATTTTAACAAAAGTCTGACGCATTCGTACAACCTTTCTATCCTCATTGGTACAGAAAGGTTGTCCTATTTAATCAGTAATCAGCAACAGCAAGTTGTTTCATTAAGGTCTTATCAGCTTCGAGATTTATCAGCATCGAAGCCGCTAAAGAAACTACTACTTGAAGACAGTATTTTGCGAGATACCTTTAGGTCGGTCAAAATTGGCTTGTTTTCACCCAAATTCACCTTACTGCCGAATGCATTATTTGAAGCCTCAAAGCGTCAAGCGTATCTTTCGGCTACCAATCAAGTACATCGTGCAGACCGTGTTTTGAATGATCAAATCAGTTGTCTTGAACTCAACAATGTATACGCCTTTGATGCTGCTTACATAGACGACCTCATGGAGCATTTTCCATCGGCTGTTTTCTATCATGCCTCTACCGGTTTGATGCAAAATTTTATTCAAAAATTTGATAGTGCATCCACCAAAAATATTTTTCTGAATATATTTGGCCAACATTTATCAATTACGGTGGTGGAAAACAATCAACTACTTTTGCATAATATCTTCTCGTACAAAGCTTCTCCTGATTGTCTGTATTACGTATTGCTAGTTTGTAAGCAATTAGGCTTGCATCCACATAAATGCTTGCTAAATATTGCCGGTGATTTGATGGAAGATTCCGAGATTCACAAATTGTTGTACAAATACGTGAAGAAGATTCATTTTGTACAACGTCCAAGCTATTATTTATTTGGTCAAAAGCTTGAGGAAACCTTAGCTTCTAATTTATTTTTCGATTTGTTTTCATTGAAATTATGCGAATAGTTAGTGGTTTTTTGAAAGGTCGACGATTCGAGATGCCTTCATCGAAATGGAAAACTCGTCCAACAACTGATTATGCTAAAGAAAGCTTATTTAATATTCTTCATCATCAAATAGATTATGATGGAATTGAAGTCCTAGATTTGTTTTCGGGTACAGGTTCGATTGCCTACGAATTTATATCAAGAGGCGCTGCAAAGGCCACTGTTGTCGAAAAATTCGCTCCTTGTATACAGTTCATCAAAAAACAGGCTGTTATTTTTAAAATAGAAGCGCAGCTAATTTACCACAAAAACGATGCTTTTCGATTTTTAAAAAAGCATACAAAATCCTACGATATTATTTTTGCGGACCCTCCTTATGCCCATCCTCAATACCAACAATTACCTGATATAATCCGCGAGAATCAACTGCTCAAAAAAGGTGGAATATTAATTATTGAACACGATTCCCGTCAAAATTTTGAAAATGATTCAAATTTTACTGAACTTCGCCAGTACGGACAATCTTTTTTTAGTTTTTTTGTAAACAACGAAGACTAATTTTTGGAGATAGCCCCAACCATAGTAGCCTACATATGAACAAATATTTGAAATTTATCGCAGTTCTTTTAATTGCCTACAGTATTTTGGCGGGTTTGCTGATTCCTCTAAGTACGGGTGTTTTGTCGGTACTTCCAAGAAGTATAAATACCGGCAATTATTTAAAACTAGAACTCAAAGCATACAACGCCCAATTCGATTCTGCTGTCCCTGTAGAGGCTCGGATTCGTCTTAATCCAAGTACCGCATTGTGTGCTACATCAATTGAGGTTAAAAGTCCTAACGAGTTGCAACTTAACTTTGCCATTCCAGCCAGTAAATTGCCGCTACAAACCGAAATGAAGGACGGGAAAAAGTCGCCGTTCCCTTTGTTAGAAATGGTTGATGCACAAAACGGCTACACATCACTTGAGTCAGTTTTGTTTATCGAACAAAAGCACAGCAACAAGGCTGATACGGCTTCCTTTTGTTCTGTAGTTCCTTACCGTAGTACCGACAAAACCTCATTCCCTTTTCTAAATATTTTAGAGGAAACGATTCGTAATTTGTTTTACCATGTACCCATGTGGTTTGCTATGATGCTTTTGTTGTTTGTTTCGGTTATTCATAGTATTCTGTATCTTCGTAAACCTCAAATAGGCGATCATGACAATAAAGCAGCATCCTTCGCTACGGTAGGCGTGCTTTTTGGGATAGTAGGTATCACCACAGGGGCTATTTGGGCCAAACATACTTGGGGGTCCTATTGGTCTTTTGACGTCAAGCAAAATACATCTGCTATAGCATTATTGATCTATCTAGCTTATTTTGTACTCAGATCTTCCTTTGAAGATATGGACAAGCGGGCACGCGTAGCTGCTATTTATAATATTTTTGCATTTGCAACATTAATTCCCCTATTGTACGTAATTCCAAGAATGGTGGATAGCTTGCATCCCGGAATGGGGAACAATCCAGCTTTTTCTAAATTAGATCTAGACAATACCATGCGCATGGTTTTTTATCCGGCTGTGGTAGGATGGATAATGATGGGTTGGTGGATGGCTACAATTGCGATGCGTATTGAGGCGCTAAAAATCAAAAAAATGGAGCAAGATACTTAAGCTAGCTAAAAGATTTTTTACCTTAAGTGGCTTTAAATCACCTAGTTTAATCCTCTTTTAATTTTTTGTAAAAATAATATTTTTAATAATTCTTTTTTTTTGGAAAAAATACCATTTTTGTGAACTGAAATATATGAAAAATCGAATATACACCAGCCTTTTTCTATTGCTTCCTTTTGCGGCTTTTGCGCAAGAAAGTCAGTCCAATGATTATTTTGGTAACATCGGTAAGATATACGTAGTTGCTGCTGTAATGCTGTTACTCTTTGGTACGATGATAGCCTTTATGATTTATTTAGAACGCAAATTGGACCGATTAGAAGAATTGATGAACGATGATTAAAAGGATACATTAAATGTACTATTTAAGTATCCGTCCTTATAGAAACTGTATTTAATAATTTAACCAAAAAAAACTATGTCAGATTATAGCTTTTTTGAAGGAGTCGAGAAAAATTTTGAAAGGGCAGCTGCCCATACTAATTTGCCCGATGGGTTGTTGGAACAAATCAAAGGTTGCAACTCTGTGTTTAGAATGAAATTTCCTGTGCGAATTAACGGAGATGTTGAAGTTTTTGAAGCCTATCGTGTGCAACACTCGAATCACAGAATGCCCACCAAAGGAGGAATTCGTTATAGTGATGGTGTCAATCAAGATGAGGTTATGGCTTTAGCTGCCTTAATGACTTATAAGTGTGCGATTGTTGATGTTCCTTTTGGTGGGGCTAAAGGTGGGGTCAAAATCAATACCTACAAGTACTCAGAAGAACAATTGGAACGTATTACTAGACGTTATGCCTCTGAGTTGGTACGCAAAAATTTTATTGGTCCTGGCATGGATGTACCGGCACCCGATTATGGGACAGGGCCACGTGAAATGGCTTGGATTATGGATACTTATGCAGCCCTTAAACCTGGTGAGATTGATGCAGCAGGTTGTGTAACCGGAAAGCCTGTTACCCAAAATGGTATACGAGGACGTACCGAAGCGACAGGTCGTGGCGTTTATTATGCTGTTCGAGAAGCCTGTAATTACGAAGAAGATATGAAAGCCCTTGGCCTAACTACGGGGCTTGCAGGCAAAACAATGGTTATTCAAGGTTTGGGTAATGTGGGTTCATATACCGGTACTATTTCACAGGATGAAGGAAATGTCAAGATTATTGGTGTAGCTGAGTACGAAGGTTCTATTCACAAAGCCGATGGTATCGATATTCATGAATTGTTGGCTTTTCGCAAGAAAACAGGTTCTATTATTGGTTTTCCGGGGTCAGTTACCTTAGAAAATAATGCATCTGCCTTAGAGTTAGCCTGTGATATTTTGGTGCCTGCTGCCCTTGAGAATCAAATCAATGATAAAAATGCTCATAATATCAAAGCAAAAATTATAGTAGAAGCTGCTAATGGCCCCGTTACGCCTGAAGCTGAAGCTGTATTACTTCAAATGGGGGTCTTGATTATTCCGGATATGTATGCAAATGCTGGTGGGGTAACCGTATCTTATTTTGAATGGTTGAAAAACTTGTCACATATGCGTTTTGGTCGTATGCAAAAACGTTTTGAGTCTAATCGCTACGAGTTATTGGTTGACTTAGTCCTTAAGATGACGGGCAAAGATTTGAATGAACAAGAACGCAATCTATTGACATTTGGTGCTGATGAGGTTGATTTGGTCCGTTCAGGCTTAGAGGAAACGATGATAAATGCCTATTCGGGTATTCGTGAAACTTGGAAAAATAAACCAGAAATTAAAGATTTAAGAACAGCTTCTATGGTTTATGCCATACAAAAAATAGCCTCTGATTATCTTTCATTAGGTATTTGGCCTTAAACTTTGATGTTCGATATATCCAATGTCTGTTCTCTAAAAAGGACAGACATTTTTTATTGAAGCTGATAATACGTATCTTTGTCCTATTCAAAAAATTAAAATCAAAATTAAAAATGAAGAATATAGTTGTAATTGGTGCGGGTACTATGGGAAATGGTATTGCACATGTTTTTGCGATGAATGGCTATCAGGTTGGCTTGGTTGATATTTCTGAAACTGCCTTAGAAAAAGCAGTAGCAACCATTAGCAAGAATTTGGATAGAATGCTTAAAAAAGAAAGAATTTCGGCGGAAGATAAAGCAAATACCCTTGGCAATATTCAAACGGCCACTAGTTTGGCTACTGTGGCCGCTAATGCAGATTTAATAGTGGAAGCAGCTACCGAAAATATTGATTTGAAATTGAAGATTTTTAAACAAATGGATGCAGTGGCACCTAAGCATACTATTTTGGCGACCAATACCTCTTCTATTTCGATTACAAAAATTGCTGCAGTTACCCAACGCCCTGACCAAGTAATCGGGATGCACTTTATGAATCCTGTACCTATTATGAAATTGGTTGAAGTAATTCGTGGGTATAGTACGAGTGATGCCGTTACCAAAACCATTATGGACTTGTCAAAAGATTTATCTAAAGTGCCTGTTGAGGTGAATGACTATCCTGGGTTTGTTGCTAATAGAATCTTAATGCCAATGATTAACGAGGCTATATATAGTTTATTTGAAGGTGTTGCGGGGGTAGAGGAAATCGATACAGTTATGAAATTGGGAATGGCGCATCCGATGGGTCCTTTACAGTTGGCGGATTTTATTGGTCTTGATGTATGTTTGTCTATTTTAAAGGTATTACAAGACGGTTTTGGAAATCCGAAATATGCTCCTTGTCCTTTACTAGTTAATATGGTTACCGCTGGAAAAATGGGCGTAAAGTCAGGTGAAGGATTTTATAAGCATATACGTGGTTCCAAAGAACTAATAGTAGCTGACCAGTTCAATAAAAATAAAACAGCATTGGTTTAAATCAATTAAAAGCTTGTCATACAGATAGCTTTACTCCATTTAGAGTAAAGCTATTTTATTTTATCCCCGAAATAAATCCATTTTTCAGGGCTTGTTTTGTACAGTCGAATTTACTGCCTTGGAATTGAAAGACTAAAAATAAAGTGAAATCCCAGCAGGGTTTTTTGTGACCACGATTCTAGCTGTACTCTTTGGTATGGGTATTTGGTTTTATTTCAAAAAAACAACTTAGTACCAACGGTTTTACAAAATTAAAGGGAGCTTTTGTATATTTAGCTATACACAGTAGTAATGCAATTATTTAAAAAGTATTTTTCTATGGATTCTATTATTAGTTATTTCGAAGCCTTACCCAACTTACCCACACACCGTGCCGCTTATTTATTTGGAGGGCTTTTTCTGTTTTTTATGATCGAAAACGCTATACCGCTCTTTAGAACGACTTATAACAAAACCAAACATTCGGCAACCAATATCTTCTTTACCCTAACGACGATTTTAGTTAACTTTGCAATGGCTGGAATTCTTACTTTAGTCGCTTGGTGGGTCGAAACCAATGCTTTTGGTTTATTGAATTGGTGGCAAGCCTCTACCTTGATTAAATTTACAGTAGGCTTAATGCTGATGGATTTGATAGGGGCCTATGCGGCACATTGGATAGAACATCACATACAATGGATGTGGCAATTTCATGTAATTCACCACACCGATCAACATGTAGATACTACGACCGCTAATCGTCACCACCCTGGGGAGTCTGTTATTCGATTTATTTTTACAACCGCAGCGGTTTTAGTCGTCGGCGCTCCTATTTGGCTTATTTTTTTGTACCAAACCCTTTCGGTTATTCTTACTCAATTCAATCATTCCAACCTAAAAATACCGAATTGGTTAGACCGTGGCATGCGTTTGGTGATATGTACACCGAATATGCATCGCAGTCATCACCACTACAGACAGCCCTATTCCGATAGCAATTATGGGAATATTTTTTCTTTTTGGGACCGCATATTTGGTACTTATATTATTGTAGACAATTCCAAATTAGTGTACGGCGTTGATACCTATATGGACAAAAAAGAGGCGAATAATGTGATGGATTTGTTAAAAATACCTTTTGCCGGCTATCGCCAACCCGTTCAATACGAACAAGAAGAAAATCTTGATTAGGAAGCAAATTTTCAATGCAGTATAATAGTATAAGTTTTGGCCAGGATTTGTGCTATAAGGAGCGCTATACAAGAGGTGCTAGGGTAATCTAAGTATCCAAAAACTTATTCTACTTCCTCAAGACGTTGTTTTTCGTACATCTCATAATAATACCCTTTTTGGCGTATTAATGCTTGGTGATTTCCTTCTTCAATGATTTGCCCGTCGTCCAAGACTATTATTTTATCAAATTGCAAGGCGGCGTACAAACGATGTGTAATGACGATGGTCGTTTTGTCTGCGAGTGCTTGATCCAAAAAATGCGTAATTTTAGCCTCGGTTTTGGTATCTAAGGCCGATAAGCAATCGTCTAAGATAATAATTTCGGGTTCTTTGATAAGTGCCCTAGCGATAGATATACGCTGCTTTTGCCCACCGGAAAGGGTTACACCGCGTTCGCCAATGACAGTTTCAAACTTTTGGGGCAATTGCATAATATCATCGTAAACAGCGGCATTTTTGGCATATTCGTATACTTTTTGAGGGCTTACATCTTCTAATCCGAAAGCGATATTATTGTAAATAGTGTCCGAAAATAAAAAGACGTCTTGCGGGACATAAGCTATCGAACTTCTTAATTTGGATAATTGATGTTGCTGAATATCCTTATGGTCTATGGTAATCTGTCCTTTGCCGGCTTCGATATCGTACATTCTAAGAATCAGATCTGCAATGGTGGTTTTGCCCGAACCTGTCCGACCTATAATGGCTAGTTTTTCCCCTTTATTAAGTTCGAAACTTAGCGTATTAAGGGCTTTTATACCTGTATCAGGATAATCGAATTGTACTTGATTGAATTGGATGTGCCCCTCGATTTTTTGACGGTCACTGCCAGGCTGATCTTGGATGTCAGGATTTGTTTGGAGGAATTCATTAATCCGTTTTTGTGAGGCTGCAGCACGCTGAATGATAGAGGCTACCCAACCTATTGAGGTAACAGGCCACGTAAGCATGTTGATATAAATAATGAACTCAGCGATATTCCCCGTAGAAATTTGCCCATTGATTACCAGAATACCGCCCATATAGAGGGTAATAATGGTGCTAATTCCAATTAACAACAGCATGAGAGGGTTGAAAAATGCATTTACCTTGGCTAGTCCGAGTGATTTATTTTTGAAATCTTCGGTCTCTTCTTTAAAGTATTGCCCCATGGCTTTTTCTTGTCCGTAGGATTTTACAACACGTATACCTGAATATACTTCTTGTGCTAAACTATTTAGAACCGATAGTTGCCCCTGAATAAGTGTACTCTTTTTGTTGATAATATTGGTCACGTAGTAAATCGAAAAAGATAAAATTGGCAAGGGTAGTAATGCGTAGAAAGTAAGCGTCGGACTGACTTGTATCATTGAATAGATGACCATCGAACAAAGTACGGTTAGGTTAACAGCATACATCACTGCAGGCCCTAGATACATCCGAACATGATTAACATCCTCGGTAATGCGTGCCATAAGATCTCCTGTGTTGTTGCGTTTATAAAAAGCCAAACTCAGTTTTTGGTAGTGGGCATAGATTTCGTTGCGCAAGTCATATTCGATCATTCTTGACATTACAATGAGGGTTTGACGCATAAAATACATAAAAAACCCCATCATCAAGGCAAAAGCAATAACTAGAAACATAAAAAATAGTAGGGTAGAACCTATACTTTTTAGCAGTTGCCCTTGTGCGTTAAAACCATCAAAAGTAGGATATAAAGAAATGTTTTCGACTACAATATCGAGTGAATAGCGGATAATCTTTGGTTGCAAAACCCTAAAATAATTAGAGATGGCAACAAAGAAAATACCGAGTAAAAATCTCCATTTATATTTTTTGAAATATTTGTTCAGGTAGGCTAGTTCCTTCATACTGCAAATATAAAAAAAAAGCGTTGATTTTAATGAAATACTCCTTTCTTTGCCAGATAGGCGAATTATTCTCACTAAAATTTTGTTTATAAAACAAATCACATAGATTTGCGTATATTTACTGTGTTCGTCATCAAAAGAATTACATAGTTCTACAGTACTTATTCTATTCTAATTTGACAATAACTGCATTTAGGTAGTTGATTTTTTTGTTGTATATTGACCCACGCTTGTATTACTGAATACCTTAATAAAACTAATGGCCAAAAAGAAAAAAAAGAAAGTTGCCATCAAGGGCGTTACCAAAGATGAAAGATTTCCAAAACTCATTGGTTTGTTTTGTCTGTTTTCTGCTTTATACTTGTTTATAGCTTTTTGTTCTTACCTGTTTACTTGGCAAACCGATATGGATAAGTCCTATTGGTCGGTCTTGATTTATCCTCAGGAAGTCGACAATTGGCTTGGAAGATTAGGGGCTGTTTTATCGCATCAGTTTTTTTATTATGGTTTTGGTTTATCCTCTTTTATGTTGGTATTTGTGTTGTTTATCTCAGGAACAACACTTATTATGGAAACACCGCTTCAAAAACTATATCCAATTTACAAACGCTCTTTTTTTACGATGCTTTGGGTTAGTTTTTTGTTGGCTTTTGTGATGATGAAATATGCTTTGTGGATTGAAGTAGACGCTTATGAGGCTTATTTTCCTTGGGGAGGGGCCCTTGGGCTTGTGTTGGTTAGTACGCTCGAAGGTTTGGTTGGGTCTATAGGTATTGTAGCTTTAATGATTTTTACTTTTTTGGCCTATATTGTATGGAACAAAAATCCCAATTTTAAAGAGGGTCTTAGTATTCCTCAAATTAAAGCTTCTTTTACAGTAGCCAACTTAATTTCTGCCCTCAAGCGTCTTTTTCGTTTCCGACCTGCTGCCTACGAAGAACCCGCTTTGATCGAAAAACAAGCCGTGCAGGCGCTAAAACCTAGAAACAGCGTCCAAAGAAACCAACACAAAACATCTACTTTGGATTTGTCAAATGCTACAGAAACTACCTCTAAAGATACTTTAGATACCGTCAAAAATGTATTGGATTTAACCGATACAACACAAGCACCTTCTACAAAAGATGCCCTAGAAAAGAAAGTAAATGAACTGACGGATCATCAACTTTCGCTAGAACTCAAAGATGAAGATCAACAAAAATTAGACAATAAAGATGCTGCAGTCGAAATAGAAATAATTAAAGAAGGTACTGAAATTGATATTGCCATTACCGAAGAAAACAAAGATCATTTCGAACCCTATGACCCCACACAAGATTTGCCTCGATACGAAAATCCAAGCATAGATTTACTCGAAAGTTACGACGATCAAAAAACGATTCCGGACCGTGCAGAATTAGAGGCGAACAAAGATCAGATAATAGAAACGCTGCTCAATTATAAAATCGAAATTATCAAAATCAGAGCGACGATTGGTCCAACAGTGACACTCTACGAAATTGTACCGGCACCTGGTGTACGTATTTCAAAGATTAAAAGCTTGGAAGATGATATTGCTTTGAGTTTAGCAGCGTTGGGCATACGGATTATTGCCCCTATTCCGGGTAAAGGGGCTATTGGAATAGAGGTGCCTAACCGTAACAAACAAATCGTTTCTCTCAAAGAAGTATTAGCTTCGTCCAAATACAGAGAAGCTAAAATGGATTTGCCAATTGCTTTGGGTAAAACTATTTCGGATGAAGTTTTTGTTGCGGATTTGGCCAAAATGCCCCACTTGCTGATTGCAGGGGCTACGGGGCAGGGTAAATCGGTTGGTATCAATACCATTATCATGAGTTTGTTGTACAAAAAGCATCCTTCTCAGCTTAAACTAATCCTGATTGACCCTAAAAAGGTTGAACTGTCGCTATACAATAATATTTCGGCGCATTATCTAGGATATTTGCCAGACGAAGAAGAAGCAATTGTAACCGATGTGACAAAGGTAGTACAAACGCTTTATTCATTGACAATAGAAATGGATGACCGTTATAATTTGCTCAAAAAAGCACAGGTAAGAAATATCAATGAGTACAACAAAAAATTTGTTGCTAGGCGCTTAAATCCCGAAAAAGGACACCGTTTTATGCCGTTTATTGTGCTCGTTATAGATGAATTTGCCGATTTAATCATGACGGCGGGTAAAGAAGTAGAATTACCTATCGGCCGATTAGCGCAATTGGCCCGTGCGGTTGGGATACATTTAATTATTGCAACTCAGCGGCCTTCTGTCAATATTATTACCGGTATCATTAAAGCCAATTTCCCAGCTCGTTTAGCGTTTAAAGTAACGTCAAAAATTGACTCAAGAACCATTCTTGATGGCGGCGGTGCCGAACAATTAATTGGACGTGGTGATATGCTTTTGTCTACAGGCGGTAATTTAGTTCGGATTCAATGCGCCTTTGTTGATACGCCTGAAGTAGACCGTGTCATTGACCACATTGCCAATCAACCTGGTTTTCCAACCCCCTACCTTTTGCCGGCTTATGGAGAATCGGATGACGATGGGGGAGGACACGAACAAAAATTGAATCAGGTACTCATGGATTTAGATGAGCACTTTGATGATGCGGCGCGTTTGGTAGTTATGAATCAATCAGGGTCGACCTCTATGATTCAAAGAAGATTAAAACTAGGATACAATCGTGCGGGTAGAATTATGGATCAATTGGAGAATACTGGTATAGTGGGACCTAATGAAGGTTCGAAAGCGCGGCAAGTACATATGGTTGATGAAATAGAATTAGAAGCGTTTTTGAAGGCACTCAAAGAACGTAAAAAGAAAATTACCTTCAAGTAGGATAGTTACTGTTTGTTCTGTAAATGGGATGAGTTGTATAGGTGGAATATTCCACATATACACTAGTTGTCAATAATAATAAAAGCCAAGTAAAACGCAGCGCCCAACTACTTCCGGAAGAATTTGGAAGGCATTATACTTGGATATTAGCCCCTTCGAAAGAAAGCCTGACAGTAACACCCGAGTAAGTTACATAAGGCCAAAAGTGAAGGACAGCAATAACAGGTTCTAAACTTGTGAAAACTCAAAAATAGTTGCGAAAAAGTACGCATTCTGAGTAACATTTTGACCTATTGTGTCATAAAGTCAAAAGTCGATTATCCTAAGAAGCTTGGACGTATTATATGGTCTAAAAGAGTCCAAAGAAATCCAAGCTTTCTAAACGATTGATCGTTTACATTCTGGCTAAGAAACGCTCCTGTTGAATCGAATCGTACGAGATATTCTGCCAGATAATTTGAACCTTGCTAGCTGTGTGTGAGTGTGAGGCTTAAAGAAATGAATTGGGGACTAATAAATGAAAACTATTGACAACACGGTATATACCTAATAGGGCGTTTATTGTTCGATCAACGAGGGTTCTTACAAGAAACAGCGCCAAATCATTGATTTGGCTTTTATTGAAATTTAAAATCCAAATACAATGGTTTCGCTAGATGCTAGAGGGTCGTTTGACCGTTGCCACTGCCCTACTAGGTATATACTAA
>CAJQQM010000021.1 GCA_905480485.1 uncultured Aureispira sp.
GTTCTGCTTCTTTTAGTTTAAGTTTGTCCTCTTGACTTTGTTGAAAGACACCCGATTCAGTTCTCTTAGCAATTTCTGAACGCAATAATCCAGTTTCTCCTGCCCAACCCTCTTTTTGCTTTTGTTTCCACAACCGTCGGATTTTACTGTTGGCTAACAAATTTTTAATTCTAATTAATAATTCGTCGACAACAAATGGTTTGAGTAAATATTCATCAACCCCAATACTCAATACATTTATTTTGTCTTCTTCTTCGGGCATTGCCGTCAAAACCACAATGGGTATTTCTGTAAACTTGGCCTCTGATTTCATCCATTTTATCAAAGAGAACCCATCCATAACCGGCATCATCAAATCACTAATCACTAAATCATACTTATTTCGTTTTAATAGTTGTATGGCTTGTTTGCCATGTTCGGCCAAATCCATGGTATAAAAGCTTTCTAAAAACCCCTTGACAAAGGTGCGCATCGATTGATGATCTTCGACAAATAAAATACGTTGCTGTCCTGTAGGCTCTTTTTTGTGTGCAGGTAAGGCTTTATTATCCCCAGAAAATGTTGGTAACGCTAGAGTTGTATCTTCCTTTATTTGGTTATACTTCAAGTCGAACCAAAACGAAGAACCATGTTCTAATTTTGACCTTACCTTTAATTCAAAACCTTGAAGCTTTGCTAAATCTTGGGCCACCGACAAACTGATGCTCGTACCATTTGAAACAATATCTTTATTATTTTTAAATCGATAATAGCGTTCAAAAACATGTTCAAGATCTTCTTCATGAAAACCAATTCCATTATCACGGATTGCAATTTTTATATTATTGCCTGAATGACTTACATGCAATTGTACGCTTCCTTCATCGGGGGTGTATTTGAAGGCATTAGACAACAAAGTATTAAGGATGGTTTCTAATTTTTTGAAATCATAACATAATTCTACGCCTCGATCAGCTTCGAAATTAAAATTAAATTGAATATTGCTTGATTTATATTGCTCTTTGAATCGCAACACAATTGTGTTCAAAAACGGAAATAATTTTTGTTGTACTTTCAGTAATTCTAAGTTGTTAGATCGAATTTTGGCCGAACGCATTATATTGTCAATAAATGACATAATACGATGACTGTTATCTAATACCAAAGCTAATGATTCTCGAACTTGTTCTTCTTTGTATTGTTCGGACTCTAGCTTAATGACCGAGGTAATAGGCCCTGATATCATGCTTAAAGGCTGCTTTAACTCTTTCGAAACATTGCTCAAAAACTGCGATTTGATCCGAACATTTTCTTCGGCAATTTCTTTGGCGTACAATAATTCTTTTTCGTAAATTTTAGACATGCGTTTTAGCCTTAAATTTTCGATGGCAGTGGATACAGCTGTAACATAAGGAGCTATTTGCTGGCTTTTCTCCTGAAAAGGAAAGTCGGCATTAAAAAAAGCAACTACACCGTTTATTTCACCTTGCCCCTCTGTACTAATTAGCCGTATATTTTTGAAAAGAGTTGCTTGGTCGTCGACATAATCTTGCTGTATTAAAGAATTTCCTGATTGAATTAATAATTTTAGTAAATCATTAAATTTAAAAGATCTAAGCCATTGATCGACATTTTTATTAATTAGCACTTCCTCATCATTCGACCAATTCTCTCCTGAAACATAAAAAACATTCGCAATTGGCGCTTGGTCAATCAAATGAATTTCAGCTATCAAGCCATATTCACTCTTGGTAAAATCCATCATATATTCCAACAAAAAATGGAAGGAAAATTTGGTGGTTTTCATTTGCAGGAAACTATCTTGAAATTGACTAATAACCTCCAAGCATTCGTTGTTGCTTTCTAAGTCGTTGATAGCCTCCCTTAACTCCAACGATTTGTTGCTTAGTTTGGCACTTTCCTCTTTAAATCGCAAATTAATGTATCTAGTAATGATTCCGACAGAAAATAAAGTACCTATGAGTAAGAGGCCGGCATTAAAGATGAAAATATCGAAAGTTTCAAATGATGTAACTTCTACTAAGCCAAAATATTCAAGTAATATATTGACAAATACTGTAAAGAAAACAATCAATGCCAATCTGTACTGATTTTTTTGCTCATCTATAGCACTGTAAAACATCATGAGTGTATAAAAAACAAGTAACACTGGACCTTTCATACCGTTCAGTTCAAACCACAATAAAGATAGGTCTATTAGTGATATAGCAACAAATGGCCAAAAAACTTGTCGGAATAAATTATGAAAGTAGGATAAATAGAAACAGCCGCTCAACAAAATTATACCTATAGAATCAATAATCATTAAACGGGTGGTCATCCCAATTGAAAGATATATAGAGGCATGCAAAAGCACTATTAATGAATTTATTAAGCAAAATAAATTAAAAAGATTTTCGGGAGACAACTCCCTTGCTCTGATTTCTTGCAATAATTTTTCCATGCATCTATTTTATGATTCAAAAAAATCGCTCGGATCTTTTTGGAATCGTTCGGAATAACTTTTTCTAAAATGTCTAATCGTGTTAAAACCGCTAGCATAGACCACATCCCTCAAATTATCAAATACAGCATCCTCAAGATAGCGTTTTGCAACATCTAACTTTATGTCTCGCACTAACTTAAGGGGTGTTTGACCAGCTACTTCTTGTACAAACCTATACAAGTTACGTTTACTCATATTGAGTTGGTCTGCCAGTCGATCAACATTAAAATCAACATCATCAATGTTCTCCAAAACAAAATCCTTGATTGTATCCAACAAACTAGACTTACGATTATCTTCTTGGTCAATTGTACCCGCTGCATGGTGTAATTTTTGTTCTTCTGCCAACATTTTTTGGATACTTTTATCGGACAAAATACTTTTTACCTTTATTAACAACTCTTGTACAGCAAATGGTTTGGTCAAAAAATCATTAACCCCCGATTCGAGTACCTCTACTTTGACCAATTCTTCTTGCATCGCAGTTAATACCAAAATAGGAATATCAGCTGTTTCTTTTTTTTCTTTTAGCAACTTAATTAATTTAAATCCATCCATCTGTGGCATCATCAAATCAGTAAGAATCAGATCAATACTTTGGTCAGCTTTTCGAATGATTTCAAGAGCCTCTAATCCATTTTGGGCTGTTATTACCGAATATTTCTGACTCAATGTTTCTTGAATAAACAAACACATATCATTATTATCTTCAACAATCAAGATACAAAATGTATTACTCGAGTCTACTAAATCTAAGCGAGGTTGTACTTGTTTGTATAAAGATTTGTTTACCACCTTTTGAGGAGCTGCTAATGCTATAGATTTAGGCAATCTAAAATAAAAAGTGGAACCAACATTTGGCGTGCTCAAAACCTTGATTTTGAACCCTAATAAGGTGGCCAACTCCTGAGACAAGGCCAAGCCCACTCCCGTCCCAGAAAAAATTGACTTTTCTTTATTATTTGTTTGAAAAAAACGGTCAAAAATATGGTCAATATCAACTTTTCCTATACCAACCCCGTTGTCGATAACCTCTACTAAAATATACTTTTCTTCTGCTTTAACCGAAAGTTGAACTTTTCCATTGTTAGCTGTAAATTTGAAAGCATTGGTTAACAAATTTGATACTATATTTTCAATCTTTCTCAAATCAAAATGAATATCTATGGATTTATCCATTTTGTAAATCAGTGAGAAATCTATTGTTCTGTAGAGTGTTTGAATCTTAAAGCGATTGAATAGCTGAAAAATAAAAGTATAAAAATTATACGTTGTTCGATTGATTGATAACTGATTTGAACTCAGCCTAGAAAGATTTGAAATATCCTCGAGAAACATACGGATTTTGTGGCTGTTGTCTAGTGATAATGACAGAGAAGTTTTAATCTTATCAAACGAAAGTGACCCATTTTCATTATTTAACAAAGAAGATATAGGTCCGATAATCAAAGAAAGCGGCGTCCGCAATTCATGCGATATATTGGTCAAAAACTGTGTCTTTACCTGTAGCTTGTCTTCTGCATTTTGTTTTGATTGTTTGAGTTGCTTTTCGAATAATTCCTGCTTTCTTTTGAGTTTTTCGTGTTGAATTATGGTGGCAAAAACTGAATTAAATAATTCGATAAAATCGGTGTCAGTTTCATTGTAGATATATTGGGACCGCAACAAAAAAACAAATCCGATAAATTCTTGGTTTCTGACGACCGGTATAAAAGCATAAAATTGATCAAATACCTTATGTTTATCTAAACTTGAGTTAAATTTGGCGGATACAAAACATTTGCTTTGAATACACTTTTTGAGAAGTCCATGAAGCTGATTAATTTTTACCCACTCATCGGCATTCTGATTATACAACTCAGAGAGTATATACGTCCATTCTTTCTGTTTTAGGCTAATCAACCTAAAGCCCGTATCTATTTCGTTGTCGATAGCCGCAATTAATCCAAAAGAACTAGAACTTTCCCACAAAAAATATTTTAATATGTTTTGATAAGAGTCGTATAAATCTTTGTCCAAAAGAAAATTAGTTTGTAATTCTTTGAGCGCGGTTAAATATTTTTTTCGAAATTCGATTTTAGTTTTTGTCTCATTTAGTGTCGCATTTTTTTGGACTACGGCTATTTTTTGTTCTAGATATCTGACTTGTGTGTATTTGATAGCAAAGGTTACTATCGCCCCTACAGTTATTGAAATAAACCCAAAATTAAAGAGTTCGTAATGCTTGTTAGGAAACGAGTACAACAAATTTGAATAGTTGTATTCTATCCACAAACAAAATATGACGGTTAAAGATGTTAAAAATAAAAAGGGTAAAAATCTATTTTTGGGGTCAATAGAAACCAATAAAAAAACGGAGGTCAGCACTAAAATTCCTTGAGGGCCATTTGAACCATCAAATAGTATAAAAAATAAAATAAGAATTGGTTGTGATAAGAGGGCGAAAGACCAATTTATAAAATTGATTGGATAATTTTTGGAGAAAAGATATTTGATAAAAATAAATACCAGAATAACCGCAATATCTGCAGCAACATATTCAAACTTTAAGCCTAGTATAAGGGTTACAGAAAGATGAATAAAAACTAAAATCCCGTACAATATAATAATTACATCGAATAGTTTTTCGGTAATTATATTGATAGATTGATGGTGTTTTTTAGGATTTTTTTTCATTGTATTTATTAATTCTATGCATATTTAAAAATTAAATTAATCATTCAGAATTAAATTCTAGCAAGAAATATATTCATTTTTAGGCTTTTAGGGAAGGTACTAAGCCAAAATAGACATATTGGCAAAAACGAACATAATTTTGGCAAAAATGAACCGCCCTATTTGTATTATTTGATCTACATTTGTTATATAACAAAAACAAATATAGCACAAGCTATTAAAGATAAGATTTAAGGGGGGCCTTAACAGGCCTAATGGGATGCGCGAAGGGGGTTTTGCGTATCCCAATTTTCTTCTCTTAGTTTAACTGCTCGCCAATTGTTCTCCTTGCCTCTAGATTTTCAAAATCCCAGATAGCGGATTTTTGATTTAATTGCGTTTCTTCTTCTGATAAGTTTGTATATTTATAAGGTTAATTATTAAAATTGACAAATCGCTGCTTTAGGGATATTAGTTGCTGGAATTTTCTCAAAACTTACTTTTAATGCATATCAGATTTCTACCCCCTTCCACTTTTTGTCTGTATTACATTATTTTATTTTTTTTGTGTTTTAGTGTCCAAACCAAAGCTCAAACACAAGCAAAAGTTCTGATAATTGGACTAGATGGCTGTCGAAGCGATGCCCTGCAAGTAGTAGAAAGCCCTCATATAGATTGTTTGATCGAAAAAGGCTATAGTTGTTTCGAAAGTCGAACCATTGTCCCAACAATGAGTGGGCCGGGCTGGGCCTCTATGCTAACGGGAGTTTGGTATACTGAACATCGAATTCAAGGCAACCTATTTATTGGTCATCAATTACAACAATATCCTTCTTTTTTTACGGTATTAAAAACACTACGTCCATCGATAAGAACAGCATCTATTAGCCACTGGGCCCCTATAAATGAAAAAATAATACGAGAAGCAGACTACCAAAAAAGCCCTAAAAGCGACGAAAAAGTTGCTCATGAAGCTATTTCCCTTTTGAAGAACAAAAATCCCGATGTCTTATTTGTTCACTTTGACGCAATTGATCACGCTGGTCATTTTTTTGGCTTTCACCCTCAGGTCAAACAATACCGACAAGCCATTCAGGAGGTAGATATGCATATAGGAAAGCTTCTAAATGCCTTACAACAAAGAAAAACCTATGCAAATGAAGATTGGCTAATTTTGTTGAGTACCGACCACGGTGGTATTAGAAAAGGTCACGGAGGAGGCACAGAGGTAGAACGAAACACCTTTATTATAGCAGATAAATCAGCTATTGAAGTGCAGCAAGTTGAAGCGATAAATGATTCGATTTTTAGTGGTAGATATTTAACAATTGATGCGACTTCCACCGAATTGAGGATGCCGCTAGACGACAGCTTAGATGGAAGCAATTGGGAGCTACATTTTTTGTTAAAAATAGACCAATGGCAAAAAGGGGTAACATTCCTAAAAACACCCCAATTTGAGCTCATGACACATCCCGTCGATGGTTGTAGCTGGATACTTAAAACACAAAACAATTCGATCAAATTGCAAGGTGATAGTATTAACGACCGTCAATGGCATAGAATTGATATAGGATATCGACGAGGTCGCTTACATGTATGTCAAAACGAACGACTTATTGGTATTCAACACCAAAATATTCCATCGGACCCTATGCAAAAAGCTATAAATATTACCACAAACAACAGCAATTTAAAATGGACAATTGCTCAATTTAAATGGACTAAAACAACAGCCTCTTCCACCTCAAAGATATATGATTTGACTAATTTTAAAACGATCCAGAAAAGCCATGTTAATACCAAAGTATCTAGAGAAGTTATTGTTTACAAAAGTTATCGTCATTTTCCACTTATTATCGATATAGTTCCGACCCTATTCAGTCATTTATCAATACCTAACAATCAATGGCCGATTTATTTAAAGGGTAAGGAATTACCTTTTAATCAATAAAAATACCGTAAAAATTTGGAAAGATATCGCTTCTTCATTAGTTTACGTTGAACACCTTGTTGTCATCTATTTACACAAAAGAAGCAACTAAAATACTGGACACAATTATGGATTATTACAACCACTACAAGTTGTCCCCCGACTTTGGTTTTTTACCAAATCGCCCGCCGATAAGCCACTTTAGTACCCCTTCCCTACTGCCTTTAAATCAGGTAGCAAAGGTATTTACTCAAAAATTACAACAAAAAACATTTCAGCTTAGCATTCAAGATCTTGCGACCCTTGATTTTAGCTCGATTCATAAACAGGAGGAGTTGGAATTAGCCTACCTTTATTATTCTGTTTTTGCACACGGCTTTGTATGGGAGAAAGGAGTGGCAAGTGGCTACCTACCTCCTAATATCGTCCTACCTTGGTTGCAAATTTGTGAAAAATTGGACCGTGTACCTATCCTTACCTACAATTCTATTGTGATGCACAATTGGAAGCTTATCGATTCCAATCAAAAAATTAGTTTAGACAATCTTGAAACGTTGATTTGTTTCAATGACCTAGTTGACGAAGCTTGGTTTTTTTTACTGAGTGTTGAACTAGAGTATATTGGCACTCCAATTGTTAGGCTAGGTATTGATTTAGTTAAAAATAATTATAAAATTCAGGCACAAAAACGAGCACAATTTCTCAAAACACTCTCGGATTCAATCCTTGCTATTACTAATTGCCTAAGCAGAATGTACGAAAACTGTGACCCTCATAATTTTTATACCTACCTTCGTCCTTTCCTTAGTTCTTTTGAATCCATTGAGTATCGTGGAGCAAAAGAAAATCCTTTTCGTAGTTATCATGGCGGAAGCGCCGCTCAAAGTTCGCTGATTCAATTGATTGATTGTATTTTACAAATTGACCACGGTTCTGAACGTACGGGGCAATACCTTAAAAAAATGCGTTTCTACATGCCCAAGGAACATCGCCTATTTTTAGAAACCATCGAAAAAAATAGTCCAATCAATCAGTGGTTGACCGAAGATGCACCCCTTCGTCCCTTGTACAACAACTGTATCAAAAGAATAACACATTTTAGGCAAGTACACCTCGAAATTGTCGCCAAATATATCATGGGCCAAAAACAAAAAGTAGGGCCTGGACATACTGGAACTGGAGGCACTAATCCGATGATTTTTTTAAAGGCACTTAAAAAAGATTCGAGTGACCAAAAGCGTTGAGCATTAAATATTATAATTAAGATTTCATTTGCCCTTAGAATTGTATTTTTATGTTATTTTTGTTCTATTAAAAACAAACAGATTGATATAAAATGGGCAAAACAGCACTAATTACAGGTATAAATGGGCAAGACGGTTCCTACTTGGCAGAATTTTTAATCAACAAAGGTTATACCGTTTGGGGTATTCTAAAACGAAACTCAGTTGCAGAAAATCAAACATTTAGAATTGATCATCTCAGAAATACTCCGCAACTACAACTTGAATATGCTGATTTGTTGGACATGGCCTCATTGGTTCGTGTGTTGCAAAAATCTAAAGCAGAGGAAATCTATAATCTAGCCGCTCAATCTCATGTTCGAATTAGTTTTGACCAACCTATTTATACCGCACAATCAACCGGTATTGGCACCCTAAATTTACTAGAAGCCGTTCGACTTATATGCCCCGAGGCTAAATTTTATCAAGCCTCTTCTTCAGAAATGTTTGGCAATAATATTGACGCCGATGGCTTTCAACGTGAAAATACACCTATGAATCCCGTTTCCCCTTATGGTTGTGCTAAAGTTTTTGCCTACAATATTTGCCGCAACTACAGAAATTCATACAATTTATTTATTTCAAATGGTATTTTATTTAATCACGAATCGCCACGAAGAGGGTCCAATTTTGTAACCAATAAAGTGGCGAAAGAAGCTGCGCGTATCAAATTGGGATTGTCGGATAAATTAGTACTTGGCAATACGCAGGCTACGCGCGATTGGGGGCACGCTAAAGATTACGTTGAAGCTATGTGGATGATGCTGCAGCACGACAAGGCGGATGATTTTGTTTGTGCCACAGGCGTCTCTCATTCCGTTCAGTACTTAGTCGATTATTGTTTTAAAATTGTTGATTTAGACCCCGCTCAATATGTTAGCAGTGCCGCTCGTTACATGCGCCCCGAAGAGCTACACGATTTAAAAGGCGACAGTAGCAAAATGCGTTCAACCTTAAACTGGCAGCCTGCTTATACTTTCGAAAGTATGATGGAAGAAATGGTGCACTACTGGTTAGATTTTTACACAAAATAAATCCTTATCATGAGATTAGTTACTGGGGGTACAGGCATGGTCGGCAGTGCGATTCAAGCAGATTTAAAAATTGGGTCAAAAGATTGTGACCTTAGTAATTGGGCTGCTGTATCCGCTTTTTTTAAAGAACATCAACCCACTGAAGTTATACACTGCGCTGCCAAAGTGGGTGGTATATGGGGAAATATGCATTATAAGGGCGATTTTTTTAGAGAAAATATATTAATGAATACCCATGTTATTGAAGCAGCACGCTTGCATGGCGTAAAAAAACTAGTTGCTTTTTTGTCTACTTGTGTCTTTCCTGACCAAGTTAGTTATCCGCTTTCTGAATCAAAAATACACCAAGGGCCACCGCATGCATCGAACGATGCTTATGCCTACGCAAAACGTATGTGTGACATACAAATAAGAGCCTATCGCGAGCAATATGGCCTTCAATATGTGTCTGTAATTCCTACCAATATATATGGACCTAATGATTTGTTCGATCTTGAAAATGGCCACGTTGTACCTTCTCTAATTCATCGTTGTTTTTTGGCAAGAGAAGCGGGCAAAAACCTCGAAGTTTGGGGTTCGGGAAGCCCACTAAGGGAATTTATATTTTCAGAGGATGTGGCCCAACTTTCTACATGGGCCCTCGAACATTATCACGAGTCTGAACCGATCATTTTCTCTACTTCTGAAGAAACAAGTATCAAAACCTTAGTGGAAATGATTGCTGAACTATTGCGTTTTAAAGGTAAGTTGATTTGGCTTAGCGACAAACCCGACGGACAGCATCGCAAACCTAGCGACAACGCTAAATTGGCTAAATATTTGCCTAATTTTGAATACACAGCACTCTATGAAGGCTTGAAGAAAACTATTGAATGGTTTGAAGCCAACTACCCTAACATTAGAAAATAGAGTTTATTTCAAGCTTGTATATTGGTTATTGTAGTATCTATGGCCAGGCTTCATAAAAATCCCTACAGGCTTAGGCCTATCGAACAGAACCCCTTTTAAATGCTTTAACTGCGAAAAAAACATGTTGCCAAAGCGTGGGTAGAAGACCAAAGTGTTTAGTAAGCACGTGGAATCGTTGTTTCAACGAAGCTTTTCGATGTTGAGTAGAGGTTCCTCCTTCTACAAAACTACACATAACTTGACCACAATCGCGCAGCGAATTCGTTTGCTTTAGTATATTAATAACCCAATCTAAATCCCCTACAAGATGATACTCCAAATTATAAAGGGGTGCCAACTTACGTTTGACCAACATAGCTTGATGACAAATCACCATCCCATTTTTCAGGGTTTTCCAAGAAAGAGAATGCCGGTCAGGATGTGCTTTACGTTCTTCTAAAGGTCGTTCTTGACCTTCCTCATTGATCAGCATCGCTTTACCGTAAATGAAGTCTTCATTTTGATGTTCTTGCATGGCAAGTCGAAGGGTGTCGGCAGCATAAATTTGGTCGTCTGCATGCAAAAACCAAAGATAATCCCCCGTTGCACGCGCTATCCCTTTGTTCATGGCATCGTAAATTCCCTTGTCAGATTGGCTATATACTGCCGAAATGTGCGGGTACTTTGCCACAATTGATAAAGTTTCATCGGTGGATTGTCCATCGATAATCAGATGTTCTATATTGGGATAGTCTTGCTGCTGCACAGAGACCAACGTTTTTTCGATGGTTTTAGCTGCATTGTAACAAACCGTAATGATGGAGATTTTGGGCCTTGCCGGGTGCATAACATTAGAATTGCTCGTGGTTAAAGTACAAATCTACAATTAATGCAGTAATATTCTAATTAGCGCTGTCGATTTTGTGTATCTTTCATAAAAAGCTATATTTGTATATTCCATTAGGCTAAAAAAAACAGAAGATGTCCAATACAGATAGGGTTGATAAGGAAATGTTTGATAAAGGTGGTCATTACCTTGGGAAGCCAGCTGATATTCACGACAAATTGATTCACAGAAGGATTGCACTAACCAAAGCAGTCCCTAATTTTGTAGGTAAAGACCTCGATTTAGTAGAAATTGGCTGTGGCAACGGGGCAACTCTTATTCTTTTGGCGGACAGTATGAAATCTTGTCTTGGCCTAGACATAAACAACGACCACGAAGCAGAGTTTAATACCCTTAAAACACAACATACAGCCAATAATTGTCGCTTTGAAGTTTGCGATGTAGAACAAGAAAAAATTGAACAGCAGTTCGATCGAATGATTAGCTTTGAAGTGATTGAACATTTGCAAGACGACCAACATGTTAGCCGCTATTATGATTTACTAAAACCCGGGGGACTAGCCGTTTTCTCTGTCCCCAACAAATGGTGGATTTTTGAAACTCATGGTGCCAAATTGCCTTTATTACCTTGGAATCGTGTTCCCTTTTTTTCTTGGTTACCTAAGCCCATACACGAACGATATGCCAATGCACGTATTTATACCAAAACAAGAATCCTAAACCTGCTTAAAGCAGCGCAATTTGAAATACTAGATAGTCAATACATTACGGCCCCTTTAGATGTACTAAAGGATGGTGCGGTCAAACGGTTTTTTACCCAAAATGTATTTAAACACGATACTACAAGCAACCCTATACTATCTACCTCTATTTTTGTTGTTGTCAGAAAACCACTTTCATGAGTGTTTTTTCCAAAATATTCGGAGCCCTCAATCAAGACCTCCCGCTGTTTAATAATTTAGACGAAGGGGTTGATTTTTTGATGAATTATCTATTTCGCTTCAGCGAAGAATTATGGGACGAAGAATTTTATACAGAAATTCGTTGGCTAGAGATTAGAGATGATGTCCACTTTCAAGAATCCATTCTTCATGTATTTAAAGAGGATGGTCAATATTTAAGAATTCTTGATGGAGATATCAGTTCGGGTGTATGGGAAAATGAATTGGGTGGAATTATTCTTAAAATCAATGGACGGCACGAACTTTATGAACGCACTTTTTTGAACGAGGAATTTTTCATCCTAAAAAAACATGGTGACCACAGCATTAAGGGATTGGCTAGTAAATACTTTTTTTTGACCCGTGAACCCCTTGGAAAGCGGTATGAATGGCCTCAGTTATTAAGTATCCTGTATGCAGTATATCAAAGCAATACCCATTTCAGAATCATAGTATTTGTTTTCGTAGCTTTGCTATTTATTGTCTTATTCTTTACCTTATTTTAAAAAAAAAGCACTTCCGATAGAAGTGCTTTTTTTGAATTTATTTGATGCCTAATTTTTTAGCAATCTTTTTAGGTAAAGCATCTTTGTGCAACATTATGTTCATTGTTTTGTAACGAACATAAGCTTCAGAAGCATAAAAATATCCGTCGCAAAAATTACCGGTTCCCCAAGAATTTTTGACCCGAAAGTATTTGGTTCCATTTTGATCTTTAACCAAGCCGGTTACATGCATGCCGTGGTCGTCGGTAGTTTGATAATTGTCGTAGGCTATCTGACGCATCTCCGGACTAATTTTTTTCTCCGGTACGGGCTGTGCAAAAGCATCAGAGATTTTTTCGGCACCTGCGTCGCTAAAATAACGATTATCTCTTCCTTTTTTGCGAATAGTCGATTCATCTTCAGGTACAATTGCCAAGCCATCTCTAAATGAAAAGCCTTTTTCGGATACATCCGAAGCCCAGGCCCAAGAAAAACCTTCATTAATAGCGTGTTCTGCAACCTCCATCATTTCATCTAAGGGTAGGTTATAAACCTGTCCAAAAGCCCAGTTATCGGGTACTGCCAATACGAATTGCTCGTAGAAAGGATGGTGCGTAAACGACCCTATAACAACGTAATCATTCATATCCATACCTAATTCTTTTGCATAAGATTTGCCATCGTAGGTTTTGCCGTCGACTTCAAATGTTTCGGGCTTAGCACCTAAATAGGCATCTAAAACTCCGTCGATTGCATCCAACCAAACCGGTGTTAAAACTCTATTCTGCGGACTTTTAACAACCACATCCACCATTGCTTTAAGCATTTTATCCATCTCTGCATGATTGTGCGTTTTGCTACCGTAATTTAGTCCTTCATAAGCCGATAGTGGGACGATGCCGTATTTTTTGATCACTTGTGGGATATCATGGAAAGCGCCTCCTGCACTAAAATTGAAATTACCATGCATGCGCACGTAATTAACCGCTTTATCGTGATAAGCATTTCGTGCAATCCACATTTCTGACAATTCATGCTTCCCTTTGCCCATCCGCAACAACTCAGATTCCAAAAAAGACAAGGCAGAGAAGGTCCAACAAGTACCTGTACGCCCTTGACTCTGAACTGGAGTAGCTTCTAAATTTTTGAGTACCGTAAATTGATATTCACTGCCATCTTTATTCGTTACTTTTTCTGTTTCTTGCGCTTTTAGGGTTCCAAAGGCTACAATCGACAAAAATAGAAATCCTATCATCTTTTTCATTGTATTGCTTTTTGATTTACAAATAGTTCATTATAAGATGCAAAGGTACAGATTTCAAGTCATATAATAGCTAAAAATTAATCAAAATTAAGCCTAAAAGTGCAAAAGACACCATTCAAAAGGGAGCTAACTTTACAGTAGCGAAAGTTCTAATATTAGGAATATTTCTAAAAAATAGAGTTTATTAACAATAAATACCATTGATTATCAGACACTTACAAAAAGGCTTTGTTTTTGGACTGTTATGGTTGTTGTAGTAAATATAGAATAGAATAATGTTAGTAATTTTGCTCTTTAAGCCGAAAGGGGTAGTGACTTTAAGGCTTAAACCGAATCTCGATTCGGCAGTCAGTTGGAAATATCCGGCTGACTTTTTTTTTGGTTGGATAGCAAGTACAAATTGACATTAATCAATGCTTTAATTGATGTTAGGGCTTATTTTTGGTAGTGACAGAAACGATTAACAAGGATCTGTCAATATCCAAAAATCCACCAAAACAAACATTATGCTACATTTCGGGTCATCTGACCAACACTCGCCTCCCCTTTTAAAGCAATTCAACAATTACTTAGGAATCCTTTTTGTTTTCCTACTACCCACTTCTTCATTGTTGGCGCAAGCTACTTTTAATCTGACCGGCAAATCGCTTAGTATAAGCAATGGACAGTCGGTTACAAGTGTCAATGACAATACACAATTTAGCAATCTTGCTGTTTGCAATGGTTCAATAGGCCATCTTTTTACGATTAGTAATACCGGCACAAGCCCCTTAATCATCAGTTCTATTTCAAGTTCTTTAACTGCCTTTAGCTTAGGAAACATCCCAAGTTCTATCAATCCCGGACAAAATGCGGACTTTAGCCTGTATTTTGACCCAGCAACGATAGATACTTTTAGGAGTACAATAACGATTATCAACAACGACCTTAGTCAAGATCCCTTTAGTTTTGAAGTAGAAGGATTAGGCATAGGCCCGCAGACAGATATTGTTCGTGGAAATGCCCTTAGCCTGGATGGCAATGATGATTATATTGATTGTTCTACTAGTTTGAACGCAGCCATAAATCATCAATTAGAATGTACCTTAGAGGCTTGGTTTAAGATAGATGACACGATGCCCGAACAGGTCTTGTTCTCAAATACGGCTACAGGCATTGCAGAAGGATTAGAACTTCGGGTTCAATCGGGCAATATTTGGTTATCTTATCGCGACAATAATGGAAGTTTGAATAGTAGTCCATTGATGGCTATAAATGCTGATACCTGGTACCATGTAGCCGGTATTATCAATGCAGACAGCATTGGCCTATATCTCAACGGAAAATTTGAGTACAATAGCATTGTTAATACGGGTATTCTTCCGAGCGTTCATTCTTTTCTGATTGGATCTAATAACAGTTTAGGAACGTTCAATTTTGGTGGCAGTTTGGACGAATTACGTTTGTGGAGCGATTGCCGAAGCAATCATGAATTAAGGGAAAAAATGCATTTAAATTTGACGGGTTGCGAAGACAATCTTGTGGCCTATTATCAATGTAATGCCTCTAGCGGAACTATATTAGAAAATAATTTAGGGAATAACCATCCGGGTAATCTTTTGAATGGTCCTCAATGGCAAAATTCGACAATTAATGTAGGGAATGATGCCTCTGCATCTTCGAACAGCGAAACGATAGCATCGGTCCCTCAAGGTACGAGCAGCCAAATTTTTGGTCAAGCCAATGTATCTATGAGTATTGTTCAGCACAGTGGAATAGAAGATATCACGATCAGCTATCAAACTTTTGCCCCAAACAGTACAATCGGCTCGAATGGATTTATTAATTTTGATAATACTATTTGGACCATCAATTCATCAAAACAAGAAACCCTCGTCGCTGATTACATTTTTAGCTTCCCGTCCAATACCTTCAGTTATTTGACAGCTAGCAAGTATGCCTTGTACTGGAGACCTATGAACAGCCCTGCCGAGTGGACCAAAATAGCGATAGCCACAGCTGTCACAGATAATTCTGTCCGATTTGGCAAAATAGGCGCTATTGGCCAATTTATGGTGGTTCAAGAATCAAGCAACCAAACCACTGAAGTAAGAGGCAACATGATAGTACTAGATGGTACCGATGACTATATTGATGCTGGAAATCATGCTAGCCTTGACTTAAACGATAATTTTTCACTAGAATCCTGGTTTAAAACCTCTACTATTTCTGCTACAGAAAAAGTTATTATGGCCAAGGAATTGAGTGTGTATAATGAGGGCTATGTGCTCTCTGTCGTCAACAACGATATTCAATTTTATTTCCCAAATATGGGCCAACTAAGTTTTACGGGGGTTGTTCAGAATGAATGGCATCATGTAGCTGTTACCTTTAATTACGGTACGATTAGTTTGTATTTAGATGGTGTAGAAGTGGCTTCAGGTTTTATGGAATTTATCAACAACAGCTCTGAAAATTTTTATATTGGTGCTGCGCATTTAAACAATGGCGGTGGGTCTAATCATTATTTTGAAGGGGCAATTGACGAAGTAAGAATCTGGTCCTCTACCCGTTCACAGGCTCAAATTAGAGAAAACATGCACTTAACATTGCGTGGAACTGAATCTGATTTAATATCCTACTATCAATTTAACAATGATTTAGCGCCCGGCAGTAGTAATGGAGTAATTGATGCTATGAATCTAAATAATGCCACAAACTATGGCATGACAAGCAGCAACTACAGGTCTTCAGAGGTAGCCGTAGGCGGTGGTCAATCCGACCGGATTACAGTGGCAGCGTCAGGGCCGAACAGCTATTCGTTAAGCAATTCAGACGTAGAATTAACTTTTGGAACTACTACCCCTGATGGAGAAATTGTTGTTTATCGTATAGAATCTGAAAAACCACATGGCTGGAATAGTATAGCAGGGGATGTCGACAACGAATATTTTATTGTTGAGAACTTTGGAAACAATATCAGCTTTAGTACAATTACGGATCTCAGTTTCAATAGAATTGGTTATATATCTGAAGATGATGTAGCTTTGCCACAGGCATCCTCCCCCTTATTGTTGTACAAAAGAGGCGATAATGACTATGGGCCAACTTGGGGCAACTCTAGAGGTGCTGCTGCTGCTGCAACCGCTGGTTCTTGCGGTTCTGTTCAATTTGACAACAATACCAACCTCACCTCATTTTCACAGTTTGTAGTTGTTAATGTCAATAACAACTCCTTGTTGCCTTTAGAACTAATCGCATTTGATGCTAAAAGAGTTGACCCAAGAAACATTGCGCTTAACTGGACGATCGCTGCAAAACAACTCGTACAGAATTTTGAAATAGAAGTGATGTACACAGGACAGGCAAGTTTTAGTTCCTTAGCTTCTGTAGCGCATCTTACAGGAGCTGCTAACAAAACTGATTATAATTATTCACATCCTAACAGCCAATTAGAAGTAAGTTATTATCGGCTCAAATTGATTGGTTTGGATGGCAAGCTTAGCTACAGCCCTATTCGGGCTGTCGAAAACACTTTAGCTGCTTTTACGGAATCAAGCGTGCAAGTTTATCCTTCGCCCGTAAATAAACGCCTACATGTAGTCTTGCCTAAATACTTAGAAAACCAGAAAGTGGGCTTAAAAATCGTGGATCTACAAGGAAAAACAATATGGTCAAAAGAACAGCAAACAAATGCAAGTGGCCTTGTTGAAATAAGCGATGTTGCGCAGCTCAATCCCGCGGTATATATTTTAGTAGTTCAAACTGCAGGACAACGAATATGCAGGAAATTCATCAAAAATTAAGTAATAATTCTAAAATAAATCAAAACCGAAATCTTTAAAATTTCGGTTTTTTTTATTTTGCGATTTAACCTGTTTGAGCCGCAACAAAAGAATCTAGAATCCTTCTTGAAATAAACCGCGTCAATACTGCTTTTTAGAATAAATTGTTCTAAATTTGGCCTAGTAATTAGCGTAATATTTGTCAAAAAAAAGACAGCAAGAGATGAACAAAATGTCCAACGAATCAGAAAAAGAATCCTTAAACTTTATCGAACATATTGTTGAAAAACACAACGAAAGTGGTCGATTCAATCAAAAAGTATTAACAAGGTTCCCACCTGAACCAAACGGCTTTTTGCATATTGGCCACGCCAAAGCCATTTGTGTGAGCTTTGATTTGGCCCAAAAATATGGTGGACAAACCAATCTTAGATTTGATGATACCAATCCAAGTACCGAAAAGACAGACTTTGTAGAAGCCATTAAGAAAGATATTCAATGGTTAGGCTTTGAGTGGGAAGACCGTTTGTTTTTTACCTCAGATTATTTTCAGCAATTGTACGACTACGCAGTACAACTAATTAAAGCGGGCAAAGCCTACGTCGATTTTTCATCTCCCGAAACCATGGATTACGAAAAACGCTTGGGTAGAGAAAGTCGTTTTAGAGATTCAAGTCCTGCCCTCAATGAATATTTATTCGAACAAATGAAAACAGGTCGTTTTCCGGATGGGTTTTGTGCCCTACGACTCAAAATAGATATGAATGCTGATAATTGGCTGATGCGCGATCCGCTTATCTATAGAATAAAACACGAATCGCATCACAATACAGGAAATGATTGGTGTGTTTATCCTATGTACGATTGGGCACATGGTTTGTCTGATTCGATTGAAGGCATTACGCATTCTCTTTGTTCCCTAGAGTTTGAGGTTCATCGGGAATTATACGATTGGTGCCTGGAAGAATTAGGCGTATACCAACCTCAACAAATAGAGTTTTCTAGACTCAACATGACCTACACGATTACTAGCAAACGTAAACTCAAAGATTTGATAGCCTCGAATATCGTTGAAGGCTGGGACGACCCGCGAATGCCTACAATCTCAGGCATGCGCCGCAGAGGTTATCCTGCCTTAGCCATCAAGAATTTTATACGTCGTGCCGGTGTTAGTAAGCGTGATCAGTACATCGATCTTTCATCCCTCGAAAATTGTGTTAGAGACGCGTTAAATCAGTCGGCCGCGCGGGTAATGGCGGTTTTAAACCCGCTTAAATTAATCATAAGCAACTACCCTGAAGATAAAGTAGAACAATTAAGCGTCATCAATAATCCCGAGGACGAAAGCATGGGAGCACGCAACGTGCCTTTTTCTAGAGAATTGTACATTGAGCAAGAAGATTTTGCTATAGAACCGCACAAAAAGTGGAGACGCTTAGCACCCGGGAGAGATGTTCGGTTCAAAGGAGCGTATATTCTACACTGTACAGGATTTAAAGCTAACGATGAAGGAGAGGTGGAAGAGGTGTATTGCACCTATTACGAAAACAGTAAATCTGGACAAGACGAAAGTGGCATCAAAGCCAAGGGAACCTTACATTGGGTGTCTATAGCTCAGGCAATTCCTGCTGAGGTACGGATATACGATCGACTGTTTACCGACCCTAGCCCCGACAGCCACAAAGAAAGCTACAGAGACGAAAACGATAAAAAAAGAAAAAGGGCGGTCGATTACAAAACCTTTATTAACCCTGATTCTCTCAAGGTGGTAAACGGCTATACCGAACCTAGCCTTGTAGCAGAAAAGATTGGTCAGCAATTTCAGTTTATGAGATTGGGTTATTTTAGCGTTGACAAAGACAGTCTTCCCGAACATAGAGTCTTTAACCGTGTCGTTGCACTCAAAGATTCTTGGTCTAAAATTCAAAATCGACGATAATCAAGGAACCCTTTTTTTTAATTGAAGGGCTTCTTTAAAATAAGCACCCCTTTCTTGAATGATTCTATCAAGCAAAGGCCAAGCCTTAGCTGCTTCTTCTCTCTGTATGTAAATAAGCGACAACATCCAGGCTGCATCTAAACGAAAGCGGCTATCGGGTTGCTCAAAAAAAGTTTGTAAAAGATCAAACGCGGCATCGTAATCATCTAATCGCAAAAGCACGATTGCCTGATTGAACAAAAGGTAATCATTGCCAGGGTCTTTGTCTAAGCGGTCTTGAATTGCAAGTAACACCCCATGAAAATCATCTCGTTCAAAGCTTGTTTTCAGGCTTATTACGAATGAAGATTGCCCTGAAATTGCGCTTGAACTATCTTGAAACTGAAGCCCCCTTTGCTGTCGTATTTGTAGTTCTAATGACTGAAGATACAACTGTACTTGGTTTTGTAATTTAGTTGATTGATAATACAAAAAACTACACCACAGAAGTAGACTACAACTAATTCCAGCAATCAAAATAGATTTATACATTATTTCTTTTATTAACAGGTCTAAATTGCTATATTAAAGGCAATAAATATCCGTATTAGTCCGCATTTTATTTAAGATACTTTTCCAAAAGTTAACACAATTAATCCAAAAAATAAAAAGTGAGAACCAGAACACTTAAACACTTCCCAAAAACAACATAGTAGCGCGTGTACATAAACTATTTCCTTCCTTTTGTTTTGATAATATGCTGTCATTTTGGTGGAATCGCTCAAACGATTTTAATAAGTGGTCAAATAATCGATGATGACACTGAAGAAGCCATGCCATTTTGTGGCGTATATATTTGGGGCACAAGTACGGGCGTCTTGACCGATATTGATGGCTTTTATCAAATCGAATTGGACCCTAATTCTGGGGATTCATTAGCCACCAATTCACTTGGCTACGATCCGCTAATAAAAAAAGTAGACCTAAGCCTAAACAAACAAGTTATTAATTTCAGGTTGCGTTCAAGTTCGCTCGAATTAGGCGTTGATGTCGTCGTTATGGCTGGAGAAAACCCAGCCAATGAAATTATACGACAAATAAACAAAAATAAAAAAAAGAACGACTTGAAGCATTGTACTGATTCGTATAGTGCTGAAATCTACTCTAAAGTAGAACTAGACTTGGTGAATATAACCGCTGAAATGAAAGATATGAAGCTGTTTAAAAAGCTTCAGTTTATATTTGACAACATCGATACTGTATCCGATGTAAAACCCTTTCTTCCTGCTTATGTCGCCGAGAAAATCTACGATTCTTATTCTGTCAAAGGCTTAGAACGCAAAGATATTATAAAAGCACAACGTGTTAGTGGTGTCAAAAACCAAACGATTATTGAGTTTATTGGCAGTATGAACGGTGAATACAACATCTATAATAATACCATACGTCTCTTGGGCAAAGAGTTTATAAGCCCCTTTTCTGCCAACGGACTTGGCTATTATAAATATTATATAATGGATAGCACTATGCTCAAGGGCAAATGGTGTTACAAACTTAAGTTTAAACCAAAAGATAAAACAGGAAATACCTTTTATGGTGACTTTTGGGTTAGTATGACTGATTATGCCTTACTAATCGTCAATATGCGTATGAATCCGGAAGCCAATGTCAACTTGGTCAATCGGATTATTATTTATCAAGAATACGACCCTTACAAAGAAACTTATTGGTTGCCCAAAAAGCAAAAAACAATCATTGATTTTGCAACGACCAAAAAAGAAAATGGTTTGGGTATTATTGGTCGTAAAACAATCTCTTACAAAGATTTCGAGCTCAACTTAGAACAATCTTCCGAAGTATATAAGTCTTTAGACCCCGAAGACGTCAACTACGATCAACTCGAACAATCAGATACGTTTTGGCAAGCGAACCGACACGAATCACTCAGTAAAAATGAAGCCGGGGTGTACAAAATGGTCGACAGTGTACAGAACATACCTATCTTCAAAACACTCGGTGAAATTGTTCAAATTATTGTGGGAGGGTACAAAGTACTTGGCCCTATCAAAATAGGCCCTTATTCTAATTTATTCACCTGGAACGACGTAGAAGGTGTACGGTTGAGTTTTGGGCTTGGAACAAGTAATAAATTAAGCAAAAAATTTCAGCTTTATGGCTATGCAGGCTATGGTTTTGCAGACAAACGTTGGAAATACGGTGGCAACCTGCAATACGTTTTTAATCGCTACAGAAGGTCGGCTATAGGCCTCAGCTATGTCAATGATGCTACTTTTGAAAACAGGAATTCTGAGGAACGCAAAACACAAAGCTTATTTGCTGGTTTTTTGCGAAGAGCGATTCCTCAAAAAATGATGTATGTACAAGAGGGTAAGTTTTGGTTCAAACACAGCTGGAAAAAAGGCTTTTCAAACAAAATAGCCATTTTGCACCGGCGCATCAATCCGGTAGGCTATCAAAGCAGCACACAAGGGGGCTTAAATTTTAAATTTCTGATGCCGCAGGAAGGTAAATCCAATACAAGAGATACCATTTCTCAAATCAGGAGTACTGAAGTTGTCTTAAAAGCTAGATTTGCCTATAAAGAACGCCTAATATCCGGACCGTTTAGAGACTTCAGTCTAGGTTCGAAGTTCCCTATTATCGACCTAAGCTACACCCTTGGAATACAAGGTGTTTTAGGTGCTCAGTTTCGTTTTCATAAGATACGTCTAGGCATAAAACATTGGTTTTATGTAAGCCCTGTAGGCTGGATTGAATACCAAATAGAAGCAGGTAAAATTTTTGGTACGCTGCCCTATTTATTGTTAGAGTCGCATCCAGGTAACGAAGCTTACTTTTACAACAAAACATCCTTTAATAGCATGAACAGTTTTGAGTTTGTGAGTGATTTTTTTGTACATGCTCGTGTCGAACATCATTGGGATGGCTTCTTATTGAATCGAATTCCATTTATACGTAAATGGTTGAAATGGAGAATGGTTACTGCTGTACGGGCAGCTTGGGGTACTTTATCTGCTAAAAACCAAGAAGCCAACAGACTCAACCATTATGATCGTTCTATTAAGACATCCAAAGACCGTACAGCCCCATTTAATGAAGGCCCTTTTTATGGAAGCTTTGACAAAGGGCCTTATGTTGAACTTAGCGCAGGTATTGAAAATATTTTTCAATTTATTCGAGTAGATGCTCTTTGGCGCTTACGATACTTAGACAACAGAGATGCCCAACTATTCTCCGTTCGAGTTACCTTAAACTTTTCGTTTTAATCCGACATTCCAATTAATTAAACTATTTTCCTGAGGCCTTGAAATAGTCCACAACTTTTCAAAAATGCCTAATTTTAGTTTTTATCCCCTAAAAATACGCCAATTAAAAGGCGCTGTTTTAGATAGTTTATGTATTTTTGAACGTAATAAATTAAATACAATTACTACATCATAGTATTTTTAAAATAAATGAATCTATGCGTTTTTTTTGCTTGCTCCCCGCTTTGCTTTTGTTACAGATATCTTTTAGTCAGGACCAATTTACGCAGCTTACAGACCCTGTCTTTGAACAAAAGTTGATTGATTTGAAAATTGACCAATCTGCTATTTTAGATGGTAAAATTTTGAACGCTGATGCACAAAAAGTACAACGGCTTGATTTATCAAACACTAAAGATGCCGCCTACACCTCATTTATTACAAGCCTGAAAGGAATTGAGGCGTTCACTGAATTAGAGTATTTAGATTGTTCTAACAACCGTCTAGGGCTGCTTCAGCTTGAAGCTAACCTGCAACTCAAAGAACTATTTTGTTCTAATAACCATTTTAGTAAGCTTGATGTCCGTGCCTTGAAAAACTTAGAAACATTCTATTGTTTTCACAACAAACTAGAAAAACTTAATCTCGACAACAACCATAAGCTCAAGGAACTTAATTGTGCTGAAAATCAACTACTAGAACTTGTACTACCCTCCACTTCTCCCCTACACAGCTTGGTAGCATCTAACAATCATTTGCATCATTTGGATTTGAAAAACAATACTAAAATTCAAAAAATAAGTGTTGATTATAACGATTTAGAAACTATTGTACTCGGAAATGCCGCTACTTTAAAGTGGCTAGATTGTCATCATAACCATCTAAAAAAATTACAAATTGATGCCTGTACCGCCTTAGTGGAACTCAATTGCCGTTCGAACGACTTGCGGCATCTAAACATCGACCAAAACATTGCCCTTAAACATTTGTTTTGTGGTAGAAATAAATTGGTAGACCTACACTTAGGGGCCAATAAACAACTCATTGATATACACTGCAACGAAAACAACATCAAACATTTAGACCTCAGAAAAGCAGAAAAATTAAGTCAACTTGTCTGCAACAAAAACCACTTACTTGACTTGGATGTATCGACCAATAGCTATTTAAATTATCTGAGCTGCTATAGCAACAAAATCAAAAAATTAAACCTATCTAATAATATTAAACTTGAATACCTAAACCTAGAACACAACCATCTTTATGAATTAGATATCCGATCGTTAAATCAACTAAAAAATATATATCTTTCGGACAACCACCTACACGAACTCCTACTTGGAAAGCATCATCAATTACAACTTTTAACCTGTACCGACAACAAATTAACCGTCTTGACAATCCTTGATTGCCCGTCGTTAAAACACCTAAGTTGTAATGACAATCACTTACATACGCTAAATACCTCAGGGGCAACAAAACTAAAAACAATCAATTGTAACCACAACCAACTCCCTGAACTATCTTTGAAATTTAATGTTGCACTCACAAAACTGATATGTTCCAAAAACCATCTTAAGGATTTAGATTTAAAATCCAATTTGCAACTTGAAAAAATTTACTGTGATTCCAATCAGCTCAAAAAACTAGACGTTCAGAACAATCATCATTTATGGTCCTTGGTCTGCACCCACAATCAGATCAATCGTTTGGAATTGGGAATCAACACCAACCTACGCGTCCTCCGCTGTGCGACCAACAAACTTAGCGCATTAGACCTGAGTACGCTTCCTAAAGTTTCGCTATTAGACAGCCACAACAATCCTAAACTGGATAAAATCTGTGTGCACAAAAACATTAAAATGAAATATATACCTCTAAAATGGAAGAAGGATAAGCATGCTGTTTATCATCACTGTACGCAATAAAATCACCTAACAATTTTTGCAATCTATTTAATTGGATATCTGTTTTTAGAATTAGGAATTCTCTAAAAAAAAACTTAGATTGAACTACGAAAATGGACAAAAAAATCGAGTATTATGGCTAAAAGAATCAAAGCATCCAAGCAAAAAAAAGAAGCTGAAGCGGAAGAAAATAAAATTTCTATCAATAACATATATGAATCAAGGGAAGCCGATGAAGTAGTATCGGTCAATAATCAACTCGAACAAGAAACATCGAATGAATCAATGGACGAAGCGGAAATGATTGAGGCCTACCACCTAGAGGAGAAAGGATTCGAATCAAGTACAGAAACTGCTTTGCTTAACACAAAAAACGAAACACCTGAAGAAACTACAGCAAAAGAAGTAGACCCGATTGAGCTAAGCCAACAACTAGCTGAAGAAAACGCTAAAAAGCAGGGCTTAAATTTGCCCGCCCCTCAACAAAAGAGAGACCCTAAAAAAGATAAAGACCCCATTGAAGGCGAAGATTTGGGACTACAAGAAAACGATTTTTTGCTTTCGCGAAAAGTAAATCAATCGGATCTTGAAATGCACGCTAGTGTTAACGAAGAAGCACTTTTAGGCTCTAACGAACGTAAACCAAAAGATTTTCTGAATGTTTTTCGCAGAGGCCCTAGTACTAAAGAACAACCCAAAGTAGATACTACTGCTGCTATCGAAAACAATGCAATTGTACAAAAAGAAGTAGCTGCTAAGCAACTTTTACGCAACTACCACAGCAAAGACAACACCGAAAAAAACAATGCCTTAAATATTTTTAAAGAGTTGAAGCTGACCGAAGAAATGATACAAGAAATTAAAGAAGATAGAGGGGCACACAAAAATCAAAATTTAATCGAAACAATTAGAGAATTACTCTAAATGCAGCGTTAATTTTTAATTTGAAGCATTGTAAAATAACGCTAAGCACAATTTTAAAGCTATTTTTTTGTACTTTTACGAACCTAGTCTAAGACACTTAAAAAGTACAACTAAACAATGCCAAATACCTTATCAAATACGACAGAAGATTCGAGTGAAGCGAAAGAAATGTCGTTTGTTGAACACCTCGACGAATTGCGTATTCATATTATACGAATCGTTGTCGCGCTTTGTGTATCCGCTGTTTTTGTATTTTTTGCTACCAAAACCATTTTAAAACATGTTATTTTTGGCCCGCTCAACGAAGATTTTCCGACCTACAAATTAATGTGTCAATTATCTAAGCAACTCGACTTAGGCGACACTATGTGCTACAGCCCAACTCCGATCAATTTAATAACCCTTGATATGGGAGAAGCCTTTTTGTTGCATATTAAAATATGTTTTTTTGGAGGTTTTATTTTGGCATTCCCTTATATTCTTTGGGAACTTTGGAAATTCATCAAACCAGCCTTGTATAGCAAAGAAATCAAAGCGGCCAATGGAATAGTGCTTGTAAGTAGTTTTTTATTTACGACGGGTATTTGTTTTGGTTATTTTGTGCTTGCTCCTTTTGCTATTAATTTTTTGGTGGGCTACGAACTACCGATGGTTAATGCAGCTTCTAGCGGAAACCTTATCAAAGCAACGTCTTTGATAAATTATATGATCATGTTTACCATGCCCGTGGGCATTATCTTCGAACTCCCTATTGTTGTGTATTATCTTTCAAGGATGGGTTTAGTGACAGATACCTTAATGCGAAACTACAGGCGCCATTCGATTATCGTTATATTGATTATTGCTGCGCTTGTTACCCCTCCTGATGTTATGACACAGGTGATAATAGGAATACCAATCTATTTTCTTTATGAAATTAGTATCAGTATTGCTGCTCGCCAAACTAAGAAAAGAGCCAAAATACTCGGCGAATAGATGCTTGATTAGATTTATGAGCTTTTTAAATCTTAAGAGATGCAAATTTTTATTTTATGGATACTTCTTGTGCTTGTTTCCTGTGCTTCGCTCAGAGATAGCCCTGTGCTAAACCAACAAATCAACCCTTACAGCAGCCCCCTAAAAGCTCAATATCAAATAATCTATCAAGACAACATTCCATATCTTTGGATAAACGCTCCTAAGCAAGCCATTCAAATAGGATTTTCATGTTATAAAGACATCCGTAAAAATCATTTAATTTTTGAATACGAGCGCGATTTCAGAACAAGCCAATACAAATCCATTAGAATAAAACTGGAGCAAATGCCTCCTCAGTTTTGGTTTTTTATAACATTGACCAACTTAGAGACCGGCTCGAAATTAGAGGATGCTATCCCCGTATTTCAAAACGAAGATAACCCACATACGATTGCCATCCTTGACACAAACAACCAAGCCATTTTGCAACAATGGGTCACAACAAATACACGCTTCAAATTGCAGCATAATAACCCACAAACTACACATCTTTATATAAAATACTATGGAGACTTGACACAACCCGCACAGCTGCCGACAGACACCTTTGATACTAGGGTTTCTATTGAAGACTATCAATCTGTAGCTAGGGTGCCAATAGACAAAGAAATACAGTTTTCTGAAATCGGCAGTTACTGGATTCAATCGGATAGCAATAGCAAAACAGGTCTTTTTATTTTGTGCAGTTCTTCTGCATTCCCTTATTCTATTGCCCAAACTACAAGTATTGATTGTATGCGCTATTTGTGTCCCGAACAAGAATTCCAATCGATTGCTACAGCTACGAAACCTCAAAACAAATTACGAGCATACTGGGCTAATCGAACACAAAAAATCCGACAAAAAAATAAAGCTTCAAAACCGTTGATATCGGTCTATTACAATAGAATTCAAAAGGCGAATGCCTTGTTTAGTGGATGGCAAAAGGGCTGCTTAGTCGACAAAGGAATGGCCTATATTGTATTTGGTCCTCCTGACAAAGTAGTGAAATGGGCTCAAAAAGAGCTATGGTTTTATCATTCAAATGCCTACCGCAACCCGCTTGAATTAATTTTTCATCGACAAAACAATCGTTTTCGATTAGATAGGTCAGCTTATTTGAACCTCCCTTTCAAAAAAAGCTTGTATAATTGGAAAAACGGTTTTATTGAATAATTTAAATCCAAATTAATGTCCTTAAGTTCAACAGAAGAAAACTACATCAAAGCGATTTATAAACTTTGGGGTAAAGAACAGCAAGCCATTTCAACAAACTCGATTGCTGTTGCCATGAATACCGCTGCTGCATCGGTTACCGATATGCTCAAAAAACTAAAAGAAAAGGGCTACATTAACCACCAAAAATACAAAGGAACTAAGATGCTTCCTAAAGGTATTTGCTGTGCCTTATTACTGCTTAGAAAGCATCGTCTTTGGGAAACATTTATGGTAGAAAAACTCAATTTTAATTGGGATGAAGTACATATTGTTGCTGAACAGCTTGAACATATTCAATCGGAGCAATTAATAGATTCTTTAGACGCCTTTTTGGGTTTTCCAAAATATGACCCACACGGCGACCCTATTCCTGACAAAAATGGCAATATAGAACCACTAAAGCAAACCTTTTTATCCGAGTTGGAAATTGGCGCAAAAGCAATTATCGTTGGGGTAAAAGAACATTCTAGTCCCTTTCTTCAATATTTGGAAAAAATGCACTTGATACTAGGAACTCAAGTTGAAGTAATTACTGTATTTGAATACGATAGTTCGTTGTTGATAAAGATTAAAAATTCGAAAGAATGTACGATTAGCCATAAGGTGGCCAAGAACCTATTTATATCTGCCCCATAAAAAAAACACCTGACATAAGCCAGGTGTTTTGATAGACAATACGTCTATAGAAGTATATTTTTACACTTGATTAGTGTCCACCGTCTTCAGTAGCTTCTTCAGTAGCAGCTTCTTCAGTAGCAGCCTCTTCAGTAGCAGCTTCTTCTGTAGTAGTTTCTTCTGTTGTAGTCTCTTCAGCAGGTGCATCGGTAGATTCTCCACCACAGCTTACCAAAAAACCAGTTACCATAAACATCAAAAATAAGACTTTCAGCGTTTTCATAATTATTCTAGAATTAAAAGATTAAAAATTAGGCTTCAAATAGCCAAAAAAAATAAAGATTATCAATTACTTACATAGGGCATTTTATATTCATCATTTCAGTAAGTGCCTTTTCGGCATCTGAACGTTCTTTTTCGGTTGCCTCCGACCCCAATAAATCTTGAACGAATTCTATTTTGTTTTTACCTCCCATGCAGTCAATGATTGCTGGAATATCCATACTACCGTCTTCTAATTTACCTTTTGATTGACAATCACAGGCCTTATCTACAACAGATGCAGTAATTTTGCCTGAAGCATCTGCTACTTTGTCAATGGCTTTGTCTACAACTGTTTCAGTTGTTGTTTCGGCTGAAGCGTTATCCGGCTGGTTTGTGTCTGTTTTGGTGTCACTACAAGAATACAATTGGAGTGATAACAAAATTGCGATAAAGAACGCAGGATAAATGTTCATTTAGAAGATATTATGATTCGTAAAAATTAATTGGGTTATTGAACTTTTTGGAAAAAAAATGAATTATACATAATTTACTTTATATTTTAGCCATCTTTACCAAACAGAACTTTGACAAAAGTAATAAGTAAATATCTAGTATTCCTAATATTTTATCTTTTTTTTTGAATGTTTCATCAATTTTTAAAATGGACTTGCACAAAAACGTCGAAATCGTAAACAAAAAAGCCAAATTTGAATATAGTTTTATCTATACTTTGCATGCAGGAATTATTCTTCAGGGCACTGAAATCAAATCAATTAGGGCTGTAAAAGTAAATATGAGTGATGCCTACTGTCTAATTAAGGATGGAGAACTGTTTGTACACAACCTTCACATTTCTGAATATAAATACGGCACCTACAACAATCACGAACCCAAAAGAACTCGTAAATTATTAATTAAAAAAATTGAATTAAAGAAACTTCATAACAAGGTTAAAGAACAAGGCTATTCTATCATTCCTTACAAATTATTTATTTCGGATAGGGGCTTTGCCAAACTAGAAATAGCTTTGGCCAAGGGAAAGAAAAACTATGATAAACGGGAAAGCTTAAAAGCAAAAGATTCGAAAAGAAACCTCGATAGGATTCGTAAAGACTACCGTTAATTTGTCTAACCCTTATCCTTGCACTCGCTTTTCTTAATAATCTAGGGCTTCATTTTAAATAACCGTTCAAATCATCATGCATTTTAGGAGATTTATTGTCAAAATTCCAATCATTTTGTATATTTAAGCTACTCCTACTTAAGAGCAAATTTAAAATTTTAGCTTTCAAAGCTCCTTTGTTTTACTTTACATCAAAACTTTCTATCATGAACCGCTATACCTTCCATTTATTTTGGGCCTTCAGTCTACTTCTTTGTTTGGTTTTTAATAACAATTCCTATGCACAAGATGACAATGCTGAAAAACCTACCAAAGAAAAGAAAGCAAAGGCTGCTAAAGACGGAAATGCATCTGCCACTATTGTCGCACAAGTAAGTGGCCTCAACCGAGAGGAAAAAAACACAATGACGCGCTGCCCAATTCATAGTAAACACATGAGTTTGAGTGACAATTACCGGGCTAATGCATCTGATTATACGCTAGGAGATGAATATCCATTTGCCTACCAATTAAATTATCGCAGATACTGCAACAAATGCACCCGTGTCATGTCTAAAGAGGCTCAATTTTTTGAAGCGCAAGACCGTTCAGCTAACGGTGGCAAAGCTACTTTTGAACGTTGTGGCTTGCACAACAAATCTTTAGTCGGCAACCCCGACTTTGACAAAATTGACTACGAAAAAAATCCGTCGGCTGATATGCCGCATGCCAAACAATATCTTTTTAAAAACTACTGTAAAGTTTGTAGTAAAGTGTATAAAATCCAGCAAAATTAGACTTCTTGAATAGCCTAGATAATGGCTTAATTTACTGTTTTACTTAATCTCTTGATATGAAGTTTTTTTTATTTATTGTATTGTTAGCAGCTGTGGGTATCTATTTCATGCTGAAGTTTTTGAAAAATGTTCAACCGAGCTCATCCGAAGTAGAAGAAGATTTAATCGAATTAAAACAGAAAATCAGCCAATTTAAAGGAGGCTTTATGCCTTGGACTGATGAGATATCATCCAATCAAATTGATCAAATATTAACCAAGGACAACGCTAGGACAGGCAACGGAGTATTTTTATCTGCCGCTTCCGACCCTATTTTTGCCTATGCCTACAAAAATTATATTGGCCCAGGTAAAAATGCTGTAATTTATATCTTATCTCAAGACCACGAATACATTTTCAGGATTACAAACAAAGGCACAGAGGTAAGTATAGACAACCAGAAAAAAGGCCTCATCCGTGAAAATGGTGTGTTTTATGATTTAAAAAATGACGAGCATGCCAAAGTGGTTCGGCATGCTGCAACTGGAATTAACAAAATATTTATTGGAGAGGAGGAAATAGCTAAAATTGCCCTTCCCGACGCAATAGCAAGTAAGGCCGTTAATCTTGTCAAAATCGATTTGAGCCCCTTAGAAGAAAGCACCCTTAAAATGATGACTGTTTACGAATTAGTGAGCAATCTTGAAGCCAAAGAGGGCTAATTTATTTCGTCGTTACGCTGTCTCCCTGCGGGCATTTAAAATTCTTTTATCTCCGTCTCCCACCCCCCTATCCAAATCAACCACTTCTTGCTTGCTATATTAATCGTCGATATAAATATTTAGATTTTTTGAACTCGCCCTCCCCAAAAACATCAAAATTTAAGGGGTTACTTGGTCTGTCTTATCTAGCAATTGAGTAGAAAACAGCATCAGGTTTTGTAAAAGACTTGCCTCTATTGCTGTTGTACTAAGGGCTTGAGATCGAATATACAGGCGCTTACGCGATAATTGAATGTAGCGCATTTTATTCCATTCAATTGATTGAGCCAAACGCAACATTGTAGTATCAAAACTTCTTTGAATAAAAGCTGTTTGATTGCAGGCGATACTTAAGCTGTCCGACAATAGATCGTTGAGCTTAATTCTTTTCAAATCTAAACTTTTATTTAATTCCAACAAGCTAGTATTGGCAGCCATTTTTAGGTTAATCCAAGAAGGGTTTTCACAATGAAGTATAATTTCTACTTGATAAAGTGGTTGATCCAAATCATTAGAATTGGCATGCACACTCAAAACAAACTTTCGATTTTGCACGGTCCCTTCCGCTAAATATTTGTAGCCTTTTGTTGCGGTAGCTGTTCGAATACGTGTCTTTTGTATGTGAGATACCAAGGGTGTGTTAGGCAATAATTTGTCTAGCAGTTTGCTTACAGACTTGTGTCGATCTATTTTGAAAAAATTAAATAGCATAGCACCTTGGCGTTGAATAGTGTAGTTGAAGCCATAATATAATAAAAAAGGAGCTGTTTATGGTAGGCTTTAGCTGCTAAGTTAAAATACTATAGGATTCCCTCCCGTTTAAACTAGGCCAAAGATCAAATTAAGACAGCTTAGCTTATGACGATTTAATACTAAATGTTTTTTTAAGGTAATTTACAAAATTTATATTACGATATTTTTGTAGTTCTTCTGATTTTTTTTCTAAAATCGGCAGCTGCTGTTTTAATTCCTGCAGCCCGATTTTCAAGATATGATATTTTTTTTGAGAACCTGAATGTTGTAATTTTTTACTGTGAACCTTTAACTTATTTTCGAGTGCCGTTATTTTGATCTTGGCTTCTTTAACGCGTTGCTCGGTTTCAAAAATAATTTGTTGATAATCCGCTTCGTAATCTTGTAATACAACCTCTTCCTCTACTTTTAATGCATGCTCGAGTTCGGTAAAATAAGATTGTGTAGTTTGATATTCAGTATGTAATTTTTCAAAAGAAGGGCCTAAAAGTTGTTTTTGAACCGCTACTTTTACGGCTTGTAATTCCTTTGATTTTGTGCGTTCCAAATCTTTAAGTGCATGGCGCTTATCTTCGTCCAAGGCTTTTATTTTTATTCGATAACGGTCTTTAACAGATGATTCTTTACTGCGCAAGGCCTGCCTTTTGTGTTTAATTTCATCGTACCATTGCCAAAAGTTTCGGAGTACCACTTTAGCATTTTTCACAGGTCTTAAATAAATCTCCTTGCCATTTTTTAGTAGTATGGACTTAGCTCGATTGTCAATCGAACTGATTTGACGAATTGATGTTAATCCCTCTTGATGAAAATAGTTCAGCGCAGCTGTAATATCTTTGGCTTGTATTCTTCTATATCCTGTCCATAAACGCCGAATATGCTGTTCTATATTTGCTTCTTCCTCCAGACTATTCTCAATCAAATCTAAGGCCAGTTCTTCTTCATGATTTAGGGCTTCTATTGCCTCACTTAATGCTTGGCTTATCGATTTTTTTTGTTTAGCAAGTAGGCTTTCAACCGCAATCTTTCCTTGCTGCATTTCAGGATGATTCCGAATATCTTTATTTTTTGTTAGCCTATCAACAGCTATCTTATAAGATTGATTAAAGGCTATTTTTAATTTCAACAAAGAATTCGATTGGATGGAAGATAGTCTAGAGATAGCTCTATTCTTAACCGCTTTATCCACATATTTTTGGTGAATTTGTTCGTACTTAGCCGATACATGTTGTTCTATTTGTTCCACTTTAGCATCTTGTTCGACAACAAATTGCTGCAATTGATTTATTTCAAGTTTAAGGTGGTCGAGTAAAGTAGTTGCCGAACGCATAATCGACCTTACTTTCCCCTTGTATTTGCGATGGGCCACCTTCGCTTTTCTCATTTGCTTAAACAGTTGTTTTTTGTCAGTTTTGAAGCCAATTTCCAACTTTTTTTTACGGATAAAACTTGCATGATTTTGATAAGCATTGTAGTGTTTACGTAGCTGAAAAAAAATGAATAAAAATGCAAAGGGCCCAAAAATATTAAACAAGACAAAGGCAAAAAAAACAAAAAATATAGTACCACTTACATTAGAATCAATAGCATCAAATTCAAATTTTGTCGGCACTAGAGACCTATTGGGATTAAATGTGGGCAACTCAGACATATTATACAAATCAACCATATTTAAAATCTCGTTGTTGTAGGCAGGAAACTGAATTTCTTTAGATGGACGCTTGAACCGAGGCTGATTTATGCCGCCCTTAAAACCCAATACATGTGCGTAACGTTTGAAGGCGGCTTCGTCGTCTAAGGCTGTTAAAATTGTCGCACACCATTCTTGGGCAGTAGGACGTTGTTCGGGGTCTTGATGACCGTCTACAAAACATCGGATAAATAATGCCTGTAGATTCGGGTCTATCTCTCTAAACTTTTGATGCGGTGGAGGAATAATTTGAAAGGAATCTAGTCCTGCAGGGGCGTGAACAAATAAACCTTCCTTTATTTTGTCGTCGAGGCTAACTAAGTGGTCAAAAGGTGGCTTTGAACTAGCTGCAAAAGGATGTATCCCAAACAATAATTTATAAAGAATGACGCCCAATCCAAAACGATCCCAAGTATCTCTTTCGGTAGGGTCATATTCTAATGTTCTATAATGTTCGGGTGGTGTGTATTCAGGGGTCGCTACCGGTGCATCAAACAAACTCTGACCATCTTCAACCACTTCTACTGAATCTGTATCAACGATCGACACCAAACCGTTAGGTTGAATTACAATATTGTCGGGTTTCATATCTACCAAAACGTAGCGTTGCATGCTATGAACTTTGTAAATAGCGGCACAAATATTAAAGCCTAACTTCAAACGACGATCTAATGCCTGATCAGAACGTTTATAATCAAATCTTTTCCAAGCATTCCTTAATTTTCTAGGTATTTTTGTAGTACATAATATCTCTAGTTTTTCTCCGGAGGTAAAAGGCATGATAAACCCCACAAATTTATGCTCATCGTATAAAGCATCCTCTACCCAAACGATAGAAGGCTGTTCGGCACCATCCGCAAACAATTCCTCCGGAGGGTATTGAGCCAAATAATTAATTTTTTGACGTCTTTCCTCAGTTCGTTTGTGGTCGTGATAAATTTTAGCCACATGATTCATCAAGGATAGAGGTTCAACAATCGCGTATAGGTTTCCTTCTCCACCGCCGGCAAAAGGTTCCTTTGCTATGGTTACATTTATTCCTTTGTATTCGAGTCTATACGTTTGCGCCATACGTTAATTAAGTAAAAGCGGCATCTGCATCGCCGTCTTGCATTTCAAAAGCCTGATTTGTTTTAAGTTTATCTTCGAGTACTTTTCCAACAATATACCTTCGTTTAAAATTCCGGATGTGATAAAATGGATGTTTGTTTTTTTTAAGGACATCGATTAAAGCGGGTTGGTATACCGTAAACATATCTAAATCCAAAATAATCATATGATGATAAATGAGATGCAACATTGTTTTTTCTGTGCCCTCTTTACAGAAACAATAGGGAATTTTTAGTTGTCGATCTTTGATACTTAATATGAGTAAACCTTGCAGGTGCAAGGCCTCATCAAAAACTTTAATACTAAGGAATTGAAATCGATTGGCAAGGGCCGTAAAACTATACCGACCGGCGGAGTGGTCCTGCATAGGTGCAGCAATCAACCAAGGGTTTTTTAGCATCCAATTCAAATCTTCTTTATTTCGCTTTACTAAGTTTGGCCTTGTATTCTGTTGTATAAACTGCCAACTTTCGGCATCAATTTCGGATAAGTACTCAAAAGTTGGAAGGGAATATCGATGCCCTTTTAACCGAAGATAATTCGGCAGTTTGGCTGCAAAATCAAACAAGGTGAGCAGGCCCTTAAAAGGCAAGTATTTCGGATTTTTATTGGGCAACAAATAAGCTAAATTAGGCCTCAAATAAGCCCGTAATCCTGCTTGATTTTTTAAATCTATAAATTGTCCTGTTCGCTGATAAAGGCCTGCAGCGGCAGGCGTAAATTCGGTCACTAAAATTTTATACTCCCAAGCCTCAAAGACCGTTTGAATCAATTTTTTAGCAACGCCCTTTCCTCTCATCATTGGATTGACCCACATACAAGACAACCAACCTACATGTTCGACTCCTGCATCAAAGTGCAAATCATCAGCAAATACACCAAGATAAGCCACCATCTCAAGGTCTTGATAAACGAGTACTAATACAAGATCATTTGCCTTCGCCCGTGGATTGCGAATATGCGATAATGCACGGTGTTTACTTATCGCTATATGCGCATCTTTTTTGTAGGCCTCCGAATCGATATAGGCTTGTAATTGATGATGTCGAATTTCTTTAATTTGCATAAGTACTTACTCTAATGAATCCTAATGAGTCAATAATAGATTTATCAAGGCCTTGAACTTGCATATAGCCTTGGCCTTTCGACAATATAACGATTCCTATGAAAATGCGCGGTATATCCTAGGCAAACTATCGCGCATTTTTTGAGCTAGTCTTGTTGCCGACTTGTCAGCTGTGGGCTGAAGTATTTAAATAACTGACAGATAATTTATCCCTTGAGGAAGGATATCTGCCAAAATTACACCATTTAATAAGTCTAAGCATTATAAGATGACATAAAGACACTATTTAACAGTTGGCACAAGAAGTGCTATTAGGATGCTGTGTTAGATGTTCTAAATTTCATTACATCAATACACATTGATTATAAAATCATTTTTTTAACCTAAAATAGTAATAGATAAATGAGACCAATTAATGACAGAGTCTTGGTAAAACCTGCCGAGGCAGAAGAATTAACAAAAGGTGGGATTATTATTCCCGATACAGCTAAAGAAAAACCTCAAAGAGGTACCGTTGTAGCCGTTGGTCCTGGCAAAGATGACAACAGCATGACCGTCAAAATTGACGATGTTGTTTTATATGGCAAATATGCAGGTCAGGAAGTTTCCCACAAAGGAGAAGATTTCTTGATTATGAAAGAAGAGGATATCCTTTTGATACTCGACTAACAAAGAAGTATTCGTACAAAATAATTTAAAAAACTAAAATAATATAAAATGGCTAAAAATATTAGCTTTAGCGGAGACGCTCGCAACAAATTACAAGATGGGGTTAATGCCCTTGCTGATGCCGTAAAGGTAACCCTTGGCCCTAAAGGCCGTAATGTCATTCTTCAGAAAAGCTTCGGTGCACCGCATGTAACTAAAGATGGTGTTTCGGTTGCTAGAGAAATTGAATTAGAAGACCCTATTGCCAACATGGGCGCACAAATGGTTAAAGAAGTAGCTGCCAAAACTGCTGATGTAGCAGGCGACGGAACAACTACTGCTACCGTATTGGCACAAGCTATTGTCAATGCTGGACTAAAAAGTGTTGCTGCCGGTGCAAACCCAATGGATTTGAAACGCGGTATTGACAAAGCTGTCAATAAAGTTATCGATCACCTAAAAGCTAATTCTGAAATAGTAGGGAGCGATTTTGATAAAATTAAACAAGTAGCTACTATTTCGGCCAATGATGACAAAGAAATTGGTTCTTTAATAGCTGAGGCTATGGAATCTGTAACAATCAATGGAGTAATCACCGTTGAAGAAGCAAAAGGACGCGAAACTTATGTTGACAAAGTAGTTGGTATGCAGTTTGACAGAGGATACCTTTCTCCCTATTTTGTTACAAATCCTGAATCTATGGATGCAGAATTTGAAAACCCTTACATCCTTTTGCACGACAAAAAAATCTCAAACATACAATCTATAGTACCTGTTTTGGAAAAAGCGCATGGTGCAGGACGTCCTTTGTTGATTATTGCTGAAGATGTAGACAGTCAAGCATTGAGTACGCTTGTAGTAAATCGTTTACGTTTAGGGCTAAAAATTGCTGCAGTGAAAGCCCCTGGCTTTGGTGACCGTCGCAAAGCGATGTTGCAAGATATTGCTATCCTAACTGGTGGTACTTTAATTAGTGAAGAAACAGGTCATAGCTTAGAATCTGTGGAACTAGAGCATTTAGGTTCGGCCGAAAGAGTAAATATTGACAAAGACAACACTATTATTGTTAATGGTATTGGTGCTAAAGAAAATGTAGAATCAAGAATTGCTGAAATTAAGAACCAAATCAAAAATAGCAACTCTGATTACGACAAAGAAAAACTACAAGAGCGTTTGGCTAAATTAGCTGGTGGTGTTGCTGTTTTATACATTGGTGCTTCTACCGAAGTAGAAATGAAAGAGAAAAAGGATCGTGTAGACGATGCTTTACACGCTACCCGCGCTGCTGTTGAAGAAGGTATCGTAGCCGGTGGAGGTGTTGCTTTTGTACGTGCTATCGATGAACTAGATGGGTTTGAAGGTATCAACGACGATGAAACAACAGGTGTAAATATCGTTAGAATAGCTTTAGAACTTCCACTACGTACTATCGTTAATAATGCGGGCCTTGAAGGATCGGTAATTGTTATGAAAGTTCGTGAAGGTAAAGGTTCTTTCGGTTTCAATGCTCGTTCTGAGCAATTTGAAGACCTCAAAGCTGCAGGAGTCATTGACCCTACAAAAGTAGCTAGAGTAGCGATCGAAAATGCTGGTTCTATTGCCGCTATGATTCTAACAACTGAATGTGTTGTAAACGACATACCTGAAGAGAATGGAGCACCTGCTGCTATGCCCGGCGGTATGCCCGGCGGTATGCCTGGAATGATGTAGACCAAATCATTGGACAAATCAAATATATTAAAGCACTTCGAATTCCTTCGAAGTGCTTTTTTTTGAGGGCAATCGGGTACTTGTCCGGATAATTTCGTATATTTTATACCTACTCTCATTTCCCCTTCGCTAATATTCGATCCATGCACCACAATTCAACAATATGGTTATTATTACTAATCACGGTGCTTTATTCATGCACAGAAGATACACAAAATGCCCTTGATAGTAATGTTGAACTACGCAGACCCTTAACTACCAAAATGGTAAAGGCCTCTGAATTGCATCAATTATATGAATCGGATTATAGCATTCAAGATTCATTAGCTTTTGATTTTAATGGAGATCAGCACACCGACTATATTTTATTGCTCAAACACCAACAGGAAAAATCTTTTGAAAATGAAGGTACAGGCTTTTCAAAAGTTCTGTTAATAGTAGCAAGTTATCCAAGTGGCAAACTTGCACAAATAGAACGCAATCATCGTGTCGTATTTCCATTTGGCTATCATCAAAAAGACAAAGATAGTTATTTGAGTATGCATCAACAGGGCCGTTTTTTCCAAGTCGTACATTCATGGACAAAAAACAAACGCATCAAGAGAACCCTAAGCTTTGAATACAATCAAACAAATCGGTCCTGGTTCTTACACAAAGACCAAACTACTTATAATTCGATCGACTTTTCGGAAAATCCTACCATCGTTCAAAAAACAACTGCAGGCACTGCCTTTCATTCATTTGATATTTTTCAAGAGTAAACAATAGTTTTAAAATTAGCTATTTATACTCATGGCATAATTTTAATCTCAAACGATTAAATATTTTAAAATTAAATTTTGAAACACATTAACTTCTCCTTATATTTAAACTCTTTACAAAGGCTACAAGTCTCCCCAATAAAACCGACTAAACGGCTCTAGAAAAGTATTCGAAAGAGTCATTTTTATAATTCAATAAATTTATAAAAATGTCTAAACAATTAGAGAAATTTGAAAAAATAAGTACACAAGTAAGTAAACTAAATAAAAGAGTACGGTATTACCAGAAATTATTAGCGGAGGATGGTACCTTTTCTGCTGAAGAAAGCCATCAAATGAAAGCTATGGAAGCTCTCATATCAAAAATTGAAGCTTCTATTCAGACAAAAAAATCGCTCATAAATACCAACCAAAAAATACGGAATGTTCAGGCCCCTGTGCAAATTTCACAAGCCACAAAATCGATTCAATATTCGGTGGGTAAAAACGGTAAGAATAAGCCTGCCGATGTGCTTCTTATTCAAACATTACTCAATCAAAAAGGTGCTAAACTTACGGTTGATGGTCAATGTGGCCCATCTACCATAAAAGCTATTATTTCCTTTCAGACTAGCCTCGGAAGTTTCAAGCCCGATGGACTCATCAACCCAGGTAAATCATCTTGGAAGGCATTGATTAAAACAACTTTACCCCCTAAGGAAGATCAAAAAAAACCAAGTAAAGAGAGCAAGCAAGCAATAGCTAGTAGCCTCAAAGATTCTGTTGGGAAGGGTGGTGAAAATCTTAAAAAAGATGTAGAACTTGTGCAATCCCTACTGAGCAAAAATGGTTTTTCAATTCTAATTGATGGCCTCTGTGGCAAAAAAACAATCCTTGCTATTGAAAATTATCAAAAGAACTTAGGGTTTTGGAGTCCAGATGGTCGAATAGACCCCAAGGGAACCACATGGAACGCTCTAATGAAAGGCGAACAAGGAGGCCAACAACCGGCAGAAAAAAATAGCCAAAAGAAAGGGCCTCACCAGAAACCTAATTGGATTTCGATAGCAGAAGCTGAAATTGGTACCAAAGAAAACACGAGTAAAACCAAGCACAATCCTAGAGTTATGGAGTACCATGCTACTACCGGAATTACCAATAATGACGAAACACCTTGGTGTTCTTCTTTTGTAAACTGGGTAATGCTAAAAGCAGGTCAAGGTGGTACCAAAAGCGCAATGGCGATTTCCTGGAGAAAATACGGTAAAAAAGTTAGTAAGCCTGCCTATGGTGCTATTGCCGTTATAGATTGGGATGGTCCTGGACCAGGATGGAAAGGGCATGTAGGATTTGTAGTGGGCAAACAAGGTGACAAACTGCTGATTTTAGGCGGAAATCAAAGTAATGCTGTAAATATCAAGCGTTTTGGAACCAGCAAAATCGTAGCCTATGTATTTCCTGAGAATTATACTGTTCCTGAAAATGCTTTTATACTTGAAGCAGGCGATGATGAGTATTCGAGCCTAAACAGGAAGGATACTCGATAAAAATTGAAGCTTGTCCCAAAAGAAAAGATCAGGGTAATCGGTGCACACTTTGAACCGTCCAAGCTTCGGCCTTTTTATCAAAACCAGATTTGGTGAATGTCCAAGTTTCTTTAAAGAAACTAGATTTCCTGTATGCATCAAGTGCAGCCTCTGATGACCAATGACTGTGCGTAAAAACAATTTCAGGTTGATGTTTATCTTGCCATATCTCTAAAAATTGGCAGCCTTCAAAATTTCGTATGCGTTCCTTTCGTTGTTCCAA